>JBAXIA010000009.1:0-47745 GCA_037138615.1 Mycobacteriaceae bacterium | reverse complement strand
TGGACTGGCGGTGGCGGGCCTAGCGGTTGAACCCAGCGTGGCCGGCCGAACGGCAACGGCGAACGCTCGATCAGCCTGCTGCCCAGTGAGGCATAGAGGTTGTGATGGAACCGCTCAAACCCGGCATCGTCAAACGGGTGTTCATAGACCCACACACACTGCATCAACTGGCCGCGGCCGGTCGCATGATGCAGCTCCAGCGCGGCCTGATCCAAAAACTCCAGTCGATGATCGTTGGGTTGTGCCGCCTCACGGCGGCGCAGAAGTCGGCGCTTCGGTCGTGCGTCTGTCGTCACCGGATCAAACCACCTCTCACAACTATGCGATCTCGCCGGTGAGTCCGAACTCGGCGAGCGTCTCCCCGATGACCTGGCGCAATCCGCTCTGCGAGTTCTGCATTCCGGGTTGGTAGCTGATGACGGTCATGGTGATCTTGCCGGCGATACGGCCGGCCGTCACGGTCAAGATACCGCCTCGGCGATCCAGGGTTTCGTGTGTCACGTTACGGTCCACACCGCGGAAGGAGAAATGCTCCGCATCAGTGCCGTCGAGGCGACCGAGGTCGGCTGGGAGGTCTCCGAAGTTCGACACCGAGACCGGCAGATCGGTCGAGAAACCGAACGCCACATCCGCAATGCGGGCCAGCGCCCGCTTGGGTAGGAACGGGATCAGCGGCAGCAACTCCACCATTTCGTCGGGAACATCGCGTGCCGTCTTGAGCCCATTGCGGATCGCCGTGCGCACACCGGTCAGATCCGCAGTCACACCAACAGGGTCAAAACTCACGTTCGCTATCGACACCATGTTGCCACCCGTGTCTTCGAGCCCCTCCCGCTCACTCACCGGGATCATCAGTGTCACCGCGCCGTCGGATTCACGGGTTCGGTTGAGTCGCTGGGCCAGGTTTCCGGCGAATCCAGCCACAAGCGAAAAACTATTACCGCCAAGTCGTTCCGCGAGCGCGTCCCACGATTCAATATCGATTGCAATGGATGCCGAGGGGACGAGTGCAATGCGATCTCCTGCAGCTGACGGCATCGGCGGCGTCGACGTCCGGGTCAGATCAGTTCGGCGTTTGAAGAGCGTCTTGATCGCCTTGCGTAAGGTGCGGGCGATCTCCGGAGCATCCCGGGCCATCTGACGAAGGTCCGCCAGGACCGCGCGGCCTCGGGTTCGGGATCTGGGCGGCGGGTAGCAGGTGTCCCGTGTGGTGCCATTGATGGCCTCGACGCACGCCATAAAGGCAGCTACCCCGTCAGCGATGCAGTGCGACACCACCAGACTGACGGCGGTTGCGCCATCGGTGAGCCGCTGACCGGCGAGGCGCCAACCCGGCCCCCACTCCGGATCCAACGGAAGAGCGACCTGCTCATCAGCCCAGTCGTAAAGCTCGGCGCGATCCCGCGGATTTTCGGCGACGTCAAACTCGGGCTGGGTACCCGTCAACGCCACCCAGCGGTGGCGGCCGAAGGGTAACGGCGATGACTCGATTCCGCGGGCTACCAAACCCCGACTGAAGTACTCGTGGAACTTTTTCACACGGTCGAGATCTATTTCGTGGTCATAAACCCAGAGTGCCTGCATGACGGCCCCTTGGTCGGCGCCTCGAAGCGCCAGGAACAACGCCTGGTCGGGGTAGGGCAATACATTGTCTGGTTGGGAACGCGGATCATCGACCACCGGAAGGTCCATCTGAATCAAACCGTCGCCTTCGGTATGCGCGGGGAGGATAGCGTGTCAGCGCGACCCTCGGCGGCGCGCAGATAGACCATCTTCATCAGATCGACGTACTGGGCAACCGATTCGCGGGCATCGGCGTTATCCGGGTAGGCCACCGTAATGGTGGTCCCGGTATCGCGACGGTTCACCCACATGCCGATCTGGTTTGCCGCACCGAGGTCGGTGTACAGCTGACCATTGCGGGACTGCCACTGGCCCATGACCACGGGGTCGAGCGGCGGCAGACCGATATCGAGGTAGGACAGCATCGGCACCCCGGGCCCCGGCTTTTTAATGCCGGGCACTGCCGCAGCCAATTCCAGAACCCGTTCGATCGGCACGTTGGCCATCGGCATGCCGGAATCGAAGGCAGCTTGGGCGGCCTGAGCCACTTCGGCGAACGACATCCCCACCACGGGCACCGAAATCGGGACCACACCGGTGTACCAGCCCGTCGTCTGGAAATCCGCCGGCGTACGCCGGGTCGTTGTCGGTGTGATCACGTGATAGGTGTCAATGCCGGCCAGTTCGCGCTCGGCGATTGCAGCGCAGGCGAACACACCGCCGATGAAGCGCACTCCAGCCGAGGTGCACACCGATTCGAACCGGTCGGTGTCATGGGCGTCCATCAGCTTCACGGTGATCAGATCTCCCGTACACGGCACGGACGGGTCACCCAGTGGCAGCGGAAACTTCGGCAGGGTCCCACCATTGCTCTGCAGGAACTCGATCCATTCGGCGACTTCCGGCGACTCCAGTGTCAGCCCCGAGGTGTACTCACGCTGCCGAATGCAGTAGTCGTTGTAGCTGCCTGTCTCCGGGAGCCGCAGCGGTGCGCCTCCCTCTACCAGAGCCGCATAGTTCATGTTGAGTTCCACAAACAGATTGACCATAAACATCGCATCGGCATGGACGTGATCGATGCACGCGTAGAACGTGAAGTGATCAGCGCGCTGTATCACACCGAACCGGAAACAGTCCCACTCCAGCGGACTCGGCGTGGCCAGGATGTGTTCCCGCCACTGCGCTGCGGTCATCTCTCCGTGCTTGGTCGCGACGAACTGAATATCCGCCGGGTTCGCAGTGGTGTGCCGAACGACTCGGTCATTACCGTCGAACTCGAACCAGCTGTGGTAGGTGTCATGCCGGCGCAGATAGGAGTTGATCACAAAAGTCATCGCTCGGATGTCGCAGCGTCCCTGGATATTCCACGAGGGAATCAGCAACCGGGCCATCTCCAGCCCGTTCGCCGAGTGTTCCCGGAAGGTGCGGATGTGCTGCTCCTGCTGATAGCTGGCAGGCACATCCGTCGCCGGAGCTTGCGCGATCTTGCTGGAACTCCCAGGAGACGGACCCCATGAGATCACGGAACCCGGCGCGTCCACCCAATCGTGGATCGCCGTTAGAGCAACCACTGAACTCGCTCCCTAATCGATCCTGTCAGCGAGCTGACGTGAGGACACCGGTCAACGTCTCGCAGAGGCTCTCGCCCAGCGCACGAACGGTGGTGATGTCCATGGAACGGACGCGGATACCAGTCTCCGTCTCGATCCGGGTGCGCAGTTCGAGGTTCCCCAACGAGTCCAAACCATACTCCGAGATAGGCCGATCAGGATCGACCGACCTGCGCAGAATCAGGCTGAGTTGTTCGGCCACCAGGCGACGGACCAGGGTAGGCCACTCCTCCCGCGGGGCCGAGTGCAATTCGGCACGGAAGCTACCGGTGTCGGCCGGGCGATCAGCACTGGACTGGAACGCCTCCGCGAACGGACTGCGCTGAACGAGGTCGGTCAACCACGGTGTGCCGATGGTCGGCGCGTAGCCGCTGTGGGCCCGGTTGTGGCACAGCAGTGCCTCGAACGCCTGCGCGCCCTCCTCCGGGCTGATCATTGTGGTGTTCCCGTTGGCAGCCAGGTGTGCACCCGCGCCGATCTCATCCCACGCGGCCCACGCGATCGCGGTGGCCGGCAGACCTTGGGACCGCCGCCAGTGGGTGAACCCGTCCAGCCAGCTGTTGGCTGCCGCGTAGGCACCCTGCCCGGGTGAGCCGAGCAACGCCGCTGCCGAGGAGAACGAGCAGAACCAGTCCAGCGGCTGCGATGTGGTCGCACGGTGCAGATGCCAAGCGCCGTAGACCTTCGGCGCCCAGTCCCGCTCGACCAAATCGTCGGTGATATTGGCCAGGATCGCATCCTCGACCACCGCGGCGGCGTGCAACACACCACGGACCGGAAGTCCGGTTGAGGTGGCCACCGACACCAACTGGTCAACCGTGTCCGGGCATGCGATGTCCCCGCTGACGACCTCAACCTCGGTACCGGCCGCGCGCATCCGCTCAATCTCGGCCAGCGCCGCCGGCTTCGGCTCTGACCGGGAGTTGAGCACGACGCGCCCGGCACCCGCCGCCGACATCTTCGAGGCCAGGAACAATCCCAGCCCACCCAATCCACCGGTGACGATATAGGCGCCATCGGAACGGAACGCATTCGCCTGCTCCGGCGGAACCACCACGGTGCTCTGACCCACCCGTGGGATCGACAGGACCAGCTTGCCGGTGTGCTCGGCGGCACCCATCACACGGATGGCGGTGGCCGCATCAGCCAACGGGTACAGCGTCGTCTCCGGCTGTGGCAGAACACCTTCGGCGGTCAGCCGGTAGACGGTGTTGAGCAGTTCGCGGATCTGGGCCGGATGCGTCGAGCACATCAGGGCGAGATCGACACCGTAGAAGGACAGGTTGCGACGGAACGGGAACAGGCCCATCCGGGTATCGCCGTAAATGTCCTTCTTACCGATTTCGACGAACCGGCCACCGAATGCCAGCAGCTCCACACCGGCACGCTGGGCGGCACCGGTCAGCGAGTTCAGCACGATGTCGACGCCATAGCCGTCGGTGTCCTCGAGGATCTGCTCGGCGAACTCCGCGCTGCGCGAATCGTAAACATTGTTGATTCCCATGCGCCGCAACATCTCCCGGCGCTCACGGGTGCCGGCGGTGGCATAGATTTCCGCCCTCGCCAGCCGGGCGATGGCGATCGCTGCCTGACCTACCCCACCGGTGGCGGAATGGATCAGCACCTTGTCACCGGGCTTAATCCGAGCCAGGTCCTGCAGCCCGTACCACGCGGTGGCAGCAGCAGTCGACACCGCAGCGGCCTGATCGTCACGCAGACCGGCGGGCAGCTTGACCGCAACGTCGACATCACAGGTGAGGAAGGTTCCCCAGCAGCCATTAGGCGACATGCCGCCGACGTGATCACCCACCTTGTGGTTGCGCACGTGCGGTCCTACTGCGGTGACCACGCCCGCGAAGTCGATGCCGAGTTGCGGCTTGCCCGAGTAACTCGGGTAGCGACCCATCGCCACCAGCACGTCGGCGAAGTTCAGGCTGGACGCGGTGACCGCGACTTCGATCTCACCCGGACCGGGCGCAGTGCGCTCGAACGCGGTCAGTTCCAGGGTCTGCAAATCACCCGGCGTGCGAATCTCCATCCGCATGCCATCCAGGGAGTGATCGACCACGGTGGTGTATCGCTCCTCGGGCCGCAGCGGCGCCGGGAACAGATGGGCCGTGTACCACTCCTGGTCGCGGAATGCGGTCTCGTCCTGATCCGATCCCAGCAGCAGCTGTTGGGCGACCAACGTGCCCTCGGTCTCCTCATCGACGTCGATCTGGGTGGGGTGCAGGGCCGGGTGCTCGGCACCGATCACCCGCAACAGACCCCGCAGGCCGGCCTGTTCGAGGTTGGGGCGCTCGCCTGGCAGAACCGTCTGCGCACCGCGGGTCACGACGTAGAGCCGCGGCGTCTCGCCGGCAGCCTCGGGCAGATCGCGGACGATCCGGACCAGATCGCGGACGTGCTCTCCACCGAGCTGGGCCAGCTGCTCCGGGGCGTGACCGGCTCGCGGAGCGGCCACCACGACCATGTTCTCGAAGCGGCCCTCAGCCAGATAGGTCTGCATCCGTTCGGTGTTGGCAGCGTGGTCGGCATGCTGCGGCCACGACATCGTCGTCACGTCCGCGTCACTGAGCTTGAGCGCGTCGGTGAGTTCCGAGGCCAGGATGTCGGTGGTGTTCGACATGCTGACCAGCAGCCAGGATCCGGCGTTGAAATGGGGCGCCAGGGCAGGCAACTCCTGCTTGCTCCACTCGACGGCCATAAGCCGCTCGTTGAGCACGCGATCACCGTCGGAGTTGCCGGTGCCCATGGACAGACCTTCGACGGCGAGCAGAACGACACCGTACTCATCGACCAGATGCAGGTCCGCCTCCACACCGGAGCCGTCCAGGGAGACGATTCGAGTCAGGCAGTACCGCGCCTTGTTGGCTGCACCGTAGGCGCGCAGACGACGCACACCCAGCGGCAGCAACAGGCCACCGGTCCCGGTGTTCTGCACGCCGGGGTGCGCGGCGACCGACTGGAAGCAGGCGTCCAGCAGCGCGGGGTGAATTCCGTAGGCGGTGTGCTGGCCGCGAATCACGCTCGGCAGGCCGATTTCGGCCAGCACGGTGTCAGAGGTGTCTTCGCCGGCATTCACAGCAGTCAGCGCCGTGAAGGCAGGACCGAACTGCACTCCGCGGGTGTCGAACCATTGCCGAACCTCGGCACCATCGGCGCGATTCGGGTGTGCCTCGAGAAGTGCGTCCATGTCGTAGTCGGCCGGACGGTCATTGGCGTCGGCGTCGATCGCCTGCAGGACCGCGCTGGCACGACGCTCATGCTCGCCATCATGGTCGGTGTCAACTTGGAACTCGAGTGTGCCAGGGCACTTTGCGGATGCCTCGACGCTGATCCCGGTCTCGTTCTCCAGCAACAGCATCCGCTCGAAGCGAACATCGCGGACCTCGGCGGCTTCACCGAGAGCGGTACGGGCGGCTGCCAGTGCCATTTCGCAGAACGCAGCGCCCGGCATAGCGGCCACGTTGTTGACCTGGTGATCGACCAACCACGGCAGCGCTG
The DNA here is from genome assembly GCA_037138615.1 of Mycobacteriaceae bacterium. Lineage (GTDB taxonomy): Bacteria > Actinomycetota > Actinomycetes > Mycobacteriales > Mycobacteriaceae > Mycobacterium. Next base: position 41,065 of record JBAXIA010000009.1, on the reverse strand, counting down.
CGGTGCCGACCTGGCCCGCCCACACATGGCGTTCCGGCTCCTCGAACAGGCGCACATGCGAACCCAGCAGCGGATGAGTCGAGACCAGATGCGCACCACGGCCCTGGTCGGCGGTCTGCCGCTCCAGCACTAGCGGGCGATGGCTCCAGATCGGCAGCGGGGCGTCAACCAGCCTGCCCGCAGGCAGCAGGATGCCGAAATCAACGTTGGCCCCGGCCGCGAAAAGATCTCCCAGCAGGGTCCGAAGTCCGTTCGGCATGTCCTGGCCACGGCGCATTCCGGCCACGGCCGCCACCGGTATATCCAGTGTGGCGGCGGTCTGGTCGACGGCGCGAACGAGCAACGGGTGCGGCGCCAGTTCGGCGAACACCCGGAAGCCGTCCTCGAGCGCGGCTTGCGCCGCGGCAGCGAACCGAACGGTGTGGCGCAGATTGTCCACCCAGTAGTCGACATCGCAATACGGCTGCTCACGCGGGTCGAAAAGTGTCGCAGAGTAGTACGGAATCTCCGGAGTCAACGGGGTGATGTCATCGAGCATCCCGGCCAGCTCATCGAGGATCGGCTCGACCTGCGGGGTGTGCGACGCAACGTCGACCGCCACTTCCCGGGCCATGATCTCGCGCTGTTCCCACTCGGCGACGATGCGGCGCACCGTCTCGGTGGCACCGCCGATCACCGTGGAGGTCGGGGAGGCCACGACGGCGACCACGACATCCTCGATACCCTGCCGCTCCAACTCCTCACGCACCTGCTGGGCGGGTAGTTCGACGGCTGCCATCGCGCCACCGCCGGCGATCTTCACGCACAGCAGTGAACGACGGCAGATCACCTTGACGCCGTCCTCCAGCGACAGTGCGCCAGAGACGACGGCCGCGGCGACCTCGCCCAGCGAGTGGCCGATGACCGCTCCGGGTGTCACCCCGTAGGACTTCATGGTGGCAGCCATCGCGACCTGCATCGCGAACAGCGTGGGTTGAACCCGGTCGATCCCGACGACCGTCTCCGGTGCCACCATCGCCTCGGTGACGGAGAAGCCGGACTCGGCGGCGATAAGGGGCTCGAGTTCGGCGATCTTGGCGGCGAACACAGGTTCCACTGCGAGCAGACCGACTCCCATCGACGCCCACTGCGAACCCTGGCCGGAGAAGACCCACACCGGTCCACGATCGTCCTGGCCCACGGCAGCCTGGAACGGGTCATCGCCATCGGCGACCGCCCGCAGGCTTTCGACCAGAACGTCCCTGCTATCGGCGATCACGGCGTTGCGCACCGGGCGGTGACCGCGACGACGGGCCAGGGTGTAAGCCAGATCGGCCAGGTTCAGGTCATCATCGGCAGCCTCGACCCAGTCGGCCAGCAGTGCGGAGGTCTCACGGAGCCCGTCTGCCGATGAGGACGTCACCGGGAAAATAAGTTGCTCGCACGTCGAATCGACCCCGGCGTTGTCGGCATCGGCGACCATCGGGGCCGGTGCCTGCTCGAGCAGGGCGTGCACATTGGTGCCCGACATGCCGTACGAGGAGACGGCCGCGCGCCGCGGAGCGATGCGCTCGTCGACCGGCCACCCGGTGGCCTCCTGCGGTACGAACAATCCGGTCTCGATCTCGGCCAGGTGGTCGGGAAGTTGGTTGAAGTGGAGGTTCTTCGGAACCACACCGTGGTGCACCGACAGCACGGCCTTCATCAGACCCAGCACGCCGGCTGCGGACTCGGCGTGGCCGAAGTTGCTCTTGACTGAGGTGAGCGCGCAGCGCCCCTCAGTGCCGTAGACGGTCGACACACTGTTGAATTCGATGGTGTCACCGACCGGGGTTCCGGTTCCGTGCGCCTCGACCATGCCCACGGTTGCGGGGTCGATGCCCGCGGACTCCAGCGCCGAGCGGAATACGGCCACCTGAGCGTCTTCCGACGGGGTCAGGATGTTATCGGTGCGACCGTCCTGATTGGAAGCGGTACCGCGAATGACGGCGAGAACTCGGTCGCCATCGCGCTGGGCATCATCGAGTCGCTTGAGCACGACCACTCCGCAACCCTCGGCACGGACGAAGCCGTCCGCTGCTACGTCGAAGGAATGGCAGTGACCGGTCGCCGACAGCATGCCCTGACCGGAGGCCGAGGCATAGAGGCGCGAGTCGAGCATCAGCATCACGCCACCGGCGATCGCCATTTCGCTTTCACCGTCATGCAGGCTGCGGCATGCCTGGTGGACTGCAACCATGCTCGACGAGCAGGCGGTGTCGAGGGTCAGCGCGGGGCCGTGCAGTCCTAACGCATGCGCGACGCGACCGGACGCCATGCTGAACGGGTTGCCGGTAAACGCATACGCCTGACCGAAGGCGCCTGCATCGCTCGTGACCATCGCGTAGTCGTCGTGCGACATGCCGATGAATACACCGGTGGACGTACCCGACATGGAAGCCGGCGTGCGGCCGGCCTGCTCGACGGCCTCCCAGCAAGTCTCCAGCAGCACCCGGTGCTGCGGGTCCATGGCGATGGCCTCGCGCTCGTTGATACCGAAGAAATCGGGGTCGAAACCGGTCACGTCGTCGAGGAATGCTCCCCACTTCGACACCGACCGGCCCGGCACACCCGACTCCGGGTCGTAGAGTTCGTCGGCGTCCCAGCGGTCGGCGGGGACCTCGGTGACAAGGTCGTCACCCCGAAGGAGTGCCTGCCATAGCTTGTGGGGAGAGTCGATACCGCCCGGGAGCCGGCAGGCCATGCCCACAACGGCGATGGGGGTCAGGGAGGATCCGCGCACTTCGCTCACACCTCGTTCTTCGTCAATGCGGGGCACGATGTTTCACTTCAGGGCCACCTAAAGAACTTCCATGTGGAGCGCGCCATTGCGTTCGACATCAACTTGAGGTTGCCAGTGCTGCCGCTAGCGTAACCGATTTGGTTCGAAATTGCGAGGTTTATCTTCCGGCGCGGTAAACAAGATTTTGCCGTGTTTCGGCAGATCTCGCTGTCCGGGCGGTCCATCAAAAATATGTTTGCTGGACGCATCCTCTTGACTCTGTCCAGAAAACCACGCGGGCCATCGCGCAAGTAACCATGCCTGGTCATGAAATACCTGTTCAGAGGATTTCTATCGTTTTCGGAGGAGCAAGTTACACGGGTGTCGATACGGCATACAGACCCTTCTCGGACCCCTTCCGCAAGGTTGCGAGAGCTCAGCATGCTGAATTATCGCTATATGATGCCTCTTAGGCTCTCCAGCAAACTGTTTTGGCGGGGTCTCGTGTGCCCTTGATACAGGTTCGGGCAAATTGCGCATCGCAGCCCGAAACCGTGGTTAGTTACCACCCCGGAAGGCCGATCCGACCATGACCTTCTGATGGATTTCCTGAGAGATTGGGCTACCTCCACTTTATCTTCATCAAGGCGCTGAGCATCAGTTTTCTGATTCACGCCGATCGTGCGGCAATCAACCTGAGAGCAGGCTGAGAGGGTTGAAGTCACGAAAAGAGGCCTGAAACTATGCCGTCAGATGCATTTCATGACCAGGTATCCACGCAGGCTTTATCAAAGGGTTCGGGCGAACTTGGCAAAATAACGATGCTCAACTATTGAGTTATGTATTTTAAATACGTATCTATTCGCTGAGAAAAAAGCCAGACGTGCCCGCAACGTCGATCCGACCTCGATTTAAGGGTGATTTGCTACCCCGCCCCTCATCCGCTCTGGTGTTAGCTAGATCACCCTGGGAACTGGCGCGTCGGGGACCCCGCAGCCCGGAAATCGGACCGTCCAGCGTCCGCTGACCGCGAAACCGGATCGTGCCGCTATCCCGTCGCCACCCCGGCCCCGGAGTGACCGTAGGCTGAACCGAGCTCGGTGATCGGGGTGAAACCGTGCCTGCGAGCCTGGCCGGCGCCCCGGCGCACGAGTGCGGCCATGGCCACAAAGCCGGCCTGGTCGGACATCAGGAACGGCGTCAGCAGCCGGTTGTGGACGAGTGCGAAGGCCAGGCCCGATTCGGGAATCGCCCAACCCACCGATCCCCCGAGTCCGACATGACCGAACCCGGGCAGCAGACCGGGAACCCCCAGCCCGTGATATCCCAGGTGGAACGTCATCGGCACCAAGAGATTGCGGTCCGGGCGCATGCTGCGACGGCCGATCAGGGCGGCCACCCGCTCAGCTGACAAATACCGGCGGCCGTCGATCTCGCCGCCATTAGCGATGGCTCCATACATCCTCGCCAGCGCTCGCGCCGTCGCGATGCCGTTGGCCGAGGGAATCTCACTGTCCAGCAGTGGCGTGTCGCCCTGAACGACGGACCGCATACCTGGGAAGTACATGGAGCCGAACGCTGCGGACACCTCCAGGGCCGCAACCCGGGGTGCAATCGCGTTGAACAGCGGATTGCGGACATTCGCCTGGGGTCCGATGATGCGCGCAACTCGAGTGGGCGAGCCCTCCGGCGGCCGTCCCAGGTGGATGCCATCGGTATCGAGCGGTTTGGCGACCTCGAGGCGGATCAATTCCCGCATCCCGCTGCCGGTCACCGCTCTGGCCAGACCCGACATCAACCAGCCGTAGGTCAGAGCGTGATAGGCGGGCTTCCCGAAGTGTCTGTCGACGGGCGCCGCCGCGATCCGTTCCTCCATATGGCGGTAGTCGAGAAGTTCGCGCCGGCGCACCCCCCGAAGGTTGGAGAGGCCCGCCCGGTGTCGCATTGCATCTCGGACGGTGATCTTTGCCTTCCCGTTCGCGCCGAAATCAGGCCAGTACTCGGCTACCGGGGCGTCGTAATCGATCAAACCTCGGTCAGCAAGTCGGTGGATGACCGTGGATGTCACGCCCTTGGTCGCGGAGAAAACCATCGGGGCGGTGTCGGCCGACCACGGCACCCGGCCACGTCGATCAGACCACCCCGTCCACACGTCCACAACGGGCTGCCCGTCGAGATAGACCGCCAGCGCCCCACCACCGAACCGCGGATTTGGGAACAGATTCGCGAAATTCTTTATCGCACAGGCGAAAGCGGGATCAGCAACGCCCTGAACCCCGCGTGGCAGGACTGTGCTGCTGCCGCCAGATCTCACCTGGGTCACAACAGCTGAATTTACAAGCCAAACGTAGGGTTTCGGGAAATCGTTGCGGATCCGTTAACTTTTCCGTTCGGCAGCGTCGAGAATCTGTTGGGCCGCGAGGGCGGGAGTCAGTTCCCCATCGCGGACCATTCTCTCGACCTCAGCACGCATCGCCGTTACTGCTGGATGGGTAAGCACCCGGTCAAGCACGGTGTCGCGCACCATCGACCAGGTCCAGTCCACTTGCTGGGCGCGCCGCCGGGCGTCGAACTCCCCTGCCGCGGTGAGCACATCGCGATGTTCGAGCACGGCGTCCCACAGCTGGGGCAAACCGTCACCGGTCAGTGCGCTCATTGTCAGCACCGGTGGGCGCCAGATTGTTTCGCGGGGATAGATCAGCCGAATCGCGGCGGCAAGTTCTCGTGCTGCCGCCTGGGCTTCAATCGCGTGCTGGCCGTCGGCCTTGTTGACCACGACGATGTCGGCAAGTTCGAGCACCCCTTTCTTAATGCCCTGGAGTTGGTCTCCGGTACGGGCCAGGGTGAAGAATACGAAGGTGTCGACCATGTTGGCGACGGTGACCTCTGACTGCCCGATCCCGACGGTCTCCACCAGGATGACGTCGAAACCAGCGGCCTCGAGGAGCACGATGGTCTCCCGGGTCGCCCTGGCCACCCCGCCGAGAGTGCCCGAGGTTGGCGACGGCCTAATGTAGGCCGCCGGGTGCACTGCCAGCTGTGCCATTCGGGTCTTGTCCCCCAGGATCGAACCTCCGGTGCGTGTCGAGGACGGATCGACCGCCAGCACCGCTACCCGATGACCCTTTCTGATGAGGTACATACCGAGCGCCTCGATGGTGGTGGACTTCCCCACCCCGGGCACCCCGGTGATGCCCACGTGCATCGCGCTGCCCGCGTGCGGCATTAACTGCAGAAGTAATTCCTGGGCTTGGCTGCGATGATCGATCCGGGTCGACTCGATGAGCGTGATTGCCCGAGCCAATGCTGCACGGTCGCCACCGCGAATCGCTTCGGCGAGCGCTGCCGCATCGCTGTCGGACTCCATCAGCTCAGTTCATAGCTGAGACGCTCAGCGAGCTTGTGCAACAAGCTCACCGCGGCGTCGGCGATCACCGTGCCCGGCGGGTAGATAGCGGTAGCGCCAGCGGCGTAGAGCTCATCAAAGTCGCCTGGCGGGATGACGCCGCCCACCACGATCATGATGTCCGGCCGGCCAACCTCAGCCAGTGCGTCCCGGAGCGCGGGCACCAGGGTGAGGTGACCGGCGGCCAGTGACGACACCCCGACGACATGGACGTCGTTATCGGCAGCCTGCCTCGCGACCTCGTCAGGCGTGGAGAACAAAGAGCCGACATCGACGTCGAACCCGATATCGGCGAACGCCGTCGCGATCACCTTCTGACCCCGATCGTGACCGTCCTGGCCCATTTTCGCGACCAGGATGCGAGGCCGGCGTCCGTCGGCTTCGGCGAACTTCGCCACCAGTCGGGTGGCCTCGGTTAGTCCGGTGATGCTGCCTCCTGTGCTCACTCCTTTATGTGCTGCCCCGCGGCCCACTTCGTCGCGGTAAACCCCTGAAATGGTTCGGATTTCAGCCTGGTGGCGGCCGTACACTTTTTCCAGTGCATCGGAGATCTCGCCGACCGTCGCCTTCGCGCGGGCGGCATCGATGGCAAGCGCGAGCAGGTTGTTACCCGCACGCTCCCGCGTACCTGCCGCTCGGGTGAGTGCGGTTAGCGCCGCCTGCACAGTGGCATCGTCGCGGTCGGCGCGAAGCTGCTGAAGTTTGGCCAGCTGCTCAGTCCGGACTCGACTGTTCTCCACCTTGAGAACCTCTAGATTCGCGTCCTCGTCGACCTGATACTTGTTCACGCCGATCACCGGCTGCTGTCCAGAGTCGATCCGCGCCTGGGTTCGTGCAGCGGCTTCTTCGATACGAAGTTTGGGGATGCCCTCGCTGATCGCCTGCGCCATTCCTCCGCGTTCGGCCACCTCTGCGATATGGGCGCGCGCCCGCTGTGCCAACTGGTGCGTGAGCCACTCAACATAGTAGGAGCCGGCCCACGGATCAATCGGCCGTGTGGTGCCGGACTCCTGCTGCAGGAGCAGTTGCGTGTTGCGGGCGATGCGCGCGGAGAAGTCGGTGGGCAGGGCCAACGCTTCGTCGAGAGCGTTGGTGTGCAGTGACTGCGTGTGGCCCTGAGTGGCGGCCATCGCTTCAATGCACGTGCGTGCGACGTTGTTGAATGGATCCTGCGCGGTAAGCGACCATCCCGAGGTCTGTGAATGCGTGCGCAGCGAGAGGGATTTGGGATTCGTCGTGCCGAAGCCGGCGACCAGCTCACTCCAGAGCAACCGGCCGGCACGCAGCTTGGCCACCTCCATGAAGAAGTTCATCCCGATACCCCAGAAGAACGACAGTCGAGGTGCGAACGTGTCAATGTCCAAACCGGCATCGATGCCGGCGCCGAGGTAGTCAACCCCATCGGCAAGGGTGTAGGCCAGTTCGAGATCCGCCGTCGCACCGGCCTCTTGGATGTGATAGCCGGAGATGGAGATCGAGTTGAACTTCGGCATCTTGGCGCTGGTGTAGGCGAAAATGTCTGAGATGATCCGCATCGAAGGCTTCGGCGGATAAATGTAGGTATTGCGGACCATGAACTCTTTGAGAATGTCGTTCTGAATAGTCCCGGCCAGCTTCTCCGGCGGCACGCCCTGCTCTTCGGCAGCGACCACATACAGCGCAAGGATCGGCAGCACCGCGCCATTCATCGTCATCGAAACAGAAACGGCCGAAAGATCAATACCGGCGAAAAGCTCTCGCATGTCCAGGATCGAGTCGATCGCCACCCCGGCCATGCCGACGTCACCCTGCACGCGCGGATGGTCGGAGTCGTAACCGCGGTGGGTAGCCAGGTCGAACGCGACCGACAGTCCTTTCTGTCCGGCGGCGAGGTTACGGCGGTAAAAGGCATTGGAATCGGCGGCGGTAGAGAACCCGGCGTACTGGCGGATGGTCCACGGTTGGTTCACGTACATGGTGGGATACGGCCCGCGGATGAAGGGCGGTTCACCGGGGAAGCTGTCTAACGGGTAGCCCGCCTTCACTGCCGCGTCCCGGTCGGCACCGGTGTAGAGCGGCTTGACCACGATATTCTCCGGGGTATGCCAGTCCAGTTGCTCCGCGGTGTAGCCGTGGGCAGCAGCGGCGGCCGCGATGTGCTCGGCGGCCGCTGGAATCATCGGCGGATCCGTCTTGCGACGGCTGCGCAGCGGTACATTGGCGAAGCTCGGAATGGCTCCGGTCGCGATATCGGGAGAAATCATCTCGGTCATGCTCCCAGCCCATTCAGTAGCAACGAGAGCGCCTCAACCGCATCGATCGTGGCAGTCAGGAAGTCGTCGGGTCTGCTGTCAGGCGGCAGATCGGCTACCGCTCTCGGTGACCCTGCAAGATAAATCCGTTCGATTCCGGCTGCATGGGCGGCGGTCACAACCGCGGCGGCCTCGGTCTTGTATCGGGCGTCGGTTCCACAGATCACAGCGACGGATGTGCGCCCATCCCGAACGACATCACCGATACCCGCAGGCTCGACGGTGCCCGGGTTGACGGCTTCGATCCCGCCAGAAGCCAGCAGATTCGCGGCGAATGATGTTCTGATGTTGTGTTCAGCCACGGGCCCCAACGGCAGCAGCAATACCCGTGGACGCCCGCCGGTGCGTTTCAGGTACGCGTCCGCGCGGTCGCGCAAAGTCTCGAAAGCCGCGGCATATCGGATCGCTGAGGTTGGTGAACCGGCGTATGACAGGGGCGGTTCAGCAAGATCGGGAAATTCACTCACGCCGGTAATGGCGGTGCGACGATGGGCGATGTCGTCGGCACGGCGAGCCCGTACACCGTCGATCTGCTCGGCAATGTGACCGCCTGCTTGCCGGAAGCCACCACGGGCCTCAATTTCCTGAAAGTGTGACCATGCTTGCGCAGCAAGGGTTTCCGTGAGTTGTTCGACGTACCAGGACCCGCCGGCGGGATCAAGCACGCGGCCTATATTGGATTCCTCGAGCAGCAGCAGCTGGGTGTTGCGGGCGATCCGCCGCGCGAAGTCAACCGTCACACCGGGGAAGCCACCCGGAATCGCCGCATCGAATGGCAGCACCTGCACCGTGTCGGCTCCGCCAACGCCGGCGCCGAACGCGGCGATCGTGGTGCGCACCATATTCACCCAGGGATCCCGCTGCGTCATCATCGCCTGTGATGTAACAGCGTTGAACGGTGCCGCTCCGTCATTCGGGTGGCCCAGCTCATCGGCCACCCGCCCCCAGAGATGCCGGGCTGCACGGAACTTCGCGATGGTCATGAACTGGTCGTCGTCTGCAGCCAGGCGAAAGCTGATCTGGCGCAGCGCTGCAGACAATTCGATCCCGGCGCCGGTCTGCAACCGTAGATAGTCGGTTGCCGCGCCGATCACACCGGCCAATTCCCACGAGGCGTTAGCCCCGCGGTCGTTGAACGCCGGCCCATCCACCGTGATCGTCCGTACGCCAGGCTTGCCGGCGACGGTTGCGGCCACCGCGAGCACCTCCGCAACAGTCGGGGCGTTGCGACCACTCAATGCTGCGGTCAGAGGGTCGGCCCCGAGGTCGATCGACACAGTCCTGCTGTCGTCGGCGCCGGCCACCAGCGCAAGCATCACCTGAGCGGCGGCGACGAAGTCGGCGCCGGCATCAAGGAGTACCGGTGCCAGCTCCAGGTAGACGCCCTCCAACCAGCGGGCGAGGTCACCGGGTGCCACCCCACCGTCGCCGACCCGCAAAACCAGGGCACTGACCCCGTCGACGAGAGCAGCGAGTACGGCGGCATTGCCCTCGGCCGGTGAGCCGACGAATCCCGCGGCCGGAAACTGCTCTGCCACCTTCCATCCGGTCATGACGTCACGGTGCCGGTCACCACCGCGCACATACGGCCAGCTGCCCGGCAGCGAGGTTTCGGGCAATCCGTCCAGCGCGGTGTAGAGCGCGCGGACGTCAAAGCCCTCATAGGTCGCCGAGTCCAGCAGCCGCTCGGGGTCGACGGCAAGATCCGCAGGTTCCCACCGACTGCTCTTGGCCAGCACGGCGGCAACGGCGCTGCGCCAGCGGGCGCGGGCCTCCTGCAGTTCCACGGACACCGGCGGCTCCCATTGTCTTGTGGCAGCGCGCGCCGCCTGATCTCAGGCTAAATGATCGCTGCCCTCGCGGCGTCGCCGTGTGACGACCGTCGCGGTTCAGGACCGTAGCCGTTTAAGACCGTATCCCTCGGCCCGTAACCTTGGCAGACGTGAGCTCACCCGGACTGAGCACCCTGCGCAGGGTGGGTTCGGCGTTGGTCGACACCGCCCGGCAGCTGAGCCGTACCCGGGTCATTCTCACCGCGATCGCGGTTGCTGCGATGATCGCGGTGGTGCTGCTGGTACCGCTACCCACCGCGGTCCAGATGCGTGACTGGGCCACCTCGGTAGGCCCATGGTTCCCGGTGGCGTTCCTGGGCGCACACGTCATCGTCACAGTGCTGCCCTTTCCCCGGACCGCCTTCACCCTGGCGGCAGGATTGTTGTTCGGCCCGGTGATGGGCATCATCATTGCGGTGACGGCCAGCACCCTCAGCGCGCTGATCGCCATGGTCGGGGTCCGCGGGCTGGGCTGGCAGTTCAACTCTGTGCTCCGACATCCCGGCGTTGAGTCACTCGACGACCGACTGCGTACCCGTGGCTGGCCTGCGGTGCTGTCGCTGCGGCTGATCCCGGCGGTGCCGTTCTCGCTACTGAACTATGCGGCTGGGGCTTCGGCCGTTCAGGTCATGCCCTATCTCCTGGCGACCATGATCGGGCTGCTACCCGGAACCTCTGCCGTGGTAATCCTTGGCGACGCGATGACCGGCCACATTGATCCACTGCTGGCACTGGTCTCACTGAGCACGGCCGCGGCGGGTATCGGCGGACTGCTGTATGAGCGACACCGCTATCGGCGGGAGCAGAGCACCCGAAGCAATGGGTCTGTGAAGCGATCCGGGACTACAGCACCCCGAGAATGACCGCGGCCGGCGGAATACCGCACCGCGCCCGCAGGTCTACCGAAGGTGCGCGAATGGCGTCGAGTTCGGCCTTGACCTGCGGATTGGCCTGGAAGTAGGCGTTGGCCTGCGCCTTGACCTGGTCCTTGCTCTGGCCCTGCAGGCCGGTGAGGAAGTCGTTGACGTCGGGATGGGTGAAGAGGTACGCCGTTATGCCCGCATCCACCGCGGCGGCCACGTTCGTGACATCGGCGAGGGTGCATCCGGGCGGCAGATCGGCGACCGCCGGGGCTGCCAGACCGAGCAGGACACCACCGGTGCCGAGAGCAATTGCAGTGGCGCGGATGGAACGAGTTGCGAATGTCATGGGGCTCCCTGGGACGCTGTTCGGGATAGCTTAAGTCAGACCAGCCCAGACCTCCACTCGCGGGGGCCACTCCAACTGGGTACACTCCTACCCAATCAACTCAAAGGACACGCCCTGATGCAACGGATACGACAGCTCCTGGTTCTCTCGGTCGGCGGCCTCGGCGTCGCGGCCGCGCTCATCGCAGCACCTGTTGCCGCTGCGGAGGACGGCGGCGGCGGCCCCAACAATCCCCTGCTGCCGAGTTGCGAGACCTCGGGTGGCAGTTCCGCGACCGGTGGCCAGACCACCGATTGCGCAAGCCCGGGCAATTCCCAGATCACCGCTACGCCGAACGACCTCGGCACCATGGGGGCCGAGGACGGCTTCTACGGTTTCCCGGGCGTTTTCTGAGCTTCGATCGGTAGCCCGCCAGGTGGCGGCTCGATTGCCCCCGGAGCCGGGAAAGTCGGCGGCTCGATGACTCCAGCCGATGAGCGGGCTTCGGCCTCGGCTTTTGCCACCGCCTCGGCGATATCCGGGTCGGTCCGCGTGTTAAACCAGTCCGCCACCTCGTCGGAGTCGTCCACAGGCGTGGGCACATCGGTCTCGGCCGACGCCTGATAGCGGAACACCCCGTCGGAACCCGGCGCCCCGAGTAACTTCGTGAAACCCTCCAGCGCGGAGCCGAAATCGCTGGGGATGAGCCACACCTTGTTGGCCTCGCCCTGGGCCATCAGCGGCAGGGTCTGCAGATACTGATAGGCAAGCATTTCTGGCGTGGGCCGACCGGCCTTGATCGCCGCGAAGGTTTTCTCAATAGCCTTGGCCTCGCCTTGGGCCTGCAGATACTGCGCAGCCCGTTCGCCCTGTGCGCGCAGGATCCGGGACTGCCGTTCGGCCTCGGCGGCCAGAATGGCGGCCTGTTTGGCGCCCTCGGCGGCCAGAATCTGGGCCTGCTTCTGCCCCTCAGCCTGTTTGATCGATGCCTCCCGGGTGCCCTCCGCAGTCAGAATCACCGCCCTCTTCTCCCGGTCGGCCCGCATCTGCTTCTCCATCGAATCCTGGATCGACGGTGGCGGATCGATGCTGCGCAACTCCACCCGGGCCACCCGCAGGCCCCAGCGACCAGTGGCCTCGTCGAGTACGCCCCTCAGCTGTGCATTGATCTTGTCCCGACTGGTCAGGGTCTGTTCCAGGGTCATGCCACCGACGACGTTGCGCAGCGTGGTTGTGGTCAACTGCTCGACGCCGACGATGTAGTTGCTGATCTGGTAAACCGCCGCTTGGGGACTGGTGACCTGGAAGTAGACCACCGTGTCGATATTGACCGTGAGGTTGTCCTCGGTGATCACCGGTTGGGGAGGGAAGGAGACCACGCGCTCGCGCAGGTCGACGCGAGCCCGGATTCGGTCGATGAAGGGGATCAGCAGGGTGAGTTGTCCGGACACCGTCTTGCTGTAGCGGCCCAGTCGCTCGATGACCGCGGCCTCGGCCTGCGGGATCAGGGCCACTGATTTGGCGACCACGATGACGGCGAAGATCACCAGCACCGACAACACCACCAGACCGGTGATAGCACCGTCCATTTCGACTCCTTCTTATGCGCCAATCACGGGTTCTGCCAGACCACCGCGGTAGCGCCGTCGATATGCATGACGGTCACCTGTTCGCCGGGCTGATATACATCGTCATCGGTAAACGGACGGGCCGTCCAGACTTCGCCGTCGAGCTTGATCCGACCCTGATGACGGCTGACCGGTTCGAGCACCACCGCGTTCTTACCCTCCAGTGCCTTCACCGGTTCGGGCAAGCCTGGACCTGAGGTCAGCCTGCGTCGCAGCACCGGGCGCACCCCGACGAGCAGCAACACCGAGACCACCAGAAAGACCGCGCCGTCGACCCACACAGGCATGCCCAACAACCAACTTGAACCGGCCGCCGCCAGTGCGCCACCGGAGAGCATGAGCAGGGAGAGATCGCCGGTCAGGGCCTCTGCACCGGCAAGCGCGAGACCGACAATCAGCCAGATCAGTGCCCCGGGCATAACGCCACGATACGCCGGTATCGGCAGCGCGTCGGGTGCTGACCGACTGAGCGTGAAGCAACTACACTCACGACCATCATGTGGTGCCCGAGTGTGTCGCTATCGGTGTGGTCTAACGCCTGGCTGGCTGGCCGTGCGGCACCCGATGACGTCCTTGATGCGCTAAGCGCCTGGGCACCAATACATTCGGTCACTGCATACGACGCAGTCGCGGCCGGACGGACCGGATTGCCGTGGCCGGATGTGGATAACGCGGGTGCCATGTCGCTACTGCAGACCGTGCGCACCGCCGCCGGTCCCAGGATGGAGACGAGCTGGTCGACACGGCCAGCGATCGATCTGGTGTTACCCGTGCCGGGCGACGTCCGGGGCCTGCCGGCCGGCACCCAGTTTCAGCGGGACTCCCTGGATGTGGGCGAAGCGATCGTTGTGCGGGCATCCGAGGGAGAAGCGATCGGCCTGGTGCCCGCGTTCGAGTGCACCGACGAAGATGAAACGGACTTCCCGGAAATCACCGTGCTGTCGTGGTCGGTGTACTCATTGCCGGGCGGGCCGGCACCGGATCACCTTGACCTCGGCGATGCCGAATACGCATTGCGGTCAGCCGTCCGATCCGCCGCCGAAGCATTAGGAAGCCTGCAACCGATACCCGGCTGCGAGGATCCGCGCACCTTGGTCGAGGAGTTGTTGCAGGCCGGCAGCCTCCACCGCATTCCCGACCATGCCCCGGACCGGGCTCTGAGGGTACTGGCGACTGCCGCCCATGTCGACGCCATCATCGCCGTCAGCGCCGGGCCGACGCCGATCGTCACCCAAAGCGCAGCAGAGGAGCAGATCGCCGATGCCGCGATGCGTCCACTGGCGGCGGTCGTCCGAGCTGCGCGGACGGCAGCGGTCAGCGCGATTCTGCAGTCGGCCTGGAACTAGCCGCTGCCGCACGGGCGCTCGCCTCGCAGTCGGCGGTGCAGAAGCGTCCGTTCACGCTCGACCCATATCCGGGAACCGGCTGTGCACCAACAACTCTCGCCGGATCACTCCCCCGGCGTTTCTCGTCGAGCAGATCCAGGGCAAGTCGGGCGAATCGGGGTTGGGCGTTGGGTGTCGTGGCCCTGGCCAAGGCAATGCCGAGTCCGGCGGCCTGTTCCGCGAGTTCGCTGTCAAGGTCCCAGATCACCTCGATGTGGTCGGCGACGAATCCGATCGGACAGACGATGACCGCCTTGGTGCCGGCCTCGGCAAGCGCGGTGAGGTGATCGGCCACATCGGGTTCTAGCCACGGCACCGACGGCGGTCCCGACCGGGACTGCCACACCTGGTCATACTCGGCGTAGCCGGCCGCTGCGGCAACCAGACTCGACGAGTAGGCGACCTGACGCGGATAGAGATCCGGCCCGCAGCGATCGGCCGCACGCAGCGGAATGGAATGGGCGGTGAATACCAGCCGGGCGTCATCACGCAGGGGTGCTGGCAGCGTTGCGGCCGCCTCTGCGATCCCGTCTGCGAACATCTCCACCAGGAGCGGGTGGTCGAAGTATTGGCGCAGTTTGACCAATTCAGGTGATCCATCGCCAACTTCGGCGCGGGCCCGGGTGATGTCCTCCTGGTATTGGGCGCATCCGGAGTAGCCGCCCCACGCCGAGGTGCTGAAAACCGCAGCGCGGGTGATGCCGTCAACTCTCATGCATTCAACGGTGTCGGCGAGATACGGGTCCCAGTTGCGGTTACCGAAGTACACCGGCAGCTTCTCGCCGCGCTCGGTCAGTTCGAATTGGATCTGTGCGATCAACGCACGATTGATCCCATTGATCGGCGAAACCCCACCGAAGTGGAGGTAGTGCTCGGCGACCGATACCAGTCGCTCCGGCGGTATGCCCCGCCCACGGGTGACATTCTCCAGGAACGGCATGACCTGTTCGGGGCCTTCGGGTCCGCCGAAGGACAGCAGCAGCAGCGCGTCGAATGTCACAGCAGTTGGGTACTCGCGCCGCCGTCGGCGTAGATGATCGTTCCAGTGGTGGCAGGCAGCCAGTCGGAGAGCAGTGCACAGACCGTCTTGGCGACCGGGGTGGGGTCTTTCATATCCCACCCGAGCGGTGACCGCTGATCCCAACCCTCCTCCAGCATCTTCATCTCATCTTTGAACTCATCACCGAGCGCTCCACCCATGATGGCACTCATCGCGAGGGTCCGAATCGGTCCGGCCGCAACGAGATTCGACCGCACACCGAACTTGCCTGCCTCGCGGGCCACAAACCGATTGACCGATTCCAGCGCGCTCTTAGCCACTGTCATCCAGTTGTAGGCGGGCATCGCCCGGGTCGGATCGAAATCCATTCCTACGATTCCGCCGCCCGGGTTCATGATGGGCAGTACGGCCTTGGCCAGTGATGCGTAGGAGAATGCTGAGATGTGGATGCCCTTCGCGACATCCTCGTAGGGAGCGTCGAAGAACGGGTTGATCCCCATACCGGAAGGTGGCATGTAGCCGATGGAGTGAACAACACCGTCGAGTTTGTTTCCGGTACCGATCACCTCGGTGATACGGCCAGCCAAGCTGTCGAGGTGCTCTTCGTTCTGCACGTCGAGTTCCAACAGTGGGGCCGCGGTCGGTAACCGATCGATGATGCGGGTGATCAGTCGCATCCGCCCAAAGCCGCTGAGGACCAGCTCGGCACCGGCCTCTTGCGCCACCCGCGCGATGTGAAACGCGATCGACGAGTCGGTGATGATCCCTGTGACGAGGATGCGCTTACCTTCGAGAAGCCCTGCCATATCAGTCCTTTCGACCATAAAGGCCGCTCGTGGCCTGGCATTGATGCTGGCCCATCATCAGTGCCCCATACCCATGCCGCCATCGACCGGGATCACCGCACCGGAGATGTAACTCGCATCCTCGGATGCCAGAAAGCTGACCACACCGGCGACCTCCTCGGCGGTGCCCACTCGCTTCGCCGGGATGAACTCAAGTGCTCCCTGCTGGATCCGCTCGTCGAGCGACCGGGTCATCTCGGTGTCGATATAGCCCGGCGCCACGACATTGGCGGTGACGCCGGCCTTGGACAGTTCGCGGGCGATCGAGCGGGCCATGCCGATCAGACCCGCCTTGGATGCCGCGTAATTGGCTTGGTTACCGATCCCCCAGGTACCCGAGACCGAACCGATGAAGATCATCCGACCAAACCGCTTGCGCTGCATGCTGCGCGATGCCCGCTGCGCCATCCGGAACGCCCCGGTCAGGTTGGCATCGATGACCGTCTCGAACTTTTCCACTGTCATCCGCATGAGAAACGCGTCCGCGGCGATGCCGGCGTTTGACACCAGAACCTCCACCGGACCCTGGTGCTCCTCGACCGCCGTGAAGGCGCGGTCGACGGCGTCGGTATCGGTGACATCGCACACAACACCGAACAGGGGTTCCGGCACGCCCGATCCACGGTGGGTCACCGCCACCCTGTGACCGTCGGCCACCAGCCGTTGCGCGATCGCCAGTCCGATCCCGCGATTTCCACCGGTGACAAGCACCGAACGGGAGACGAACGCGGGTTTCCCGGTGTCTGTCATGCCCGTCAACTTAGTGCCTTACCTCTCGGGTTCCGCAAGCAGGCTCGCGCGGGTGATTCAGCGAAATCAGCCAGGCAGGCGGCGGTTGAGCAGCACTGCCGCCAGGGCCGAAAGCGCGAGTAACAGTGAACCCAGCCGTAGCCAGCCGACACTGGCATCGCCCTTGACCGTCTCATAGCCGATCTGATCCTGCAGCTTGGCGAAGACCTCTTTGAGCTGCTCCAGACTCGAGGCGTTGTAGGCATTGCCGTCAGATAACTCAGCGATCTTCTTCAGCGTCTCGTCGTCGACCGGGACCGGCTGACGCTGGTCATTGATCTCGACGTAGCCATACGGGGTTCCGAAGGTCACCGTGGAGATCGGCACGCCCTGGTCCTTGGCCGTACGCGCCGCGGTGAAGGCACCCTTGGGATTGTCGGGGTTGGACGGAACCGTCTCCTTGCCGTCAGACATCAGCACGATCCGCGCCGGAGGCGGGCCGTCGCCGCCGCCAATGACCGCGCCGACGGTGGCGATGGCCTGCAGGGCGGTGAAGATCGCCTCACCGGTGGCCGTGCGGTCAGCCAACTGCAGTTTGTCGATGGCGATCTTGGTCGATTCACGGTTGGTCGTCGGCGACACCAGCACCGTCGCGGTTCCCGCATAGGCGATCAGGCCGAGGTTGATACCCGTGGTGAGCTGATCGGCGAACTGCTTGGCAGCCTCCTGCGCGGCCGCCAGCCGGCTCGGCTCCACGTCGGTGGCACGCATCGACTGCGATACGTCGATGACAAGCATCACCACCGCACGGTTGCGAGGGATGCGAACATCGTTTTGCGGACCGGCCATCGCAATCGTCAGCATCACCAGGGAACAGATCAGCAGGATCGCTGACAGATGGCGCCAGCGGTTGGGGCGCTTGGGCGCAACGCTTTCCAGCAGTTCCATATTGGCGAACCGAAGAATGCGTTTCTGTCGCGCGAACTGCGTGATGACGTACAGCCCGACCAGACCCGCTACGAATAAAAGGAAAAGGAAGAACCAGGGGTGCGCAAAGCCGGTCAGTGCCATCGGCCCGAGTAAAGGCAAGGTCATACGTGTTCCTCGTTCGGGCTCACTGACTGCCCGCCAGTGCGCCCCGGCGCCGTGAGGCGACGAAGCGAACGATATCGGCGATCCAATCGCGGTCGGTGCGCAGCGTCATCAGCGGCGCTCCGCAGCGCCGCAGGGTTCGGGCTACCTCAGCCCGGTGCGCGGTGGCAGCCCTGGCGAAATCATCGCGCAACTGCGCGTCGATGGTGAACTCACGGGTGACGCCGGATTCGGTATCCTGCAGGATCACATCGCCGACGTCGGGCAGTTCCACATCGCGAGGGTCAAGCACTTCAATGCCGAGCACCTCGTGCCTGGCGGAGATGGCCCGCAATGGCCGCATCCAGGTGATCGGGCCGAGGAAGTCGCTGACGATGATGGCCATACCGCGCCGTCGTTCCGGCCGCCGCAGTGCATCGATCGCAGCCGACAGATCCCCCCGAACTCCCAACGGCGCCCGGGGCGAGGTCGCGATGGCTCGCAGCAGCGTCTGTTCGTGCTGCCGGCCGGACCGGGCTGGAACCCGAATGACATTCTCGCCGTTGGCGATCACTGCCCCTATCCGATTGCCGCCACCACTGTTGAGATAGGTGATCGCGGCTGCTGCCGCGACGGCGAGGTCGCGCTTCTCACAACCCGCCGTGCCGAAGTCAAGGCTGGCTGACATGTCCACCACAATCCACGTTTCCAACTCCCGGTCAGCGATCATCTGCCGAACATGGGGGTGGGTGGTGCGGGCGGTCACAGACCAGTCCATCCGACGGACGTCGTCACCGGGTTGGTAGAGCCGCGACTCGCCCGGCTCCGAACCTGGGCCGGGGATCAGGCCCAGGTGATTGCCCTGCAGCACACCGTCCAGCTTGCGCTTGACCGTGAGTTCCAGCGTACGAAGCGCCGCCGACAGCTTGGCGTCACTGATGTCACCACGGGCAAAAGACGGCGGGTGGACCGCCTGCGGCTGACCAGCCGCGTCAACGGCGGGAGTGGACTCGCTCACCGACCGCTGGTGCCTGCCGCGGCGGGTGCCGCAGGAGGCACGGGAGGCACTTGTTGCGGAGCAGCGTTATGCGATTGCTGCGGAATGGCATTCACCTGAGGCAGTCCAACGGTCTGCAGAATCCGATTGATCACGGTCTCGGCTTTGACGTCATCGGCCAGTGCGTCGTAGGTGAGTACCAACCGGTGTCGCAACACATCGGGAATGACCTCGATGACGTCCTGTGGGACGACGTAGTCGCGTCCCCGAACCAGCGCGAGCGCACGGGAAGCCGCGATGATGCCCAGCGAGGCGCGTGGCGAGGCACCGAATGCGATCCAGGACTTCACATCCGGCATGCCGAACTGCTCTGGACGCCGGGTGGCGGTCACCACCCTGACCACGTAGTCGACCAGGGCGTGGTGCACGAAGTTGTTAGCAGCGACGTCCTGCAGCCGCTGCAGATCGCCGGTGTCGAGGATCTGCTTGGGCTCGGGGGGATTGACACCCATCCGGTAGATGATCTCGCGCTCTTCCTCCGGCGAGGGGTAGTCCACGTTGATCTTGAACAGGAATCGGTCGCGCTGAGCCTCGGGCAGCGGGTAGACGCCCTCGTTCTCAATGGGGTTCTGGGTGGCCATCACCAGGAACGGCTTGGGCAGCGGGTAGTCGCGGCCGCCGATCGAGATCTTGCGCTCGGCCATCACCTCGAGCAGGGCGGACTGCACCTTCGCCGGCGCCCGGTTGATCTCGTCGGCGAGCAGGAAGTTGCACATCACCGGGCCGAACTCGATATCGAATTCCTCCCGACCCTGACGGTAAATGCGGGTACCGATGATGTCGGTGGGCACCAGGTCCGGGGTGAACTGGATGCGGGCGAAGGTTCCGCCGACCACTTTGGCGAAGGTCTCCACAGCCAGGGTCTTGGCGACTCCTGGCACACCCTCGAGCAGGACGTGACCCTTGGCCAGCAGGCCCACCAGGATGCGCTCGACAAGCTGGTCCTGGCCGACGATTATCCGCTTGACCTCGAAGATCGCCCGTTCCAGCGTCTGGACCTCGCTGGTCAGCGCGCTACCGCCGGACTGTGATGACACAGCGGATCCGCTCGGGGAGCTGGAGCCTGCGGGACCCGCGGGCGAGCCACCTGGTGACGTCATGCACTTCCTCCACAGCTG
Source organism: Mycobacteriaceae bacterium (assembly GCA_037138615.1). Taxonomy (GTDB): domain Bacteria; phylum Actinomycetota; class Actinomycetes; order Mycobacteriales; family Mycobacteriaceae; genus Mycobacterium. Next base: position 20,775 of record JBAXIA010000009.1, on the reverse strand, counting down.
TTGGTGGACACGACGGCACCGGATGAGGAGACCGTGAGCCCACATTTGTCTGGGCCGCAACGTGCCCCGCAGACAACTATCCCAGGCGTTTCGAAATCCGTCGATGCGGGCCGTCGACTGGCGAGTCGAACGCCCGGGTTGCTCAGGTCTCGATGATGCGCGTCAGGTACGGCGTCATGCCCGCCGTGCGGACGGGACTGATGGTCACCTGACCCGCCGCCGACGAGGCCTCCATCATCTGACCGTTGCCCAGATAGATGGTCACGTGCTGGGAGCCCTCGGGGCCGTAGAAGATCAGGTCCCCGCGTTTGGCCTGGGACGGCGGGATGTGGCGGCCGGCGTCGTACTGGTCGCCGGAGTACTTGGGAATCTGGACCCCCACGCCGGCGAAGGCGTAGCGGGTGAACCCGGAGCAGTCGTAGCCGACCTTTCCGGCGTCCTGTTCGACCCCGGTGCTCGGGCCGTTGATGGCGCCGCCACCCCACGAATAGGGCACCCCACGCTGGGAGGCGCCACGCCGAATGACGTACTCGATGGCCTGCGGGCCATTCACCCGGCCACCCGGCAACGCCGTCGCACTACCGCCGCCTCCGATACCGAGCCCGGCGAGAAATTTACGACCGAGGTCCATCGTCGCCTGGGTGGCCTGCTGGGTGAACGCCAACGAGGCCTGCGCCATCGCCACGGGATCGCCAGGTGCTCCAGCGCTCAGCATCTTGGGCAGGGTTGGATCCCACGACTCGTCCGCGGCTGCGGGTGAGGCCGTGCCAAGGGTCAGCGCGAGCGCAGCAAGGAAAGCGGCCATCGCGCGAAGCAACCGAGACATATTGGCAGACAAAGGATTTACTCCATCACCATTCGATGTAGCGGACGACGAACGGTGTCATACCGCTGGTTCGAACCGGTGAAATCTTCACCGTCGAACCGGTGTACGGCGCCTCGATCATCTGGCCGTTACCGAGGAAGAGCGTGACGTGCTGGCTGCCACCGGGGCCGTAGAAGATCACGTCACCGCGGCGCATTTGCGCTGACGGGATCTGGCGACCCGCGGTGTACTGCGAACCCGAGTAGTGCGGCAGTTTGATGCCCGCGCCGGCGAAGGCATAAAGGATCAGGCCGGAGCAGTCGAAGCCCACGGTGCCCGCACCTTCATCGATACCGCGACTGGGTCCCGCCGCGGTGCCACCGCCCCACGAATAGGGCACCCCGATCTGCGACTGCGCTCGCTTGATGACGTACTCGATGGCCTGGTTTCCGTACACCAGGGGGATGCCGCCACCGTTGGTGATACCGGTATCGGTGGGCTTGAGGATGCCCAACTGTTGCAGGAATTGCTGACCCAATTGCTTAGTGGTCTGATAGGCGCTCTGCGCGATCTGCAACAGCGCGTTGATGATCTGAACAGGGTCTCCGGACAGGAACGCCGACGGCACCATCGGCAGAGTCAGGTCCCACTCGGAGGCCTTGCCGTAGGGCGGAATCTTGCCGCCGGGGGCAGCACCGGATGCGGCCGCTGCTGGATCCCAGCGGTCTGCGGCCGCCAGTGGAGTTGTTGCGCCCACAGCGGCCTGTTCCAGGGCAGCGGCCGGCACGGTGGCCGGCGCCGACCACTCGCGGGCTGCATCGAGCTTCTGCTGAGCGGCCTTGCGTTCAGCCGCAAGCCTGTCGATCTCAACCTGCTGCTCGCGGAAGGTCATCTGAGCCTTTGTCAGCGCCGCAACCGCGGCGTCCTGACTGTTCTGGGCATCTTTGACCGCCAAGTCGGCCTTCTGCTTGGCCAGTCGCGCGGCGGCATCCTGGTTGACCACCTCGGTGCGGGCACGCTGCAGGCCGTTCATTACCTGCTCGGAACTCAGTGCCAGGGTCTGCCCCGCGGTCGCGGTGGAGATGATCTCGTCAGGTGTACGAGCCATCACCAACGCAGCCGACGGACCGTTGATATAACTGGCCGCTGCAAACGTGTCGAACCGCTTCTGGGCATCGACGATGGCGGCATTGGCGGCCTTGACCGACTGCTGGCTGGCGTCGAACTGCAGCTGCGCAGCGGTTGCGGAATCCCGCGCATCCTGTACCGCCACGATCGCCTTGTTAACGCCTTCCTGTTCGGCCTGGACCGCAGCACCGATGTCCTGCAGGCGTTGGTTGGCCTGTGCGACATCGGCGATCAGGGCCGACAAACTATTGGGTGCCGTCCCGGGTTCGGCCTGCGCCAGCCCAGGGATCGTCAGGGTCATCGCAATGCTGAGGGTCAGGGGGCAGACGGCCCGGGTGGCACGAACACGAGAACCGTGAAGGGTTGTTCTCATTCGACTCTGACTCCTAAATTGCTCCGGTACGTCACGTTAGTCACTCATGCCACATGAGCCACTTCTATAACAATGGTGACAGTTGCACCGTACGTCACAATTGTCGCAGGAGAAACGAGAGGCAAGAATTACAAATTTGTAATTCGCAAGATGTGACCTGACAGTGATCTTATGAATCTGCCATAAAAGGCCGTTTACCCAGGGAGATCTAGGTTTTGGGCAGTGCGGTGCGTTTTGCTGATCGTTGTAAAAGTCGGGTCAGAACGGCTGCCGCCGATACCCCGAATACAAGAACCATCGTGAATGCCATCCAGGGAAAATCCGGGGTGTTCATCTGGTCCACGAAATTCTGCGCGCCCTGCACTGGATTCGGCGTCAACTTCGCGACGTCTTGACCCGCTTCGAGCAGCACACGGTCGTAGCTAGTGCTGTACGACCCGGCCCAACCGGGGCTGAGCACCAGCACCGTGGATCCGGGGTGCTCATAGCCCACCTGGGTCGCGATATCGCGCAATGGCGTGTCAATGGGAGGGCTCTTCTCCATGACAACGACCTTGAGATCCAGGCCGCGGTCCTTCGCGCCGGCCACCACCTTCTGCAACCCCGCGACGTCTTTCGCGGGGGCCGCCACCCCGTCCTTGGCGACATCGGCCTGCACCTTCGCCATGCACGTGTCCAGTGGCGTAGCGACATCGAGTCCGACGGCGCTACAGACCTCCACCGGGATGTAGGTGGGTGCGTGCAGGGTGGTCACGGCCAGACGGTACCGCGAACGACTTTCCTCCGATGGCAGCACACACCGACACACCTCGGACCCGATCTCCAATCGTTATCGGGGTACCGGCGGGGTCCTTGGTCTCCCAGCACATTCGCGGGCGTTAGGATTCTGGCTTGCCCGGCAATGACAGGACTTTGACGGGTCCATTTCCGACGCGGGAGTTTATGTGAGCAGCGTTTCGTCGAATCTGTCCGTGAACTCGTTTCGGGCTAGAGACACCCTGAAGGTCGGGGACAACAGCTACGAAATCTACCGACTTGATGCCGTACCGGGCACCGAGAAACTCCCCTACAGCCTCAAGGTGCTCGCCGAAAACTTGCTGCGCACCGAAGACGGCGCGAATATCACCGCCGACCACATTCGCGCCATTGCCGACTGGGATCCCTCGGCCCAACCCAGCATCGAGATCCAGTTCACCCCGGCCCGGGTGATCATGCAGGACTTCACCGGCGTGCCGTGCGTCGTCGACTTGGCCACCATGCGGGAGGCGGTCACCGCTCTGGGCGGCGACCCGGAGAAGGTCAATCCGCTAGCGCCTGCCGAACTAGTCATCGACCACTCGGTGATCCTCGACTTCTTCGGCCATGCCGATTCGTTCGGACGCAACGTGGAATTGGAATACGAGCGCAACGGCGAGCGCTATCAGTTCCTACGCTGGGGCCAGGGCGCCTTCGACGACTTCAAGGTGGTACCGCCAGGAACCGGGATCGTGCACCAGGTCAACATCGAATACCTGGCGCGGGTGACGATGGTGCGTGAGAGCGGCGGCAAGAAAGTCGCCTATCCCGACACCTGCGTCGGCACCGACAGCCACACCACCATGGTCAACGGCCTGGGTGTGCTGGGCTGGGGCGTCGGCGGGATTGAGGCCGAGGCCGCCATGTTGGGCCAACCGGTATCGATGCTGATCCCCCGCGTCGTCGGGTTCAAATTGACCGGCGAGATCAAGCCTGGCGTGACCGCCACCGACGTGGTGCTGACCGTCACCGATATGTTGCGCAAGCACGGTGTGGTCGGCAAGTTCGTCGAGTTCTACGGCAGGGGTGTGGCCGAGGTGCCGCTGGCAAACCGGGCGACGCTGGGCAATATGAGCCCTGAATTCGGTTCCACCGCAGCGATGTTCCCGATCGATTCCGAGACCATCAAGTATCTGCAGCTGACCGGACGCAGCGACGAACAACTGGCACTGATCGAGGCCTACGCCAAGACCCAGGGCATGTGGCATGACCCTGACCACGAGCCGAAGTTCTCCGAGTACCTCGAACTCGATCTCTCCACGGTGGTTCCGTCAATCGCCGGCCCCAAGCGGCCGCAGGACCGCATCGAACTCACCGATGCGAAGAACGCCTTCCGCAAGGACATCCACAGCTACGTCGAGACAAACCATCCGACTCCGGAAACCAAACTCGACGAGGCCGAGGAGGAATCCTTCCCGGCCAGCGATCCAGCGGCGCTGTCGTTCGCCGATGACGGTGCAGTCGACGCTCGGCCCTCGGCGGCCAGCGGCGCGCACGGTCGGCCGAGCAAGCCGATACACGTGCGCTCGGCAGAGGGCGCTGAGTTCGTGCTCGATCACGGCGCAGTCGTGGTCACCGGTATCACGTCGTGCACCAACACCTCCAACCCCTCGGTGATGATCGGCGCGGCACTGCTGGCCAAGAAAGCCGTCGAGAGGGGCCTCACCACCAAGCCGTGGGTCAAGACCAATATGGCGCCCGGGTCGCAGGTCGTCACCGACTACTACAACAAGGCCGGTCTGTGGCCGTACCTGGAGAAGTTGGGGTACTACCTCGGTGGCTACGGATGCACCACGTGTATCGGCAACACCGGCCCACTGGCCCCGGAGATCTCGAAGGCGATCAACGATAACGACCTGTCGGTGACGGCGGTGCTCTCCGGTAACCGCAACTTCGAGGGCCGTATCTCCCCCGACGTCAAGATGAACTACCTGGCCTCCCCACCACTGGTGATCGCCTACGGCATAGCCGGCACCATGGACTTCGATTTCGAGTCCGATCCCCTGGGCACCGACACGGCCGGAAATCACGTCTTCTTGAAGGACATCTGGCCATCGCAGAAGGAAATCGACGACACTATCGCCTCCTCGATCAACCGCGAGATGTTCACCAGCAGTTACGCCGATGTGTTCAAAGGCGACGAGCGCTGGCGGAACCTACCCACGCCGTCGGGCAATACCTTCGCCTGGGACCCCAGGTCCACCTACGTTCGCAAACCGCCGTACTTCGATGGAATGCCGGCTGATCCGGTGCCGGTCACAGACATCAAGGCCGCCAGAGTGCTTGCACTGCTGGGCGATTCGGTGACCACCGACCACATTTCGCCCGCCGGCGCCATTAAGAAGGGCACCCCCGCGGCACAGTACCTGGAAGCCAACGGGGTCAAACCCGCCGACTTCAACTCGCTGGGCTCACGGCGCGGTAACCATGAGGTGATGATCCGCGGAACCTTCGCCAACATCCGGCTCAGCAACCAGGTACTCGCGGGTTTGGGAGAGGTTCCCTCCGGCGGCTATACCCGCGACTTCACCCAGGAGGGCGGTCCGCAGGCGTTCATCTACGACGCCGCGCAAAACTACGCCGTGCAGCACATCCCCCTGGTTGTCCTCGGCGGCAAGGAGTACGGCTCCGGTTCGTCGCGCGACTGGGCGGCCAAGGGAACCAGTCTGCTGGGCGTACGCGCGGTGATCACCGAGTCGTTCGAGCGCATTCACCGGTCAAATCTCATTGGCATGGGAGTCATTCCGCTGCAGTTCCCCGCCGGTGAGTCCGCGAAGTCGCTGAAACTCGACGGCACCGAGGTGTTCGATATCACCGGCATCGAGGAACTCAATAGGGGCAAGACCCCGAAGACGGTGCATGTCACGGCGACGAAGGCCGATGGCAGCGCTGTGGAGTTCGACGCCGTCGTACGCATCGACACCCCGGGCGAAGCCGACTACTACCGCAATGGCGGAATCCTGCAGTACGTGCTCCGCAATATGTTGCGTGCGGCCACGACCTAGGCGAGCTCGATCAGACTTGAGTAGTCCTCGGACCAGTAGTCCTCGGTGCCGTCGGGCAGCAGGACAACCCGCTGGGGTTCGAGTGCCTCGGCGGCGCCAGGGTCGTGGGTGACCAGGACCACCGCGCCCTGGTAGCTGCGCAGCGCATCGAGCACCTGCTCGCGTGATGCCGGGTCGAGGTTATTGGTGGGTTCGTCGAGCAGCAGCACATTGGCCGTGGAGGCCACCAGTCCGGCCAGCGCAAGGCGGGTCTTCTCACCGCCCGACAGTGTCCCAGCCGGCTGGTCGAGTTGGGGACCGGTGAACATGAAGGCACCGAGCAGGCTGCGTAACTCCTGCTCGCCGGTGTCGGGTGCGGCGTGGCGAATGTTCTCCCACACCGTCGCGGCGGGGTCGAGGGTGTCGTGTTCCTGCGCGAAGTAGCCGATCTTGAGTCCGTGTCCGGGTTCGATGTCGCCGGCGTCCATGGGTTCTACCCCTGCGATCAGTCGCAGCAGAGTGGTCTTGCCCGCCCCGTTAAGACCCAGCACCACCACCCGGGAACCGCGGTCGATCGCGAGGTCAACTCCGGTGAAGACCTCCAGTGAGCCGTAGTTCTTCGTCAGGCCTTTAATCACCAACGGAGTCCGGCCGCACGGCGCGGGGCTCGGGAACCGAATCTTGGCGACCTTGTCTGCCACCCGCTCGGCGTCGAGGGCGGACATCATGCGTTCGGCGCGGCGCAACATGTTCTGCGCTGCGACGGCTTTGGTTGCCTTCGCTCCCATCTTGGCGGCCTGAGTACGCAGCGCCGACGCCTTCTTCTCGGCGTTGGCGCGTTCGCGGCGACGGCGCTGCTCGTCGGTGGATCGGGCGTCGAGATACTTCTGCCAGCTCATGTTGTAGATGTCGACCTCGCCTCGGACGGCGTCGAGGAACCACACCCGGTTGACGACGTCGGCGAGTAGTTCGACGTTGTGGCTGATGATCACCAGTCCCCCGGTGTGCGCCTCGAGAAAATCGCGAAGCCATCCGATGGAGTCGGCGTCGCGGTGGTTGGTCGGCTCATCGAGCAGTAGTGTCATTGCCGAACCTGCACCGGAGTCGCTGGCGGCAAACAGGATTCGCGCCAACTCGACCCGGCGCCGTTGTCCGCCAGACAGCGTGCGCAACGACTGGGTCAGCACCCGTTCGGCCAGACCCAAGCTGGCGCAGATCCGTCCCGCCTCACTTTCGGCCGCGTAGCCACCCAGAGCGGCGAATCGCTCCTCGAGGTTGCCGTAGCGGCGGATGGCCTGATCACGCGCGGCGTCGTCAACCACCTCGGCCATCAGAACCTGTTGCTTCTCCAGATCTGCCAGCAGGGTGTCCAGCCCGCGCGCGGACAGCACCCGGTCACGGGCCAGGACATCCAGGTCGCCCTCGCGGGGGTCCTGCGGCAGATAGCCGATCTCGCCGGTGCCCACCACCGAACCGGCATACGGCTGACCCTCCCCCGCCAGTATTCGCATGGTGGTGGTCTTGCCGGCACCGTTGCGGCCGACCAATCCGATACGGTCGCCGGGCTGGATCCGCAGCGCCGGTCCTTCGGTGAGCAGTAGAGTGCGCGCCCCGGCGCGGACCTCAAGGTCCGTTGCGGTGATCATTGGCGCCGTATCTCCTCTGCAGCCCGGGTGCGGTGGGCTACTTGTCGTCGGTGAAGACCGGGGCGCGCTGCTGTGCGCGCGCGGCAACCGCCTCCTCGAAGTTGGCGGTAAGCAGGCGCACATAGAGCTGCCCAAGGCCCTCGGCCTGCATATGTCCCTCCAGGGTACCGGCGTCCAGTCCGGTCCACAGCGTGCGCTTGGTCAGCTCGGTGCCGGGCCTGGAGAATCCGGCGATCCGCTCGGCCATCTCGTAGCAGGATCCGAGCAGCTCGTCGGCGGGTACCCGGCGGGATACCAGGCCGATACGTTCGGCCTCTGCGGCGTCGACATCGCGGCCGGTGAGCATGATCTCGAAGGCCCGCGATGAGCCGATGGCCCGCGGCAGCAGGTAGCTCAGCCCCAGTTCGCTTGCGGTGAGCCCGTTATTGATCCCAGCGGCCCGGAAGTAGGCGTCCGTCGCGGCCACCCGGATGTCGGCGGCCAGCGCCAGGCACAACCCACCGCCGATCGCCGCGCCGTTGACCGCGGCGATGATCGGCTGATGCAGCCGGCGCATGGCGAGGATGATTTCGTCGAGGATCTCCATGGACCGAAGCGCGTAGGTCGGCCGGGTGAGTCCGTCGACATGCGGTACCGATCCGGCCGACTTGTGGTCAGCGCCCGAGGAGAACCCGCGGCCAGACCCGGTCAGAACGACAACCCGCACGTCGTTGTCGTAATTCACCTCAGCGAGTGCCTCCCGGAGCGGCACCATGACGTCGAACGCCATGGAGTTCATCCGCTCCGGCCGGTTCAGCGTGATCAGAGCGATATGGGGCCGGGGTCGGTCAACGAGAACGAAGCCTGAGTGACGATTCACCAGTGCACGCTATCGCGTGCATCGCCGGCAGCGTCAGAGGTCGGTAACCGGCGGCGCTTCGGCGGCTGCCGCGTCGAGGTCGAAGTCGCGGATCTGCGTGATGAGATCTTCCAGTGCCGTCGGCGGCAGCGCACCGGCCTGACTGAACACCAGGTGGCCCTTCTTGAACGCCATCAGGGTTGGAATGGCCCGAATCTCAGCGGCGGCCGCGAGCCCTTCCTGGGCCTCGGTGTCCACCTTGCCGAAGACGATGTCGGGGTGCTTCTCCGATGAAGCTGTGAAGGTGGGGGCGAAGGCGCGGCACGGACCGCACCAGGAAGCCCAGAAGTCGACCAGCACGATGTCGTTGCCGGAGACGGTGTCATTGAAGTCTTGTTCGGTGAGGTCTCGGGTAGCCATGACAATCGCAACGCCTGAAAGTTCGCCTGTGTTCCCGAGTCCGGCTAGACCGTGAAGCCCAGCGCCCGCAGCTGCTCGCGGCCGTCATCGGTGATCTTGTCCGGCCCCCACGGCGGGTTCCACACCCAGTTGATCTTGATCTCATTAACCAGACCTGCGCCCACCAGTGCGGTCAGTACCTGGTCTTCGATGACATCGGTCAGCGGGCAGGCAGCTGATGTCAGTGTCATATCCACCAGCGCGACCGTTCCGGTCTCGCTCTTCTCGACGTTGAGTCCGTAGAGCAGGCCGAGATCTACGACGTTGATGCCGAGTTCCGGGTCGACCACATCGCGCATGGCCTCCTCCATATCGGCCAATAACTGCTCTGAGGCTGTTTCGGTCATGGTTCCTCCTGTGGTTCGACTGCCTCCGCGACGGCGGCTTTAAAAGCGAGCCAGCCCAATAAGGCGCACTTCACCCGGGCTGGGTATTTAGAGACCCCGGCGAAGGCAATACCGTCGCCGAGGACATCTTCGTCTCCTTCGACGGTGCCGCGCGAGGACACCATGTCGTTGAACGCGGCCACGGTCGCCATGGCCTCGGTAACGGTCTGACCGATCACCAGGTCGGCCAGTACGGAGGTGGCAGCCTGACTGATCGAACAACCCTGCCCGTCATAGGAGATATCGGTCACACGCTGCCCGTCGTCGGACAATGTCACCCGCAGCGTGACCTCGTCTCCGCAGGTCGGGTTGACGTGGAACACCTCGGCGCCGAACGGCTCCCGCAGCCCGCGGTGGTGCGGGTGCTTGTAGTGGTCCAGGATCACGTCCTGGTAGATCTGCTCGAGGCGCATCAGGCGAAGAACTCAATCGCTCGGCGCACACCGGCGATCAGCCGGTCGACTTCGTCGGAGGTGTTGTAGACGGCGAAGGATGCCCTGACGCTGGCAGCCAACCCAAATCGGCGGTGCAAAGGCGCGGCGCAGTGATGGCCGACACGCACGGCGACTCCGTCGTCGTCGAGCACCTGGCCGACATCGTGGGCGTGCACCCCGTCCACGACGAACGCCACCGGCGATCGGCGCAGTTCCGGGTCGGTCGGGCCGATGATGCGTACCTCGGGAATCTCGGAAAGCCCGTCCAGCGCCGAAGCGACTAGCCGGTGCTCGTGGGCGGCCACCGCAGACATACCGATATCGCTGAGATAGCGAGCAGCGGCGGCCAGTCCGACGACCTGGGAGATCATCTGAGTGCCGGCTTCGAAGCGCTGCGGTGGCGCGGCGTAGGTGACCGAATCCATGGTCACGGTTTCGATCATCGATCCACCGGTAAGAAACGGTGGTAGCTCGGCCAGTAGGCCGGCGCGGCCGTACAGTACGCCGATCCCGGTGGGTCCCAGCATCTTGTGGCCGGAGAACGCGGCGAAATCCACTTCAAGCATCGGGAAATCCACCGGCTGATGTGGCACCGACTGGCAGGCGTCCAGCACCGTCAGCGCACCCACCGCTTTCGCCCGCCGTACCAGCTCGGCGACCGGTGCACCGGTACCGGTGACATTCGAATGATGGCTAAAGGCAATGACTTTCACCCGCTCGTCGAGTACGAGCGAATCCAGATCAAGCTGACCGTCATCGGTCACGCCGTACCACCGCAGGGTCGCGCCGGTGCGCCGGGCGAGTTCCTGCCAGGGGATCAGGTTGGCGTGGTGTTCGAGCTCCGTGGTGACGATGACGTCGCCGGGCCCGACCGGATTCCTGGAACGGTCATCGCCGAGGACATACGACACCAGATTGAGGGCCTCGGTGGCGTTCTTGGTGAACACCAACTCATCCGGACCGGCCCCGACGAACGCCGCGATATCGGACCGGCCCGCCTCGAAGGCATCGGTGGCTTCCTCCATCAACTGGTGGGCCCCGCGATGGACTGCACCGTTGGATGTGGTGAGGAACTGCCGCTCGGCGTCGAGCACCTGAAGCGGCTTCTGTGACGTCGCTCCCGAGTCCAGGTAGGCGAGCGGCTTCCCGCCGCGCATCACCCGGCTCAGGATCGGGAAGTCCGCACGAACCCGATCCAGATCAGTGGCGTCGAGTTCGATCGAGACAGTCATCGGCCTAAGTCGCGGCAGTCGTGCGATCAGTGAAGCGCACGTAGCCGTTCTCTTCGAGTTCGTCAGCAAGTTCCGGACCACCGGAGGCGACGATGCGGCCGTCGACGAACACATGCACGAACTGCGGATGGATGTAGCGCAGGATGCGGGTGTAGTGAGTAATCAGCAGCACGCCGGCGTGCTCAGTTTCGGCAAAGCGGTTGACACCCTCGCTGACCACTCGCAGTGCATCGACGTCTAGACCGGAGTCGGTCTCGTCGAGGATGGCGATCTTCGGCTTGAGCAGGCCCAGTTGCAGGATCTCGTGGCGCTTCTTCTCTCCGCCCGAGAAGCCCTCGTTGACACTGCGCTCGCCGAACTGCGGATCAATATCAAGCTCGGTCATCGCCGCCTTCACCTCCTTGACCCAGAGTCGAAGCTTGGGTGCCTCGCCGCGAACCGCGGTCACAGCCGTGCGCAGGAAGTTCGACATCGAGACGCCGGGCACCTCAACCGGATATTGCATGGCTAGAAACAGCCCGGCCCGTGCTCGTTCATCGATGCTCATCTGAAGCACATCCTGGCCGTCGAGCGTGATCGACCCGGAGGTGACCCGATACCTGGGGTGGCCCGCGATGGCGTAGGACAGCGTCGACTTGCCGGATCCGTTGGGGCCCATGACCGCGTGGGTCTCCCCTGATTTCACCGTGAGATCTACGCCCTTGAGGATCTCCTTCTCAGAGCCGTCCGGAGTCTCGATGGCGACGTGCAGGTCCTTGATGTGAAGTGTTGAGTTCTTCTGAGTGCTCATGATGTGGCTTTCGATTCGGTGATGGCCAGTTCGTGTTCGACAGCCTCGGTGAGGCGGTCTCGGATTTCAGGGATCGCGATCTTGGAGATGATCTCGCCGAAGAAACCGCGGACCACTAGGCGACGGGCCTGATCTTCGGGGATTCCCCGGGCCCTCAGATAGAACAGCTGCTCGTCATCAAAGCGTCCGGTCGCACTGGCGTGCCCGGCACCGGCGATCTCACCGGTCTCGATCTCGAGGTTGGGCACCGAGTCGGCACGGGCGCCGTCAGTGAGCACCAGATTCCGGTTCACCTCGAAGGTGTCGGTGCCGGTGGCTTCGGCACGGATCAACACATCGCCTACCCAGACGGTGTGCGCATCAGGCTTGCCGGAATCCGGATCGCCTTGAAGTGCGCCCTTGTAGACCACCGCGGAACGGCAGTTCGGCTGAGCGTGGTCGATGAGCAACCGCGATTCCTGATGCTGGCCCGCATCGGCGAAATAGAGCCCGAGCAGTTCAGCGTCACCGCCGGGTGCGTCGTAGCGCACGGTGGCGGCCATCCGCACCAACTCCCCGCCGAGAGTGACCCCGATGTGCCGTAGCACCGCGTCCTTACCCAAGCGGGCGTGCTGAGCGCACACATGAACCATGCCGTCGGCCCAGTCGGCGATCCACACGACGGTAAGCCGGGCCGCATCGGCGATCACGAACTCGATATTGTCGGCATAGGTCCCGTCGCCGCGGTGGTCGATCACAACCACGGACTCGGAGAGTTCATCGGCGCGGATCTGCAGATGACCGTAGGCAGTCTTTCCCGGACCGGGACCGGTGATCACGATCTCTACCGGAGACTCTGCGCGCACGCCGCGGCCGATGGTGACAACCGTCGCCTGTTTGAACGACGAGAATGCCTGGGCAGCAACGCGATCCGCTGGAATCCCACCCTCGCCGAGTCGCTCGTCCCCACGGGCCACCGTCTCGGTGGTGACGCCGGCCTGATCGGAAATAGCGATCTGGGCTTGGCCATTCGACTCAGCCGAACCGTCGTGCAGTCCGCGTAGCCGGCGCAACGGTGTGAAGCGCCAGAGCTCGTCACGGCCGCCGGGAACCTCAAAGGCTTCGACGTCGAAGGACGCGAACTGCTCGCCTTTGTTCAGTGCTAATGCGGTACCACTCACTAGCCGACCGCGCCTTCCATCTGAAGCTCGATAAGCCGGTTGAGTTCGAGTGCGTATTCCATCGGCAGCTCTTTGGCAATCGGCTCCACGAAGCCGCGCACCACCATCGCCATCGCCTCGTCCTCGGTAAGCCCGCGGCTCATCAGGTAGAACAGTTGATCATCACTGACCTTCGACACAGTGGCCTCGTGACCCATGGTGACGTCATCCTCGCGGATATCGACGTAGGGGTAGGTATCGCTTCGGCTGATGGTGTCGACAAGCAACGCATCGCATTTCACGCTCGAACGTGACCCGTGAGCGCCCTTATTGATCTGCACCAGACCGCGGTAGGAGGTCCGGCCGCCGCCGCGCGCCACTGACTTGGAGACGATATTGCTCGACGTGTTCGGGGCCAGGTGCAGCATCTTGGCACCGGTGTCCTGGTGCTGTCCCTCGCCGGCGAACGCCACCGAAAGCACCTCGCCCTTGGCGTGCTCACCGGTCATCCACACCGCCGGGTATTTCATCGTGACCTTGGAGCCGATATTGCCGTCGATCCACTCCATGGTGGCTCCGGCCTCGGCACGGGCCCGCTTGGTTACCAGGTTGTAGACGTTGTTCGACCAGTTCTGGATGGTCGTATACCGAACCCGGGCGTGCGGTTTGACGATGATCTCCACCACCGCCGAGTGCAGCGAGTCACTCTTGTAGATCGGAGCGGTGCAGCCCTCCACGTAGTGCACGTAGGAACCCTCGTCAGCGATGATCAGCGTTCGCTCGAACTGACCCATATTCTCTGTGTTGATCCGGAAGTAGGCCTGCAGAGGGATGTCGACGTGCACACCCGGCGGCACGTAGATGAAGGAACCACCCGACCACACCGCGGTGTTGAGGGCGGAGAACTTATTGTCCCCGGCCGGGATCACCGTGCCGAAGTACTGCCGGAAAATCTCCGGCTGCTCCTTGAGCGCGGTATCGGTGTCGAGGAAGAGCACACCCTGAGCCTCGAGGTCTTCACGGATCGAGTGGTAGACCACTTCCGATTCGTACTGAGCCGCCACACCCGACACCAGTCGTTGCTTCTCAGCCTCCGGGATGCCGAGGCGGTCATAGGTGTTCTTGATGTCTTCGGGCAGCTCATCCCATGTCGCGGCCTGCTTCTCACTGGAGCGCACGAAATACTTGATGTTGTCGAAGTCAATACCGTCGAGGTCCGAACCCCAGTTCGGCATCGGCTTCTTGTAGAACGTTCGCAGCGCCTTGAGTCGGACGTCGAGCATCCACTCCGGTTCGCTCTTCTTCGCCGAGATATCGCGCACCACGGCTTCGGAGATGCCGCGCTGGGCGCTGGCACCGGCAGCATCGGAGTCCGACCAGCCGTAGCCGTAATGGCCCAGCGACGCGATCGTCTCTTCTTGGCTGAGTTGCTCGACCTCAGGGGTAGTCGTCATACCGATGCTCCTTGCTGATTGCTTGCCGAAGACTTGCTTGTCACAGATTTGCTTGCCGAGGATGGGTTCAGTGCCGACGATGCGGTCAGCGTCAACGGCACGTGTGTGGTGCAGGCGCAGTCGCCGTTGGCGATGGATGCCAGTCGCTGCACGTGGGTGCCGAGCACCTCTGAGATGGCCTGCCGCTCGGCCTCGCACAGCTCCGGAAACTCTTCGGCCACATGGGAAACCGGGCAGTGATGCTGGCAGATCTGGATGCCCTGGATAGGACCGCCGACTCGGGCAGTCGTGGTGGCGTAACCGGCGCGGGTCAACGCGTCGGCGACCCCCTCGGCCGCTGCCTCGACCGCATCGTCGTCCTCGGATGCCGGGGCCGGCACGCCCGCCAGAATGGTGTCGATGCGGCGCCGGGCGAAGGCCAGGACTGCCTCGTCTCCGCCGATCTCGCGGAGTTGGCGCATGGCAGCGGATGCCAGATCGTCGTAGGTGTGCTCAAGCTTCGCCCGCCCGGCCGGGGTCAGCCGGTAGCGTTTGGCAGGCCGACCGCGGCCGACCTGCTGCCAAGCCGCGGCCGGGTTGGCCTCCGCGTCGCCGCACTCGACCAGCGCATCAAGATGTCTGCGCACCCCGGCGGCGGAAATGCCGAGTCGACGGCCGATCTCGGCAGCGGTGATCGAACCCGATTCCAGCAGCAGCCGCACGATGACGCGCCGGGTTTGGCCGTCCTGACTCGAGATACCGCCTGGAGCGGGCGAATCATCGGGACGGATTTTCACAACACCAGTGTGATGCAATTAGCCGACCCGGTCTAGCAAGGTCACCCTAACCTGCTCAAGCTGCTGATCGGCGGCGGTTAGAGTGCTGCCAAGCCGCGTTCGGCGGCGGTTAGAGTGCTGCCAAGCCGCGCTCGGCGGCGGTTAGAGTGCTGCCAAGCCGCGCTCGGCGGCGGTTAGAGTGCATCAGTGGCAGCCCGGCAGCTCTCCCTGAGTTCGTCGATTGCCCGGTTGCACGGCGACGAACGCATTGAGGCTCCCCCACTCAACAACACCGAACTGACGGCCATGCGTCGCACCCGGCTGTTCGGTGCAACCGGCACCGTCCTGATGGGCATCGGGGCGCTCGGCGCGGGCGCCCGGCCGGTCGTTCAGGACCCCACCTTCGGGGTCCGGCTACTCAATCTGCCGTCGCGCATTCAGACCGTCTCGTTGACGATGACCACCACCGGTGCGGTCATGATGGCACTGGCCTGGCTGATGCTGGGCCGATTCACCCTGGGCCCGCGCCGGATGTCCCGCAGCCAACTGGACCGCACCCTACTGCTATGGATACTGCCGCTGTTGATCGCACCTCCCATGTACAGCAAGGACGTCTACTCCTATCTGGCCCAGAGTCAGATCGCCCGTAACGGACTCAACCCCTACAAGGTCGGCCCGGCGCCGGGGCTCGGACTGGACCACGTCTTCACTCTCTCGGTGCCGAGTCTCTGGCGGGAGACGCCCGCACCCTACGGGCCGCTGTTCCTGTGGATCGGTCGCGGCATCTCCGCGCTCACCGGAGAAAACATCGTCGCCGCAGTGCTGTGCCACCGCATCGTCGTGCTGCTCGGCGTTGGACTGATCGTCTGGGCCACACCGAGATTGGCGCAGCGCTGCGGGGTTGCCGAGGTTAGTGCCCTGTGGTTGGGCGCCGCCAACCCGCTGTTGCTGATGCACCTGGTAGCCGGAATCCACAACGAAGCGCTGATGCTCGGTCTCATGCTGACCGGGACTGAGATCTCGTTGCGCGGAATTGATCAGGTGAGTCCGCTGCTTCCGCGTCCGCTCCACCGGCCACGATCCCGCAAGGGCTGGTCGGCACGCACCTACTGGGCGCAGTGGATGCCGCTGGCCCTGCTGGTGAGCGGCACCGTATTGATCACCATGTCGTCTCAGGTGAAATTGCCCGGCCTGCTGGCCCTGGGATTCACGACTATGGCTCTGGCCTACCGCTGGGGCGGGACACTCAAAGCGTTCCTGTCGGCAAGCGGTGTGCTGGGATCACTGGCGCTGGCTGTGATGGCTCTGATCGGCTGGGCAAGTGGACTGGGCTTCGGCTGGATTTTCACCCTCGGTACTGCCAACGTCGTGAGGAGTTGGATGTCGCCGCCAACTCTGCTGGCCCTCGGCACCGGACAGGTGGGCATCCTGCTCGGCCTGGGTGACCACACCACCGCTGTACTGTCCCTTACCCGCGGGATTGGCGTGCTGATCATTGCCGTCGCCGTGAGCGGGCTGCTGCTGTCGGTGCTGCGCGGCCGACTGCATCCGGTTGGCGGGCTGGGCGTCGCACTGGGAGCCACGGTACTGCTGTTCCCGGTCGTGCAGCCGTGGTACCTGCTGTGGGCGATCATCCCGCTGGCAGCCTGGGCCACCCGGCCGCGGTTCCGGATAGCCGCCATCGCCGTGACCCTGATTGTCGGAATCTTCGGACCCACCGCCAACGGTGACCGGTTCGCCCTCTTCCAGATCATCGACGCGACCGTGGCCAGCGCCCTGATCGTGTTGATATTGATCGGGTTGACGCTCAACCGGCTGCCGTGGCGCGATGTGCCCGGCACCGGTGAGCGCTACAGCGGCCAGATTCCCGATCCGGCAATGCACAACGAACCCGCGCCGCGACCACCGTCGGTAAGCACTTCACCCGACGCCTACGCTGAGACCCCATGAGTGCCGGCGCCAACACCCCGGTGCGGCTGTGCGGGGTGTCGAAACGTTACGGGTCCACCCTCGCGGTGAGTGATCTGGATCTTGAGGTGCAGCGCGCCGAAGTGCTGGCTCTGCTCGGTCCCAACGGTGCAGGCAAAACAACGACGGTCGAGATGTGCGAGGGATTCATCCGCCCTGACGCCGGGTCCATCGATGTTCTGGGACTCGATCCGCTGAGCGACAACGTACGGCTCCGCGAGCGCATCGGCGTGATGCTGCAGGGCGGGGGCGGCTACCCGGCGGCACAGGCCGGAGAGATGCTGAACCTGGTCGCCGCCTACGCTGCCCGGCCGCTGGATCCCGCCTGGCTACTGGATACGCTCGGTCTCACCGACGCCGCCCGAACCACCTACCGCAGGCTCTCGGGCGGGCAGCAACAGCGCCTCGCGCTGGCATGCGCGATTGTCGGGCGGCCCGAGTTGGTGTTCCTCGACGAGCCGACCGCCGGCATGGACGCCCACGCACGTCTGGTCGTGTGGGAGCTCATCGATGCGCTGCGACGCGACGGGGTGACGGTGGTATTGACCACACATCAACTCAAGGAAGCCGAGGAGTTGGCCGACCGGATCATGATTATCGACCACGGGTCTGCTGTCGTGTCGGGGACACCGGCACAATTGATGAGTAGCGGGGCCGAGAACCAGTTGCGGTTCACCGCCCCGCGCCGGCTCGATCTGTCGCTGTTGATGGCAGCGTTGCCGGAGGGTTACCGGGTGGGCGAACACACTCCCGGTGAGTACCTCGTCGAAGGCAAAATTAACCCGCAGGTTCTCGCCACAGTGACCGCATGGTGCGCCCGGTTGAACATCCTGACCACCGATCTGCGAGTTGAACAGCGAAGCCTTGAGGACGTATTCCTCGATGTGACGGGTAAGGAGTTGCGACAGTGACGGCTTTGTTCCCTGCCGGGACTTTCACACCGGACCCCCGACCGAACACCGTCTTACGGATGCTGGCCGCACAGTACGGCCTCGAACTGAAGCTGTTGCTCCGCAACGGCGAACAACTGTTGCTGACTATGTTCATCCCGATCACCCTGCTGATCGGACTCACGACGTTGCCGTTGGGCGACTTCGGCAACAACCGGGTCGCAGTGTTCGTGCCCGCAATAATGGCACTGGCGGTCATCTCCACGGCATTCACCGGTCAGGCGATCGCGGTGGCGTTCGACCGCCGTTACGGTGCCCTGAAGCGACTCGGTGCCACTGCGCTGCCGGTATGGGGCATCATCGCCGGCAAGGCCCTGGCGGTGGTGAGTGTTGTTTTCCTGCAGGCGATTCTGCTCGGCAGCATCGGTCTGGCGCTGGGCTGGCGGCCGAGTCCGACGGGATTACTCCTGGGTGCGGCAATCATCGCACTGGGCACCGCAACGTTTGTGGCCATGGGCATGTTGCTGGGCGGGACACTGCGGGCTGAGATCGTGCTCGCCGTCGCCAACCTGCTGTGGTTCATTTTCGCAGGACTGGGTGCGCTCACTCTCGAGACCAACACGATCCCACGCGCTCTGTCCTGGGTTGCACGGCTGACACCGGCCGGAGCGTTGACCGAAGCCCTCTCGCAGGCAACCACACTGTCGGTCGATTGGTTCGGCATCGGCGTGCTGGTTACGTGGGGCGGGATCTCGGCGGTGGCTGCATTGCGCTGGTTCCGATTTACGTGACGCGACTGTTCTCTCGACTGGTAGGGCTGCTTCCGCTGCCCAGCCTGCGCGCGCAGCGGATCCTGGCTGCCGCTGTCGTACTTTCCCAGGCGCTGATCGCGGTCACCGGGTCGATCGTCAGGGTCACCGCATCTGGATTGGGCTGCCCGACCTGGCCGCAGTGCTTCCCCGGCAGTTTCACCCCCGAACCGCACGCCGAAGTCCCCATCATCCATCAGGCCGTCGAGTTCGGAAACCGGTTGATCACCTTCGCCGTTGTGATCACCGCGATCCTGGCGGTGCTGGCAGTCACCCGTGCGCGACGACGCCGCGGGGTGTTGATCTATGCCTGGCTGATGCCAGCCTCGACGATTCTTCAGGCTGTGCTTGGCGGCATCACGGTCCTGACTGGTCTGCTGTGGTGGACGGTGGCGATTCATCTGCTGGTGTCGATGGCGATGGTCTGGCTGGCGATGCTGCTCTACATCAAGATCGGTGAGCCCGATGCCGGTGTCGTCACCGCCACGGTTCCGAAACCATTGCGCCAGTTAACCTTCCTCAGTGTTGTATTGCTGACGGCAACACTGATCACCGGCACCCTGGTTACCGGAGCCGGCCCACATGCCGGTGACAAGAGTCCACAACGCACGGTTCCGAGGCTCGAGGTGGAGATCGTCACACTCGCGCACATCCACGCCAGCCTGCTGGTCTGCTACCTCAGCCTGCTGATCGGCCTCGGCGCCGGGTTGTTGGCAGTCAATTCCGCGCAACTGGTGAGGCGACGATTGGGCTTTCTGGTGGGTGCGGTTTCAATCCAGGCCCTTATCGGGGTCGTGCAGTATCACACCGGAGTACCGGCCGTACTGGTCGCCTTCCACGTCGCGGGTGCGGCAACATGCACCGCAGCAACCGCAGCGCTATGGGCGTCGATGCGACAGCGGACCGAGCCCCAAACGCTCACAGGCTGATTCCACGCCGAGGGCGAACTTGCGCTGCTGCAACGCGCGAGTGTCGTCGTCGAGATGACGCCAGCCCAGATCGGGCGCGACGAGATCGAGTTCGCGCACCACCGGATCCCGCGGACCGCCGATCAGATCGACGTGAGCGAAGAGCAATTCGGTTCGGGTTATCCCTGCCGTCGTGCAGGCGGCGTCCAAGGCGGCATAACCCAGATCCCACAGTTCGAAATCAGGTTCGGTGCCGCGCAGCACCCCGTCGGCGGAGGTGCCGAGGGCGTGGGACTGCTCACCGCCGAGGAAGATCAGAGCGGTCCCCGGTGTCACGGCCCCGGCGGCGACTGGCGCCACCGGCACTCCTGCCGCGGCCAAGTCCCGAAGGTGGCGCCTGCTGATGTTCCACGCGATCGCTGCCGGAGGGTTGAGCAGGTTCGCGACCCGGGTGGTCCAGGCCAGAAACTCCTCGCGCCGGTCAGTGTGGTCGCCAGCCGACCTCAGGATGACCAAGTCGGCCCGCTCCGTCTGCGGGTCATCCCACGGCATCCAGCGCGCGGACAGCCCCCGACGTTTGAGGACATCGATGAGACCCGCATCGTCGCCCTGGCCGCCACCCGACTGCCGACAGGACGCCAGCACGATTCGCGGGTGGAAGACATTAGGCCGGGCCAGCTTCATCGTGACCTCACGACTGCGATGATAGTGACATGCACGCTGTCGAAGTCGCCCAGACGGGCGGTCCCGAGGTTTTGCGCTACGTCGACAAACCCACTCCGTCGGCCGGTCCCGGCGAGGTGCTCATCAAAGCCGATGCCATCGGGGTCAACTACATCGACATTTATTTCCGATCGGGGATCTACCCGCGACAGTTGCCGTATGTGGCTGGAAGCGAGGTGTGCGGAACCGTTGAGGCCGTCGGTGACGACGTGGCCGTCATCAATGTCGGAGATCGGGTTGTCACCGCGAATGCCGTCGG
>JBAXIA010000008.1:0-47916 GCA_037138615.1 Mycobacteriaceae bacterium | reverse complement strand
GATCCAGTCCGCCGTCTATGCCCATACGGCACCCACCGCGGAGCATCCGAGCGGCCTGTGGGTCTTTTTCGGCGGCCGAACGACTGGCAGGCACGGATTCTTCATCGACCCCGCCAAGAACTTCCCAACCCCGTATCAGAACCCGAGCATTTATGTCGTTGACCCGATCAGCTACGAGGTCTGGTCGATGCCCTGGAACCAGACCGATGTGCCGGCCTCAACGTCGAACTCGCTGAGTTCGACCAATCAGGAGTATTACCAAAAGGGCGACACGCTCTACGTGGTCAGTGGCTACTCCAAGCCCTACACGGTGCAATTCACCGGCGATGTCAGCGCTGGCAGCGACACCATCTCCGTCGTCAGCGGGCTGGACAGGCTGGCGGTCGGACTGACCGTCGCGGGCGTCACCCCGCTCACCGCCGCCGATCTTTATCCGCCGGATACGACCATCACGGCCATCAGCGGCAGCACGGTCACAACGAGTCGTCCCTCGGCAGCGGACGGCACCGGCGTCGCCCTGGCAGCCTCCAAGGGTGACTTCACGACCTACGACACGCTGACGGCTCTCAGTATCTCGGGCATGGCCGAGGCCGTGATGAACGGCGACGCCGCCGACCTGGCCACCCTGGCCAACATCCGCCAGATTACCGACCCACGATTGGGCGTGTCGGGCGGCGTACTCACCGAACTCAATGGCCGTTTCATCCTGACCGGCGGCCACAACTTCCAGGGCGCTCTTGCCGGAGCACCCGGAGTGCTGGCGGCCACCATCGCCCAGGTCTACACCGACGAAATCAAAAGCTGGCGCATCTTCGACACCGGCCGTAGCCTGATGATCTTCGATTACCAAGCGCAGCATGATTCGGTGAACTTCCGGCGCCGGGACGGCAATCTCGTGCCCTTAATCGGACCCGGCGGACGACAGCAACTGGCCTTCCTGGGCGGCGTCTTCACCACCGACACCGGGGGTTACCAGGCACCGATCCTCATCGGGTCGAATGGGAATGCCCGGGTCGATGCTGCCTACCAGCAATTCTTCAGCCAGTATTCGGCTGCGCACTTCTCGCTGTACGACCGGAGCTCCGGGAATAACTTCGCCGTCCTGATGGGTGGCCTCAGCCTTTATTCCTACTCTGATGGAGAACTCAGCCCGCCGGACTTCGATCTGCCGTGGGTCGCCGATGTGACATCGCTTGTTCAGTCCCGCGATGGATCGTTCCAGGAATACATCATGGCGCCCATCCCGGCGGTCACTTCCGGCGATACCGGCTTCTATGGCGCGTACGCGGGATTCTTCCAAAATCCGGCGCTGCCCACGTACAGCAATGGCGTCATCCAGTTGGACAGGCTGACCGGTCCGACGGTGGTGGGCTATATGTATGGCGGAATTCACTCAATCGCGGGGTTCCCCCCTCCCGGGGGCACCTCTGCTTCCAGCGTGGTGTTCCAGATCATCCTCACACCTACGGGTGGCCGCACGGCTTAGGGTGAGGCCATGTCAACAGCGGCCTTTTCCGGCAAGACCATGTTCATCTCCGGTGCCAGCCGCGGTATCGGCCTGGCGATCGCCAAGCGGGTGGCCGCCGACGGCGCCAATATTGCGCTGGTGGCCAAAACCACCGAGCCGCACCCGAAGCTGCCGGGAACCATCTACACCGCGGCGAAGGAGATCGAAGAGGCCGGCGGCCATGCGCTGCCGATCGTCGGCGACGTTCGCGATGGCGACTCGGTGGCTGCCGCGGTCGCGGCATGCGTCGCGCATTTCGGCGGGATCGACATCTGCGTCAATAATGCCTCGGCGATCAACCTCGGCGGTATCGAAGACGTGCCGCTCAAGCGCTTCGATTTGATGAACGGCATCCAGATCCGCGGTACCTACGCGGTGTCCCAGGCCTGTATCCCGCACATGAAGGGCAGGGAGAACCCGCATATCCTCACCCTGTCACCGCCGATCCGGCTGGAGCCCAAGTGGCTGACGCCCACGCCGTACATGATGGCCAAGTATGGGATGACGTTGTGCGCGTTGGGAATTGCCGAGGAGATGCGCGCCCACGGCATTGCCTCCAATACTCTGTGGCCGCGCACCATGGTCGCCACCGCCGCGGTGCAGAATCTGCTCGGCGGTGACGAATCCATGAAACGCTCGCGTAAGCCGGAGGTGTACTCCGACTCCGCCTACGTAATCCTGAGCCGACCGGCGACCACCTACACCGGACATAGCCTGCTGTGTGAGGACGTGCTGCTCGAGTCCGGTGTCACCGACCTGTCGGTCTACGACTGCATTCCGGGCTCGGACCTCGGCGTGGACTTCTGGGTAGACGGCGCCAACCCGCCCGGGTACAGGCAGGCCTAGCCCGCAGGCCCAATTCGGGCTTCGCTTCGCTCAGCCCGCAGGCCCAATTCGGGCTTCGCTTCGCTCAGCCCGCAGGCCCAATTCGGGCTTCGCTTCGCTCAGCCCTTGCGCCCAAGCCGGCGCTTGCCGCGTCCGGAGAAGGCCCGGATGGCGGCGCGAGCGAAGATCGACTGCCTCTGCGGCGAGGAGTACCAGAGCATCTCCGACTTCTGGGTGGGGATGCGCGGGGCGGTGATCGCCTGCTGGCGGCAGAACTTGATCAGGCCGGCGGCGCCGCCGCCGCGGTATCCGATGCCGGACTCTTTCCAGCCCCCCATCGGCAGCGAGAAACAGAAGACGTTGGTCATGGCGTCGTTGATGTTCACCGCACCGGCTTCCAGTCGGCGGGCGACCCGTTCACCGCGGGCGGTGTCGCCGGTCCACACCGTGGCCGACAGCCCGTAGACGGAGTCGTTGGCCAGCCGGATGGCCTCTTCCTCGTCGGCGACCTTCACCACCGGCAGGGTGGGGCCGAAGGTCTCCTCGGCCATGCAGCTCATCGACGGCGTGACATCGGCCAACACGGTGGGCTGGAAGAAGGTGCCGACCCCGGTGGGCTTGCCGCCCACGAGTACCCGGGCGCCGGCGGCGGTGGCCTCGGAGACATGGCGGTCGACGATGTCGCGCTGGGCTCCGGTGGCCATGGCGCCGGTGTCGTAGTTGAAGCCGGCGCCGGTCTCCTGACCCTGCTGGATCTTGCCGACCTGCTCGGAGAGCTTGGCGACGAACTCGTCGTAGATCGGCGCCTCGACGAAGACCCGCTCCACCGAGATGCAGACCTGGCCGGAGTTGAACATGCCGCCCCAGGCGATGCCGTTTGCGGCGCGGTCGACGTCGGCGTCTGCGAGCACGATCGCCGGGTCCTTACCGCCGAGTTCGAGGCTGCACGGGATGAGCCGCTCGGCGCAGGCGACTGCGACCTTGCGGCCGGTGCCCGTCGAGCCGGTGAAGTGGACGTAGTCGGAGTTCGCGATCACCGAGGCGCCGGTGGCGCCGTAGCCGGTGGCCAGTGCCAGCACCGGCGGGGCGCCGATCTCGTTCCAGCCGCGAACCAGCTCGACGGCCGAAAGTGGTGTCACCTCAGAGGGTTTCAGCAATACCGCGGCACCGGCTGCCAGCGCGGGTACCAGGTCCAGCGCCAGCATGGCCAGCGGGAAGTTCCACGGCTCGATCATCCCGACGAGGGGGTAGGGCCGGTAGACCGTGGTGAGCTTCTTGACCTTGAACAACGGGCTGTGCGCACCCGGATGCTTATCGGCAAGGAACTCCTCGGCGTTGCCGGCCCAGTATTTGATGGCGTCGGCGATCAGGATCGCCTCGACGCTGGCGTCGCTGCGCGACTTGCCGGTCTCGGCCATCAGCACCTCGGTCAGCAGGTCGGAATTGTCCAGAACCCAGTCCTGCCACTTGAGCATCCACGTCTTGCGCCCGCGCGGACCGATGGCCTCCCACTCCGGCTGGAACAGCCGCAGCTCACGCGCCTTGGCGGCGACGGTGTCGGGCCCGTCGACGGGCACCGAGCCGACGACGGTACCGGTGGCGGGGTTGTGGACGGTGATGGAGTCGGTCTTGGGTTCAACTGCGGTCATCGCTGGTTCCTCTCGCAACGGTCGTGCCGGTCGAAATGTTATCCGCACCACTATGACTAAAACAGAACGGTTAGAACAGACCGACCGGTTGGTTATCCCGGTCGACGGGTTCGAGGAGTTCCGGGCCGTTGTTGGCGACCCGGTTGACCAATCTCGAGATCTCCCTGACCTCGATACCGCTGATATCCGCCCGCGCGGCGAGCAGGTCCTCGGGCGCGGGCTCGTCGGGGTCGAGCCAACGATCCCAGTCCTGCTCGTCGAGCATCAGCGGCATCCGGTTGTGTATCCCGGCGAGCCCACCCACCGCATCGGTGGTGACGATCGTGCACGTCAGCATCGGTGCGCTCGCCTCGTCGGGCCGCCAGGCCGACCACAGGCCGGCCACCAGGATCGGCGAGCCGTCACGTCGGTGCATATAGAACGGCGTTTTCGGGCCGGGTTCGGGATTCGGCATCCATTCGTAGTAGCCGTCCATCGGCACCAGGCAGCGCTGACGGCGCGCACTTGCCCGGAATGCCGGCGATGAGGTCAGCGTCTCGGCTCGGGCGTTGATCAACAGCGACTTCGGCTGGGGTTTGCCGTCGGCGTCGGCTTTCACCCACGGCGGCAGCAGTCCCCACCGCATCGCCAGGATTCGGCGACCCGCGGCGTCTCCCGGCTCCCCGTGACGGGCGACCACGGCGGCGATGGTCGTTGTGGGGGCGACGTTGTAATTCGGGCGGGCGAAACGATGATCGGTCTCGTCGACGGCGTCGAGTCGCGCAGCCAGCAGTGCCGGATCGGTTGTGACCACGAATCGCCCGCACATGACTCCATGATCCCCCCGAGAGCACTCGCCGACCATCCCCGGCAAGGCAGGATAGAGCTGTGATCCCCTGGCCGGCCCCCCACTCGACCGGGCCGGTGCGCGCGACGGTCAGGGTGCCGGGGTCGAAATCGCAAACCAACCGGACACTGATTCTGGCCGCCCTCGCCGCCGCCGGCGGTCAGGGCACCTCCGCAATCAGCGGGGCGTTGCGCAGCCGCGACACCGACCTGATGATCGGCGCGCTACGCACCCTCGGACTCAGCATCGTCGGCGAGGGTTCCGAGTTGACCGTCAGCGGGTCGCTGAACCCCGGAACGCAGACGCGCATCGATTGCGGTCTGGCGGGCACGGTGCTGAGGTTCGTGCCGCCGCTGGCCGCACTGAGCACCGCGACCGTTGTCTTCGACGGTGACGAACAGGCGCGAGCCCGCCCGATCACCCCCCTATTGGACGCGTTGCGCGGACTGAGTGTGCAGATCGACGGTGACGGGCTGCCGTTCTCAGTGCGAGGACGAGGCGCGGTGGCCGGTGGCCCGGTGCATATCGACGCCTCAGCGTCATCGCAGTTCGTGTCCGGTCTGCTGTTGTGCGGTGCGGCATTCACCAGCGGCCTGGAAGTGTTGCATACCGGGGCATCGGTACCCTCAGCGCCACACATCGCGATGACGGTCACCATGTTGCGCCAGGCCGGCGTCGATGTCGATGACATCACACCCAACCGGTGGGCGGTGCACCCCGGGCCGGTCGCGGCCCGACACTGGGATGTCGAGCCCGACCTGTCGAATGCGGTGCCGTTTCTGGCCGCGGCGGTGGTCACCGGGGGTGTCGTGCGGGTCACCGGGTGGCCACGGGTCAGTGTGCAGCCGGACAACATCATCCTCGAGATACTTGAGTTAATGGGATCGACTGTGCACCAGTCTGATTCAGAGCTGCAGATCGAGGGTGCGTCCACCTATGGTGGTTTCGATATCGATCTTAACGACGTCGGTGAACTCACCCCGTCGGTGGCTGCGATAGCCGCACTCGCCACACCCGGATCGGTGTCCCACCTGACCGGTATCGCGCATCTGCGCGGTCATGAGACCGACCGGCTGGTCGCGCTGCGCACCGAGATCAACGCCCTGGGCGGCGACTGCGTCGAAACCGCCGATGGTCTGACCATCACGGCCGCACCACTGCACGCCGGAATCTGGCACTCCTACGCCGATCACCGGATGGCGACGGCCGGGGCCATCGTCGGGCTGCGTACACCGGGGGTGCAGGTCGAGGACATCACCACCACCGCCAAGACGCTGCCGGACTTTCCGCGGCTATGGACCCGCATGCTGAGCGACGGCGAACGTTGACCACCCGTGAGTATGACGAGTCCGACGTCAAGGTCCGATCGGGCCGCGGATCGCGGCCGCGCACCAAAACCCGCCCCACTCACGCCGACGCCGAGGCTGCGATGGTGGTGACAGTGGACCGAGGTCGGTGGGGCTGTGTCCTTGACGGTGATCCGAGCAGGCCGGTCACCGCGATGCGGGCCCGCGAACTGGGTCGCACTCCGATCGTGGTCGGCGATGAAGTGGACATCGTCGGTGATCTGTCCGGCCGAACCGACACCCTGGCCCGAATTGTGCGCCGCGGACCGCGCCGAACCGTGTTGCGCCGCACCGCCGATGACACCGACCCCACCGAACGTGTGGTGGTGGCCAACGCCGACCAGATGATGATGGTGGTGGCACTGGCCGACCCGCCCCCGCGCACCGGCCTGGTTGACCGGGCACTGATCGCGGCCTACACCGGCGGTCTGCACCCGATCCTGTGCCTGACCAAGACTGATCTGGCGCCAGCGGCACCGTTCGCCGAACAGTTCGCCGACCTGGATCTCACCGTGATCACCGCGGGGCGCGAAGAGCCACTGGACGGCCTGCAAACATTGCTCAACGGACATATCACCGTGCTCCTCGGCCACTCCGGCGTCGGCAAGTCGACGCTGGTTAATCGTCTTGTCCCGCAGGCGCACCGGGCAATCGGTGCGGTATCCGGCGTCGGTAAGGGCCGACACACCTCGACCCAGTCGCTGGCCCTGTCGCTACCCGGTGGCGGCTGGGTGATCGACACTCCGGGGATCCGGTCATTCGGCCTGGCCCACATCCGCCCCGACGACGTGGTGGCGCCGTTCTCCGATCTGGCACAGGCGGTCGCCGACTGCCCACGCGGGTGCGGCCACCGAGGTGCGCCGGCGGATCCGGAATGTGCCCTGGACACACTGACCGGTGACCCTGCCGGCCGGGTTGCCGCGGCCCGGCGACTGCTGGACGTGCTGGCCGAGGCCAGCGGATACTAGGACCTGGCAAGCGCGGGCGGCGCCAATCCAGCCGGCCGGATCACGGATGGATGAGTACAACGCTATGACTCGAACTGTGCCGTCGGCTGATCGAACCCGACATGTCTGGGGCGCACCCGTCACCGCGCCCGGCCCGCCACTTCGAGCGATGGTGACCCGCATCCGGTCGATCCAACTCAACCCACTGAATTTCTTGATGGAATCCTGGCGCCAATATGGTGACGTCGTTCAATTCCCGTTCCCGCCGTTCCCGCTCCCAACGACCTATATGGTCAGCTCGCCACAGGGTGCTCGCGATGTCCTGCTGCAGCACCACAAGCTGATGAGCAAACGCACACTTCAGTATTCGACCCTTTCCATGGTGACCGGCGAGGGCCTACTCACGGCCGAAACCGACAGGTGCAAAACCACTCGACGGCAGTTGGCCCCCGCTTTCCACCAGGACATGATTCGTCTGGCAACCGAGCGAGTAGCCGATGCACTCGCACGTCTGGATGAGAGTTGGGCGCAGCTCACCGCTGACGGTCCAGCGCTGATTGACGTCGACCAGACCATGATGAATTTAGCGCTGGAGATAACCGGTGCGACTCTGTTCAGCACTGATCTCACAGAACAGGCCGATCAACTGACGGCCGCAACGCTGGGGGCATTGCATTGCATGGTCCAGCGAGTACGGTTCCCGTTGCCCATGCCACTGGCGGTACCCACGCCCGGGAACCTCCGCATGCGGCGTGCAATTCGGCAGTTGGACGCAGCGGTCGACGCAATCATCGAACAGCGGCTGGCGGATCGATTGCCCGCAGGCCAACCGATACGCGACATGCTTGACGTTTTGACGGACCCAACCCTCGCACAACCGTTCTCTCGCAAACAGATTCGCGACGAGGTTGCCACGTTCATTGTGGCAGGACATGAAACTCTTGCCAGCGCGCTCACCTGGGCGTGGTACCTGCTCGGCGCGAATCCCGACGAGGCAGAGCGACTACATGACGAGCCGCAACGGGCATCCTCGATTTTCGATGAGACCTTGCGCCTCTATCCACCCGCATGGGTTATTTCCCGCCGGACGATCGAGCCGGTCGACATCGACGGATTCCACATTCCGGCCAATGCCATCGTGATCGTCAGCCCTTGGATCATTCATCGCAATCCCGCGGCGTGGGAGAGTCCCGAACAATTTCTTCCTGATCGCTTCACCCACGGTGCGCCCCTTCTTGGATACCTGCCATTCGGCGCCGGTCCGCGCCTTTGCATCGGCAGAGATATGGCACTGATGCAGGGGGCGCAAATCCTGGGCCACATTGCGCAGCATTGGAAACTGGACCCGACCCAAAGTCAACACGTTCAGATCGAGGCTTCGGCTACATTAAGGCCGCGCGGTGGAATGCCGATGCGCTTGCGGCGGCTTTAGTCGGCAGTGCGCGATCAGGGTGATTTCGTAGTGGCAGGAAGGAGCTTTCGATGAGCACAGGCGTTGGGAATGTCCCGATGATCACCCTCAACGACGGCCACCGCATCCCCCAGTTGGGCTTCGGGGTGTACCAGGTACCGCCGGAGGACACCGCGGCGACGGTGCGGATGGCGCTGGAGATCGGCTACCGCCACATCGATACCGCGCAGATGTACGCAAACGAGAAGGGTGTCGGCGACGGAATCCGCGCGGCCGGTGTGGACCGCGGTGAGGTGTTCGTCACCAGCAAGCTCAACAACGGCTTCCACCGCCCCGATGACGCCCGCAGGTCATTCGATGCGACGTTGCGCGAACTCGGCTCCGATTATGTCGATCTCTTCCTCATTCACTGGCCGCTGCCCACGCTCTACGACGGCGACTTCGTCTCCACCTGGACGACGCTCGAGGAATTCAAAGCCGATGGCCGGGCGCGCAGTATCGGGGTGTCGAACTTCGGGATCCACCACCTGGCCGAACTGGCGCGCGAGACCGAGACCACACCGGCGGTGAATCAGATCGAGGTGCATCCCTACTTCACCAATGATGAGGTGCGGGCCTATGGCATCGAGCACAGTATCGCCACCCAGGCCTGGTCTCCCATCGCTCGTGGCGCGGTGCTCGGCGACCCGGTCGTGGTGCGGATCGCCACGTCACTCGGAGTGCATCCGGCCCAGGTGGTACTGCGCTGGCAGATTCAGCGCGGCGATATCGTTTTCCCGAAATCGGTAAATCCGCAACGGGTCCGGGAGAACTTCGAGATCTTCGACTTCGACCTGGGTGACGAGGAGATCGAGGCGCTGACGGCGCTCGACAAAGGCGAGGCCGGCCGCCGCGGGCCGAACCCGGATACTTTCGACTACGTCCCGGCCTGAGCGCGGTCCGCGCGCCAGCGCCGCACTGTGGCGATCGCGGTGTTGAGTCCCCGCCTGCGACCGCTGACGGGATCGATGGCCGCAAAAGCCGGGCCGAGGTCGGCAAACATCCGCTCACTACGGGTTTCCGGCGCGTCGTCGGCGGAGTGGTGCAGGAACCGGTCCGGCAGGGACAGTTTGGCGATGGTGCGCCAGGTCTTGGAGAACTGCACCAGCATGGGCCCACTGGTGTAGGGCAGGTCGTACTTGTCACAGAGTGCGCGCACCCGCACCGAGATCTCCGCAAGCCGGTAGCTCGGCAGATCCGGGTAGAGGTGGTGTTCGATCTGATACGACAGGTTTCCGGTCATGAACGCCAGCGCAGGTCCGGCATCGATATTGGCGCTGCCGAGCATCTGACGCAGATACCACTGGCCTTTGCTCTCCCCCTCCATATCGGAGAGGGCGAACTTCTCGGCGCCGTCGGGGAAATGGCCGCAGAAGATCACCGCATTGGCCCAGACGTTGCGGAGGATGTTCGCCAGGATGTTGGCCTTCACCGTGGAGGCGAACCCGGCCCGCGGCGACAGCGCAGTCAACGCCGGGTAGGCCGCGTAATCCTTGACCAATTGACGCGCAGCCTTTGCGCCGAACTCCCGCATCCTGGTGAAGGTGGCCGCCCGGCTCGCCGGGCCTTCGAGCATCTTGCGCAGTTGCAGATGCTGCAGGCCGATCCCCCACTCAAATCCGACGGCGAGCATGGT
Source organism: Mycobacteriaceae bacterium (assembly GCA_037138615.1). GTDB lineage: Bacteria > Actinomycetota > Actinomycetes > Mycobacteriales > Mycobacteriaceae > Mycobacterium. The sequence goes on along the minus strand of JBAXIA010000008.1, from coordinate 37,730 downwards.
GTTGAAGAACAGGTTTCCGATGTTGTACGGCCGCCACGGCTCATCGCGCGTGACGCGCAGGATCCCGTAGCCGACGTCGTCATCCATACCGAGGATGTTGGTGTACTTGTGGTGGGAGAAGTTGTGGGTGACCCGCCAGTGCTTGGCCGCCCCGCCCATATCCCACTCCCATGTGGAGGAATGGATCTCCGGGTCATTCATCCAGTCCCATTGGCCGTGGATGACATTGTGGCCGATCTCCATGTTCTCGATGATCTTGGCCAGCGCCAGGGTGGCGGTGCCGGCCAACCAGGCCGATCGTTTCGACCCGAATGCCAGCAGCAGTCGGCCAGCTACCTCGAGGCCGCGCTGTGCGGCGATGGTGCGATGGATATAGCGGAAATCGCGCTCGCCGAGAGAATCCTCGACATCTTGGCGGATCGCATCGAGTTCGACGGCAAGACTCTCGATATCGGCATCAGACAGATGAGAGAAGGCCTCGATGTCGGTTATCGCCATCGCGGTGCCTTCCCGGTGTCGTTGGGTCTAGGCGTCAAGGACACAATCCCCCGATGCCGCCGAGATGCAGGTCTGGATCCGGCTTCCCGCTTCGTGCTCTGCACCGGTCCGCAGATCGCGCACCCGGCCGTGCAGTAACCCCACCACGCAGGTGTGACAGATTCCCATACGGCAGCCGAACGGCATGAGAACTCCGGCTTGCTCGCCCGCCTCCATCAGTGACGTGGCCCCATCGGCCACCAGCGTCTTACCGCTGCGGGCGAAGCTCACAGAGCCGCCGCTACCGCGGTCCGTTGTTCGCACCGCGGCGAACCGCTCCAAGTGCAGCTGATCAGCAATACCGTTTGTGGCCCAGAGCTTTTCAGCAGTATCGAGCATGGCCGCCGGTCCGCAGACCCAGGCCTGCCGCTCACGCCAGTCCGGCACCTCATCGGCAATTCGGCTCAGGTCGAGCCGACCCTGAACCCGGGTGGCACGCGCCATCAGCCGATATCCCGGATGGGTTCGCATGAGCTTCGCGAGTTCGTCGGCGAACAACATATCGGCAGGCGTCGGGGCCGAATGCAGATGCAGGACGTCGCTCAGGTGTTCACGCCGAACGAGAGTTCGCAGCATCGACATCACCGGCGTGATACCGGATCCGGCGGTGATGAACAGCATTGACGCCGGCGGCGGATCGGGTAGGACGAAGTTTCCCTTCGGCGCGGCCAGCCGCACCACCGTGCCCGGTCGCACGCCACCCACCAGATGACTGGACAGGAAACCCTCCGGCATGGCCTTGACGGTGATGGTCACGGTGCGGGCACCGGTGGCCCGCGGGACGGATGTCAGCGAATACGACCGCCACCGCCAGCGACCGTCGATGAGCAGGCCGATCCCGATGTACTGCCCGGGTTGGTAGTCGAAGCTGAAGCCCCAGCCCGGCTTGATCACCAGCGTCGCGCAATCGTGGGTCTCGGGGCGGACCTCGACGATCCGGCCGCGCAGTTCGCGGGCCGACCACAGCGGGTTGATCAGCTTGAGGTAGTCATCAGGCAGCAGCGGTGTGGTGACCCGGCCGACCACCGACCGCATTGCGGCGCCGATCGTGACCTGCGTACTCACGCAACCTACGGTACCGTAACCTCCGGCGTCGCGCCCTGCGGCTTCAGAGCAGGTCGAGCAGGAATGGCAACTCCTGGGTGGCGTACCAGGCCAGGTCGTGATCCTGGGCGTCGCCCACGGTGAGTTCGGCGTCTTCATCGCCGAGGTCAGCGGAGTCGATCACCTCGATTGCGGCCGCAACGGCGGGCTCGGCGGCGGCATTGTCGACGTACACCGCCGCCACCTGATCGAGACTCACCCGGCCGCGCAGGCGTACCACCGCGCTGTCGAGATCGGGCCGCGGTTCGGCGTCGGCGTCGGCAATCAGCACCGCGCGGCGCAACGGCAAGCCGTCGGGGCCGGACTCGGCGGCCAGCAACCGAATCGAGGCCATCGCGGCCTCACTGATCGCCACCTCGGCGAGCTCCTCGTCATCTCCCTCGGCGTAGGCCTCGCGCAATGTCGGCGTCACGGCAAATGCGGTGCCACTCCGCGGCTGCATCTCACCGTCGCGGACGAGCAACTGGAGCATGGCCAGGGTTGCCGGAATGTAGATCCGCATCAGCAACCACCGCTCGGACTATTCACGGTCCCCCAGCAGGGTGGCGGCGTAATCGTCGACGTACGTGGCCAATTCGCGAGAGGGGCGCCGGTAGTTACCGACCACCGGGGCCTTCGGCAGGTCGACGATCTCGGGTTCGACTTCCTCGTACGGAATGGTCGACAATAGGTGCGACATCATATTCAGTCGCGCGTTCTTCTTGATATGGGACTCCACCACGAACCACGGGCTCACCGGGATATCGGTGTGCACCATCATATCGTCCTTGGCGCGCGAATACTCTTCCCAGCGGTACACCGACTCCAGGTCCATCGGGCTCAGCTTCCAGCGGCGCATCGGATCATCGGCGCGGCCTTTGAACCGGCGCAGCTGTTCGTCCTCGGAGACCGAGAACCAATACTTGCGCAACATGATTCCGTCATCGATCAGCATCTGCTCGAAAATCGGACACTGCCGCAGGAACAACGCCTGCTCCTGCGGGGTGGCAAACCCCATCACCCGTTCCACACCGGCGCGGTTGTACCAGGATCGGTCGAACAGCACGATCTCACCCTTGGTCGGCAGGTGTTCGATATAGCGCTGGAAGTACCACTGCCCGCGTTCGCGTTCACTGGGGGCGGGCAGTGCGGCGATACGCACCGATCGGGGACTGAGGTACTCGGTGATCCGCTTGATGGTGCCACCCTTGCCGGCGGCGTCACGGCCCTCGAAGATGACGACGACGCGCGCTCCGGTGGCCTTGACCCACTCCTGCAGTTTGACGAATTCAGTCTGCAACCGGAACAACTCGGCTTCGTAGACGTCAGTCGGCACCTTCGGTGTCGACTTCGAGTCCGAATCGGATGCATTCTCGCCCACCGCCGAATCCTATCCCTGCGGAAGTCCTATTCGGCCGCTGCCTCGATCAACTCCTCGAGGGATTCAGCCAGAAGTTCGGGAAGCACCTCGACATCGCTCATCGCGTCACGGTCGGCATTGATACCGAAATACACCATGCCGCAGTAGGACGTCACGCCGATGGCCAGCACCTGATCGTGCAACAGAGGCGGAACGGCGTAGGTCTCGAGCAGGCTGGCCCCGGCGACGTAGCGCTGCGACTGCGGCCCCGGCACATTGGTGATCAGCAGGTTGAACTGGCGCGCCGGAAATTGGGTCGCGACCCGGGTGCCCATGGCGTGCAAGGTGGGTGGCGGAAAACCCGACAGCGTGAGGATGGTGTTGGCCTCCACCAGGCTGGCTGCCACGGACTGCGACTCGGTGGCGTGCGCGACCTGGGACAGCCGCACGACCGGGTTACCCTCCCCCACCGGCAGGTCGATCAGGAACGGGGCCACCTCGCTGATGGCCAGCCCGGGACCCGAGGACTCCAGCTCGTCGGTCGGATAGACCGACATCGGCGCCATCGCCCGCACCGTCAGGCTGGCCGTCACCGGCTCTCCCCGGGAGAGCAGCCAGTTGCGCAGCGCCCCCGCGATGACCGCCAGCACGACGTCGTTGACATCACAGTCGTACCTCGCCCGCACCCGCCGGAAGTCAGCCAGTGGGGCGCTGGCGACGGTGAACCGGCGGTGACGCGACACGGTGGTGTTGAGCGGGCTGCTCGGAGCGCTGCCGCGCGCCAACCTGCGCGCGACATCGACCGCCCGCCGGGTCAGCTGGGCGAGCTCGCCGGTATTGGTGACGATGTCGACGACCGTCGATCGCAACGCACCCAATTCATGGCCGGGGCGGGCAAGCCAGTCACCGACGGCATCGCTGAGCAGTTCCGCAGCCGACGGTTCGCGGGCGGGCAACCAGATATCTTCGCCGGTCTCGGCCGGGTGACGGGTGCGGTCGGCGATGACGTGGCCGATCTCGCACGCGGTCATCCCATTGATCAGTGCCTGATGGGATTTGATGAACAACGCCAGCCGGTTGCCCTCCAAACCCTCGATCAGATACATCTCCCACAGCGGCCGGGTGCGATCCAGCGGGCGGCCGGCCAGCCGCGAGACGAGGTCGTGCAACTGGGCGTCGCTACCCGGCGACGGCAGGGCCGAGCGGCGTACGTGGTAGGTGATATCGAAGTCGGGATCGTCGATCCACACCGGGCGTGCCAGACCGAACGTCACCTCCCGTACCTTCTGGCGGTACCGCGGGATCTGCGGCAACCGCTGCTCGACGGTCGCCAGCATCGTGTCGTAGCTCAGTCCGCCCCTGGGCCGCCGCAGGATCGACAGCGAGCCCACGTACATCGGCGTCGCGGTGTTCTCCTGGTGGTAGAACGCCGCATCCGATGTCGACAGCCGGGTCACCATCTCACGGTAACGGTGAATACGCGCCGCCGCCGAATGTGGGATCATGAGCCCTGGTTCGTCACTCTCCAGCGACCGGCCCGATTCGACCGATCCGTGGAGAGTGCCCGTTGTGCGCCAACGTTTTACAGCCCGTCGCCGTTGTACCGTCCATCGCCAGAGTTGTCGACTATGAGCCGGAGGCGTTCGGCGGGCCTCCGACACTGCCCCCGGTGACCGTGCTGCGCCCCCGGGCAGCCACGCCCGCGCAGGCCAGACCCATCCGCGGCGATGCGGACGGGGGGCCCGGTAGCGTCCGGCCCGCCGCCGTCTTCGCCGATGCGGCACTACGACGAGTACTGGAGGTCATTGACCGGCGCCGGTCGCTGGCCCAATTGCGGCCGCTGATGACCGGTGGGCTGGTGGACTCACTGCTGACGGTGGTCGGGTGCCATGACGGCACCGATGCGGCACGGTTGCGGCGGGTGCGGGCCCAATCGGTCCGCAGCGATGGAACCGCGGCCGAGATCGCCGCGAGCTACAGCCGGGGTGAGCGCGTGCATGCCATCGCCTGCCGGGTCGAACAGTTCACGACGGCCACCGGGCCCCGATGGCAGGTGGTTGCCCTGCACCTCGGTTGAATCGACCGGTAGAGCTAACCCCTGCGCAGCAGTTTGCGGCCCTTGGACTCCTGGCGCTTGGCCTGCCGCCGCTCCCTGCGGCTGACCGAACCGGGCTCCGGCGCGTCGTGCTGCTGGATCTCGGCATTGCCATCCTCGCTGGGGCCGACGTAGGTCAGCTGGCGCGATGCCTCGTCCTCGATGCCCTTAGCCCGTAACCCTTCCGCCCGCAACCCCTCCGGCATTTCCTGTGCCGCGACCGTGGGCGCCTGCGGGGTTGCCTCCACCTGGACGTTGAACAGGAAGCCGACCGACTCCTCTTTGAGCCCGTCGAGCATCCCGATGAACATGTCGTAGCCCTCGCGCTGATACTCCACCAGTGGATCGCGTTGGGCCATGGCCCGCAGGCCGATGCCCTCCTTGAGATAGTCCATCTCGTAGAGGTGCTCACGCCATTTGCGGTCAAGCACATTGAGCAACACGTTGCGCTCAAGCTGACGCATGGCATCCGGGCCGGCAATCGCCGCGATATCGGCTTCGCGCTTGGCATACGCCTTTTCCGCATCGGCGACGAGCATGTCGAGGAGTTCCTCGCGGGTCAGTTCGCCGGCTTCACCGATCGCCTCGGAATCAACGAGTTCGTGGTGGTCGATACCCACCGGATACAGCGTCCGCAGCGCACCCCACAGCTGCTCGAGATCCCAGTCCTCGACATAGCCCTCGGCGGTGGCTCCATTGACATAGGCGGTGACAACGTCGACCAGCATGTCGTGGGCCTGCTGCTGCAGATCCTCACCTTCGAGGATTCGGCGGCGCTCGGCATAGATGACCTTGCGTTGCTTGTTCATCACCTCGTCGTACTTGAGCACATTCTTGCGGATCTCGAAGTTCTGCTGCTCAACCTGGCTCTGCGCGCTCTTGATCGCCCGAGTGACCATCTTGGCCTCGATCGGCACGTCATCGGGCAGGTTGAGCCTGGTCAACAGGGATTCGAGGGTGGCTCCGTTGAACCGCTTCATGAGCTCATCGCCCAGTGACAGATAGAAGCGTGACTCGCCCGGATCACCCTGGCGCCCCGAGCGGCCACGCAACTGATTATCGATCCGGCGCGATTCGTGACGCTCGGTTCCCAGCACGTAGAGACCGCCGGCGGCGGCGACGCTCTCAGCCTCCTCGCTAGCCGCTGCCTTGACCTTCGGCAACTCCTCATGCCAGGCAGCCTCGTACTCATCCGCGGTCTCGATCGGGTCCAGGCCGCGATCGCGCAACCGCAGGTCGGTCAGGAAGTCGATGTTGCCGCCCAGCACAACGTCGGTACCGCGGCCGGCCATGTTGGTGGCCACTGTGACTGCGCCGAGCCGACCCGCTTCGGCGATGATGTTCGCCTCCTGCTCGTGGTGCTTGGCGTTGAGCACGTTGTGCGGTACGCCACGCTTCTGCAACTGACGCGAGAGGTATTCGGAGCGTTCGACGCTGGTGGTGCCGATCAGCACCGGCTGGCCGGCCTCATGCCGCTCGGCGATATCGTCGGCGACCGCGATGTACTTGGCTTCCTCGGTCTTGTAGATCAGGTCGGTCTGATCCTTTCGGACCATGTCCCGGTTGGTGGGAATCTGCACCACACCGAGCTTGTAAATCTCGTACAGCTCGGCCGCCTCGGTCTCGGCGGTGCCGGTCATGCCGGCGAGCTTGTCGTAGAGCCGGAAGTAGTTTTGCAGCGTGATGGTGGCCAACGTCTGGCTCTCGGCCTTGATCTCCACCTTCTCCTTGGCTTCGATGGCCTGGTGCATGCCCTCGTTGTAGCGTCGGCCCACCAGTACCCGGCCGGTGAACTCGTCGACGATGATGACCTCACCGTCGCGCACGATGTAATCCTTGTCGGCGTGGAAGAGTTCCTTGGCCTTGAGGCAGTTGTTCAGGTAACTCACCAGCGGTGAGTTGGCCGCGGCATACAGGTTCTCGATCCCGAGCTGGTCTTCGACGAACTCCACGCCCAACTCGTGCACGCCGACAGTTCGCTTGCGCAGGTCCACCTCGTAGTGGACGTCCTTCTCCATCATTGGGGCCAGCCGGGCGAATTCGGTGTACCAGTGCGACGAACCGTCGGCAGAGCCGGAGATGATCAGCGGGGTGCGGGCCTCGTCGATGAGGATGGAGTCGACCTCGTCAACGATCGCGAAGTTGTGCTCGCGCTGGACCAGTTCGTCCAACGAATGCGCCATATTGTCGCGCAGATAGTCGAAGCCGAACTCATTGTTGGTGCCGTAGGTGATATCGGCGGCATAGGCCGCGCGCCGCTCGTCGGGCGTCAGCCCGGACAGGATCACGCCGACATCGAGACCCAGGAAGCGGTGCACCCGGCCCATCCACTCGCTATCGCGCTTGGCCAGGTAGTCGTTGACCGTGACAACGTGGACGCCCTTGCCGGCCAGTGAGTTGAGGTAGGCCGGCAGCACACAGGTCAGGGTCTTGCCCTCGCCGGTCTTCATCTCCGCGACGTTTCCGAAGTGCAGCGCCGCCCCACCCATGACCTGGACATCGAAGTGGCGCTGTGAGAGCACCCGCCAGGCTGCCTCCCGGGCCACCGCAAAAGCCTCGGGCAGCAGGTCGTCCAGCTTATCGCCGTCCGCTACCCGGGCACGGAACTCGTCGGTCTTGGCCCGCAGTTCGGCGTCGGTCAGCTTCTCGACGTCGTCGGACAGGGTGTTGACATAGTCAGCCACCCCCCTGAGGCGCTTGACCATGCGGCCTTCGCCGAGGCGCAACAACTTCGACAGCACATTTACCCCTGAAGGATTGGCGGTTTTATCCCCCGTGGACCGGGGGTTCGAGCGCCCTCCATCCTAGGTGACGCGCCGATATGGCCTCCTCAGGCCAGCCGGATCAGTCCGTAGTCGTAGGCGTGGCGACGGTAGACCACCGTGGGGCGATCGGTCTCCCTATCGTGGAACAGGAAGAAGTCGTGGCCCACCAGCTCCATCTCGTACAGGGCGTCGTCGACGGCCATCGGTTTGGCCGGGTGCTCCTTGACTCGCACGATCCGGCCCGGCTCATGGTCATCAGCGGTGATCTGATGCCCCGGTGGGGCCGGTTCGGTCGGCTTGAACGCGTCGACGAGTTCCACCGGCACCGTGGCCAGGGCGCCCTGGCGCACTGAGACCGGGGTCTTGTCGCCGTAGTGCACTTTGCGGCGATCCTTGCCGCGGCGCAGCCGGCTCTCGAGTTTGTGCACGGCGGCCTCGAAGGCGCCGTAGAAACTGTCCGCACAGCCCTCACCGCGCACAACCGGTCCGTCACCGTGGGCGGTGATCTCGACGTGCTGGCAGTTCTTGCGCTGGCGGCGGTTCTTCTCATGCTCGAGCTCGACGTCGAAGCGGCGGATCGTGTTGTCGATCCGTTCGGCGCGGGCGAGTTTCTGCCCCACATAGACGCGGTAGTGGTCGGGGACCTCGACATTGCGGCCGGTCACCTGGACATGGGCATTCGCGGTGGGTTCGAGCTTGTCGTCATCGGCGGAGAATTCAAGTGAGTTCACGGATTGTGTTGACATGCTTGGCAACTCGTTTCTGTTACGGGTTCGCACGCGCTGCAGCGAACGCGGCCTGTCGTCAATGGCTGCGCCGCACACGGTTGCCGGAAACGCACACCCGACGGCGCCAGAGGTCTTGAGAACCACCTCCTGAACGGTCGGTGTCACGGTTATCCCCGACGGTAGTCCCAGTCAGTTGGTGCTGCCACCCTTTACCGGGCCGTGTTTGACAACGGAGCGGTCACACTTGTGCCAGGGCCAACACAGCCGTCACTCGAGCACCACCGGAAACCAGCACCCGGACCGCCTCTCGGGCGGTGGCCCCGGTGGTGATGATGTCGTCAACCAGCAGAACCTCACCGGGCGGTACCGCCGAGAGCCGCACGCGTCCGGTGATATTGCGCTCCCGGGCGGCGCTGTCCAGGCCCACCGAGTCCCGGACCCCCCAGGTGGTGCGCAGGACCGGCGCGACGCGCAGGGACCGGTGCGGGGCTGTGGCGGCCGAGGCGATACGCGTGACCGGGTCACCACCCCGACGGCGGGCTGCCGAACGACGGGTCGGGGCGGGCACCACCGATATCGGCGCAGCGACGATGCCCCAGTCCAGCAGCCGGTCGATGCCCGCCGCCAGCGCATACGACAGCGGCGCGGCCAGGTCCCGGCGTCCTCGCTCCTTCAGCGCGACGATGGCGTTGCGCCGCGCGCCGCAGTAGCGACCAAGGGCGAAGACCGGCACCCCGGGATCGATACGGGGGGCGATGACATGCGGCTCATCGACCTGCACAGCCAGTGCGGCCGCGCAGGTCGCACACCACCGGGTCGACGGCACACCGCAGCCCCCGCATTCCAGCGGAAGGATCAGGTCGAGCATGGCTCGAGAGTCTGCCGCCGGGGGCTGACATCTCAGCCCGGCAGCACCGGTATCGCTCCCGGCGCCATGAACCCCCGCAGCTCCGACCATGCCTGGCCGCCGGAGCCGCTGGTGCTCAGCAGTTGCACCACCCCGCGGGCGTCGGAGACGTAGACCGCCGAGGGATTGGCCGCCACCGCCACCACCGGCATCACCAGGTTGGTGCTCGGGCCGTCGGAGTTCACTCCGTCGAGGTTCACGTACGACACCGGATGCAGTGGGTCATTGCGGGCAACCACCAGGTCGTCACCGGTGCGCCAGGACAGCGCGACCACCGAGTTACCGAGTCCGAAGCCGATGCGCCGCGGATAGGTCAGCGCGAATTCCCCGCCGGGGGTCTGCTCGACACCGGCCAGCACGACCTCGCCTTCGATCACCATCGCCACCCGGGTGGCGTCCCGGGAGAGTTGCAGTTCAGTGATGACGCCGGGAAATCTCGACGTCACCGCGGCCGAATCCACCGGAATGCGGGCAGGCTCACCGGATGCTTCCTCCCGGATAACCCGCACCACGCTGTTGCCGTCCACCGCAACCCAGACCGCGTCATCGAGTGCCCACGACGGCCGTGTCAGGGTCCGGCCGTCCGTGGCCCGCACCGCCTGCCCGCCGTTGGGCCCGATCCACAGCGACGCCCCGGAGTCCGGCGTGGCCACCACCGATGCGACATCGCGACCGGTCCGGGAGAAGGCAGCTGACTGCTGGTCACCCATCGCACCGAACGAACCCTGCACCTTGACTGAGCTCTGCCCGTCCAGCGCCACCAGTGATCCACCGATGAGCGCATGCACGCCGGCCGTCGCACCGTCGGCGGCACCGGGGTCGGTGGCGGCGACGTCGGTGGTTTTCCATCCATCGATGAATCGCTCGTCGAGCGCCGTTCCATCAACGTTGATCAGGTAGGGACCATTGATATCGGCTCGGGCCAGCGTCCAAATGAGTTGCGCCGCAAGCAATAAGCGGCTGCTCGGATCGGTGATGGTGAGGCTCTCCAGATCGATTCGAGCACCACCGTATCCGCGACCTATACCGGTCTTGCCGCCATCGGCCCGAGTCACCAGACCGCGCAGTTTCAACGGTGGACCCAACAGGTTGCGTACAGCGGCGGCCATCTCCGGTCGGGGCCCGGCGATGAGCTTGGTGACGAGTTCGGTGGCTAGGAGATCCGGATCGGACACGGCCAGGTAGCGGGGATCGGGAACGACGGTTTTACCGGTGGGGTCGACGAAATACAGGGTGCTGCGCTTGTAGACCGCCTGAAACTGCTGCCAATCCAGAAACACCCCATTGGGCAGTCGGTTGATCCGCCAGCCGTTGGATGTCCGCACCAATTCGAGTTGTCCGGGGTCGGGTAACTGACCCTCACCGGTCTCGAAGACGCCGATATCGGAGAGCGATCCGAGGATGTCGGCCTGCATGGTGACCGAAACCTTGTCCAGCGAACGGGTTTCGGTGAACACCACCTTGTCGATCAGCAATGCGCTGCCCTGATCGTCCCAGTCCTTGGAGGCCGACTCGGTGAGGAACTGACGCGCTGCCGCGTGACGGTCAGCGGGATCTGCGGTGGCTTTGAGGAATTCGCGAAGTGTCTGGTCGGGATCCATACTCGAGTTCGGCTCCGGCAGCTGCTTCGGAGCCGGCCGCTCGACGGTACCGATCGCCTGGGGCGCAGAGGAACTGGGCACTCCCGCACACCCCGAGAGCAGAACCATCACGCCGACCAGCAGCGAAGTCAGCGATCGATTCGTCACACGCGTTCCCCCGCGGTTTCCCACTGGCGTTGCGCCGCAACAGGTTTCATCGGCAGTGGACTGGTGGTGACTTTGTGGCCGCGGATCAGCGGCAGTGTCAGACGGAAACATGCGCCCTTGCCCGGCTCACCCCACGCCTCGAGCCGACCCTGGTGCAGGCGGGCATCCTCAATGCTGATAGCCAGGCCCAGGCCGGTACCCCCGGAGCGACGCACCCGGGACGGATCCGAGCGCCAGAACCGGCTGAACACCAACTTCTCCTCGCCCGGGCGCAGACCGACTCCGCTGTCGCGCACAGTGACCGCGACGGTGTCTTCGTCGGCGGCCATCTTGATCCGCACCGGTTTATGTTCGGCGTGGTCGATGGCATTGGCGATCAGATTGCGCAGGATGCGCTCGACGCGGCGCGGGTCGACCTCGGCGATGACCACCTCCTCGGGCATATCGACGAGCATGTCGATACCGGCCTCGGCGGCCAGGTGCCCGACGTTGCCCAGTGCCCGGTTCACCGTGGTGCGCAGATCGACCGCCTCGACCGACAGTTCGGCAACGCCGGCATCGTGGCGGGAAATCTCCAACAGATCATTCAGCAGGGTCTCGAACCGGTCCAACTCGCTGACCAACAGTTCGGTCGATCGGCGCAGCGCAGGGTCGAGATCCTCGCTGTTTTCGTAGATCAGGTCGGCGGCCATCCGGACCGTCGTCAGCGGGGTCCGCAACTCATGGCTGACATCGGAGGTGAACCGGCGCTGCAGGTTGCCGAACTCCTCGAGGGTATTGATCTGACGCTGCAGGCTTTCGGCCATATCGTTGAACGACACCGCAAGCCGGGCCATATCGTCCTCGCCGCGTACCGGCATCCGCTCCGACAGGTGGCCCTCGGCGAATCGCTCGGCGATCCGGGACGCCGACCGCACCGGCAGCACCACCTGACGCGAGACCAGCAGCGCGATACCGGCCAGCAACAGCAGCAGCACCAAACCGCCGGTGGCCATGGTTCCGCGGACCAGCGTGATGGTGCTCTCCTCGCCGGTGAGCGGGAAGATCAGATAGAGCTCAAGGTTGGTGATGCGCGACGGAGCGGGTGTACCGATCAGCAGGGCCGGACCGGAGAATCCCTCGGTCCGCACGGTCTCGTACTGGTAGCTCACCTGACCGGCCTTGACGAAATCGCGCAGCGAGCGGGGAATCTGGTCGACGGGTCCGGCGGCGGTCGCCTCGCGGGGGCCTTCGCCCGGCACAACCAGAACCGCGTCGAAGGTGCCCGCCAAACCCGCCCCCGAGGTCTGACCGGTCTTGGATATCAGGGTGGTTCGGGCCAACTGCAGGCTGCTGTCCAGGGACCGTGCCTCTTCGCCGCTGACGATTCCGCTGACGGTGACGCGCGCCCGGTCGACCTCTTCGGTGGCGGCGCGGACCTTGACGTCGAGGACCCGGTTGGTGATCTGACTGGTTAGCACGAAGCCCAGAATCACAATGACCACTGCCGAAAGCCCGAGCGTCAGAACCACCACCCGCAACTGCAGCGAGCGGCGCCACATCATCGCCACTGCCCGACTCAGCGCACTCGTGCCCCGCACCAGGGGACCTGATCGCCCCCGCGGGCCGCGAAAGCGCCGCTTCGAGGCCCGGGTCACTGCCGCGGCTCCTCCGATGCGGCCTCGCCCGGGCGGGTCACGGAGGTCCGGCCTTGTAGCCCACTCCTCGAACGGTCAGGACCACCTGAGGGTTCTCCGGGTCCTTCTCGACTTTGGCCCGCAGCCGCTGGACGTGCACGTTGACCAGACGGGTGTCGGCGGGGTGCCGATAACCCCACACCTGTTCGAGCAGCACCTCTCGAGTAAACACCTGCCGCGGTTTACGCGCCAACGCCACCAGGAGGTCGAACTCCAACGGAGTGAGCGAGATCTGCTCACCGTCGCGGGTCACCTTGTGGGCGGGCACATCGATGTCGATGTCGGCGATGGAGAGCATCTCGGCGGGCTCGTCCTCATTGCGCCGCAGCCGGGCCCGAACCCTCGCCACCAGTTCCTTGGGCTTGAACGGCTTCATGATGTAGTCGTCGGCACCGGACTCCAGGCCCAGCACCACATCGACGGTGTCGGTCTTGGCCGTCAGCATGACGATCGGCACACCGGAGTCCGAGCGCAGCACCCGGCACACATCGATACCGTTCATGCCGGGCAGCATCAGATCGAGCAGCACCAGGTCGGGTCGCAGTTCACGCACCGCGGTCAGAGCTTGGGAACCATCGGCGATCACCGCGGTCTCGAAGCCCTCATTGCGCAGGACGATAGTGAGCATCTCCGCCAGCGAGGGGTCGTCGTCAACGACCAGAATCCGTTGCCTCATGAACGCCATCGTGTCACCAAATCGCGATTATCCCCGGCTCCCACGCCGTTAGACCAGCAGCGAGGCGGCCAGCCGGGCAGGGTCGACGTCGGCGCCCACCACCGACCACGGGCCGTGCCAGTCGCGCCCGGCCAGCCCGGCGTAGACCGCACCGGTGCGCTGCTGCAGGCCGGTGTCGCGTTCGTAGGCGTCGCGGACCCGGTCGGCTTCCAGTCCGGCCCGACGCTCGGCCCGTTCGGCAGCCAGCGCCACCGGCACATCGAGCAGAATCTGGTGCTCCGGAGCCGGCAGTCCAATCCGTCCGTATTCGAGTTCACCGACCCACGAGACCATTTCGCCATCGGCGTCCTGGTTCAGGCGGGCGGCACTGTAGGCGGCGTTGGAGGCGACGTAGCGGTCCAGGATGACGACATCGTGGTCGCGGCACGCGGTGGCGATCTGCTCCTTGGCGCCGGCCCGGTCGAGGGCGAACAACACCGCCATCGCGTACACCGATCCGGCCAGATCACCATGCCGGCCGTGCAGGGCCTCGCTGGCGAGGTCGGCGGTGATCGACTGGCCGTAGCGCGGGAACGCGATCGTGGTGGCCGAACGGCCGACGGCGCGTAGGGCTCGCTGCAGGCCATCGGTCAGCGTGCGCTTACCCGCGCCGTCGAGTCCCTCGATCACGATCAGCACCCTGGGTCCGCCTGACCGCTAGTCGAATCCCACAAATGACACGACTGAGTCATCGGTGGCGCGACGCGACTGCACATGGTTGGCCACGAAATCCTCATCCGGGTAGCCCATGGCAACGCAGGTCATGATCACCTGATCGGCGGGAATGTTCGCATTTTCCCGCACTACCGATGACTGCATGATGCCCTGACCGTTGATCACGGTGCCGAGGCCTTTCGACCAGGCAGCGAGCACGAGGCCGTATGTGGCTGCGCCACAGTCGAAATGGGCAATGGTGTCATTCGCCAGCTCTTTGTCGACGGTGATGACGACCGATACCGGTGCATCGAACTGGCGGAAACCGCGCATCACCCAGTCCTGGCGACGGACCTTGTCGTCACGCGCGATACCCATGGCCTCGAAGAGCTGAACCGCGATTTCCACCTGACGGTCGCGATGCGGGCCCTCGTACCCGTGGTTGAGCGTGATCTCGCGGTCGATGGATGATCCCGCCACCATCTTTTCAGTATTGCCCTTGCGGACCCGCTCCAGTGGCTCACCGGTGAGCACGTGGAAGTGCCACGGCTGGGTATTCATCGACGATGGCGCGCGCTGGGCGATCCGGATGACGTCTTCCAACACCTCGCGCGGTACCGCCTGCTTTGTGTAGCCGCGGATACTCCGGCGTTCGAAGACGATCGTCTCCAGGTCGTGGTTGCCGCTGTGAAGCTGATCAGCCATGTTCAGTGTCGCCACATTCAGTATCGATAGTGCTCCGGCTTGTACGGGCCGTCGACGTCGACGTTGATGTACTCGGCCTGATCCTTGGTCAGTTTCGTCAGCGTGCCGCCGAGGGCCTCGACGTGGATCTTGGCGACCTTCTCGTCAAGATGCTTGGGCAGCCGGTAGACCTCGTTGTCGTACTCGTCATTCTTGGTCCACAGTTCGATCTGGGCGATCACCTGGTTGGAGAAGCTGTTGCTCATCACGAACGAGGGGTGTCCGGTGGCGTTGCCGAGGTTCAGCAGTCGGCCCTCGCTCAGCACGATGATGGAATGCCCGTCCGGGAAGACGAACTCGTCGACCTGAGGCTTGATATTGATCCGCCGGATCGCCGGATCACGCTCAAGGCGGGCCATGTCGATCTCATTATCAAAGTGGCCGATATTGCCCAGGATGGCCTTGTCCTTCATGGCCCGCATGTGGTCGAGGGTGATGATGTCCTTGTTCCCGGTCGAGGTGATGACGATGTCGGCCCAGCCGATCGCCTGCTCGACGGTTTTGACCTCGAAGCCGTCCATCATCGCCTGCAGGGCGTTGATCGGGTCGATCTCGGTGACCGCAACCCGGGCACCCTGGGCCTTGAGCGCCTCGGCGCAGCCCTTACCGACATCGCCGTAGCCGCAGACCAGCGCGGCCTTACCACCGATCAGAACGTCGGTGCCGCGGTTGATGCCGTCGATGAGCGAGTGCCGGGTGCCGTACTTGTTATCGAACTTGCTCTTGGTGACCGAGTCATTGACGTTGATGGCCGGGAACGACAGCTCGCCGGCGGCGGCGAACTGATAGAGCCGCAAGACACCGGTGGTGGTCTCCTCGGTCACGCCCTTGATCGCGTCAGCGATGCGGGTCCACTTGTTCGCATCGGCCTTGAAACTCTCGCGCAGGAGGTTCAGGAAGACCTTGTACTCAGTGGAATCGTCCTCCTCGCCGGGGGGAACCACGCCGGCCTTCTCGAATTGTGCGCCACGCAGTACCAGCATGGTGGCGTCGCCGCCGTCGTCGAGGATCATATTGGCCGGCGCGCCGGGCCAGGTGAGCATCTGCTCGGCGGCCCACCAGTACTCCTCAAGACTCTCGCCCTTCCAGGCGAAAATCGGGACGCCGAGGGGCTCCTCCGGTGTGCCGTTGGGTCCCACGACGGTCGCCGCGGCGGCATGGTCCTGGGTGGAGAAGATATTGCACGACGCCCAGCGAACTTCGGCGCCGAGGGACACCAGGGTCTCGATCAGCACCGCGGTTTGCACTGTCATATGCAGCGAGCCGGAGACCCGCGCACCCTTGAGCGGCAACACATCGGCGTACTCACGGCGCAGCGCCATCAGGCCGGGCATCTCATGTTCGGCGAGCCGGATCTCCTTGCGGCCGTATCCGGCAAGCTCGAGGTCGGCGACTTTGAAGTCGATTCCATTGCGGGAGTCAGCGGTCAGATTCATGGCCGATACGTTATCGGGGCCCTGCTCAGGCTGGTTCAGCGGCCCCTTGCCGCTCGGCGGTTGCTGCCGCGGCCAACCGCCGCCCGAGTACCGAGTGGTGGTACCCGTAGAGCCGGTAGACCGCCACGCCGATCACCATCCACACCGCGAATCGGATCCAGGTCAACGCGGTCAGGTTGACCAGCAGCCAGGTGCATGCCGCGATCGACAGCATGGGTAGCCACGGCACGAACGGGGCTCGGAATCCGCGTGTCAGGTCCGGCCGGGTGCGACGTAGGACGATCACGCCGGCGGAGACGAGCACAAACGCGAACAGCGTGCCGACGTTGACCATTTCCGCCAGTTTGGACATCGGGAGGGCGGCGGCCGCCACGGCGACCAGAAGCGCGACGAGCAGGGTGATCCGAACCGGGGCCTGGCGTTCGTTGGTGATCGCCAGTGCGCGCGGCAGCAGCCCGTCGCGGGCCATCGCGAACATCACCCGCGACAGGCCCAGCACCAGCACCATGACCACCGTGGTGAGGCCGGCCAATGCGCCGATCGAGATCACCTTCGCGGCCCATTCGACACCATTGAGGGAGAACGCTGTGGCCAGGTTGGCCGAACTCCCGTCACCCTGTGCGCCATCCCGAAGCTGGGTGTAGCTGACCATCCCGGACAGCACGATCGACACCGCGATGTAGAGCACGGTGACGATGCCGAGCGAGGCGAGGATGCCCCGCGGGACATCGCTTTGAGGGTTCATGGTCTCCTCTGCGGTGGTCGCCACCACGTCGAAACCGATGAACGCGAAGAACACGATCGATGCGCCGGCCAGCACGCCGAACCAGCCGTAGTGGCTGCTTCCGCCTCCGAGAATCAGCGATAACACCGACTCGTCGATTCCCGTTCCGGCGACACCCTTTCCGGTTTGGGCCTGCGGAATGAACGGCGTGAAGTTCTCCGCCTTGATGTAGAAGGAGCCAACGATCACCACGAGGATGACGACCGACACCTTGATCGCGGTGATCACGGCGGAGAACGTCGCCGATACCTTGGTGCCGACAACCAACAGTGCGGTGACGATTGCGATGATCAACAACGCGCCCCAGTCAAGATCGACCGAACCGATCCGTAGCGTGCCCCCGGAGAAGCCGAAAACCGTTCCCAGATAACTGGACCAGGCCTTGGCGACCGCCGCAGCACCCACTGCGAATTCAAGGATCAGATCCCAGCCGATGATCCAGGCGACGAACTCGCCGAAGGTCGCATAGGAGAACGTGTAGGCGCTGCCCGCGACCGGTACCGTCGAGGCGAACTCGGCGTAGCACAACGCCGCCAGCCCGCAGGTGATCGCCGCGATGACGAACGACACCGACAATGCCGGACCAGTGATGTTGCCGAATGTTGTTGCCGTGACGGTGAAGATCCCGGCCCCGACGACGACGGCCACCCCGAAGACGGTGAGATCACGCCACGTCAGTTCCTTGCGCAGCCGCATCGAAGGATCCTCGGCCTCGAGGACGGACTGCTCGACCGACTTGGTGCGCAAGGGCATGGCGGCCGATGCTACCGGGACAGGGAGCGATCCAGGTCAGGTTCCAAGTAGATGACCGTGGCCGCCGGCACCGCCACCCGCACTGCAGCCTCGGCGGCATCGATAGCGGCCGCCACCGTCGTCAAGTCGGTACCGGATGCCAGTGCGATCTTCGCCCCGACGAGCATCTCCTCGGGACCCAGATACTGGGTGCGAAGGTGAATCACCCGGTCCACATTGTCGGTCGCCGCCAGCGCGGCCTCGATGGCGCGGTATTCCTCGCCGGTGGCACCCTCGCCGATGAGCAGACTGTGCATCTCCACCATGAGGATCACGGCGATGACGGCAAGAAGTGCGCCGATCGCAGCGGTGCCGATGCCATCCCAGATCGGGTTGCCGGTCAGTACGGTCAGCCCGACTCCGAGAAGAGCGAGGAGCAGACCGAGCAGTGCGCCGGTGTCCTCCAGCAGCACAACCGGCAACTCGGGATTGCGCGAGTGGCGGATGAAAAGCCACCAGCTACCGCGTCCCTTGAGTGGTCGGGACTCCACCACCGCGGTGCGAAAGCTGTAGCTCTCCAAGCCGATTGCCACCACCAGGATCGCGACGGCGATCATCGGGGAGGTGAGCGGGGTGGGGTGGGTGATCTTGTGGTAGCCCTCGTAGAGCGCGAATGCCGCGCCGAGGGAGAACAGCACCAGCGCGACGACAAACGAGTAGAAGTATCGACTGCGGCCGTAACCGAACTGGTGCAGGCTGGTTGCGTCTTTGCGGGCTCGTCGCTGACCGAACAGCAACAGTGCCTGATTCGAGGTGTCGGCCACCGAGTGCACCGACTCGGCCAGCATCGACGAACTCCCTGTGATGACAAAGCCGATGAACTTCGCGACGGCGATGCCGGCGTTGGCGAACAGCGCCGCCAGTATCGCCCGGGTGCTGCCGGAACTAGACATCGCGCAACTCCCTGATTGGTCTCACGGGGGCCAACCTCACAGACCGACCGTAACGCGGAACAACCGCGTCACACGTGTTGCCTCCACACAGATGGGACCATCATCGGCGGCGACCCAGGCCGCCCCGCCGCGCTCGATGTGTATCTCCCCGGACTCACACCGCACTACGGCCGAGCCTTCAGTGCACACCAGAACCTGCGGACCCTCATGATGCGAGGGGGCGTCGACCTGCTGGCCGAGGTGCTCGCCATCCAGGGTCAGGACGCAGGCGGCGTACTCCGCCGTCGGAGTGTCGTACACCAGCTCGATTCCGTCTCGGTGAGTGTGAACCCGGGCATCGACGACCGGCGTGAAGTCGAGAACCCGCAGCAGTTCGGGCACATCGACGTGCTTGGGTGTCAGTCCGCCGCGAAGCACATTGTCGGAGTTGGCCATCACCTCCATGGCCATGCCCTGCAGGTAGCTGTGCAGGTTGCCGGCCGGCAGGAAGATTCCCTCGCCCGGAGTGAGACTGATGCGGTTGAGCAGTAGTGCGGCCAGCACGCCCGCATCGCCAGGGTAGCGTTCACCGAGTTCCAGTACGGCCTTTGTCTCGGGGGCGAATTCCTTTGCACCCGAACGGATGTAGGAGACCGCGCCCTCCAGCACTGCGGGGATCAGCACATCAAGATCAGGCTGTGGGGCGGTAATCCAGGTGGTGAACAGCGCACGCAGGCCGGATGCATCGGACTGATCAGCGAGCAGTCCAATGAACGGATCGAGACCCGGCACCTCCAGCGCCCGCAGCAGGTCAACCGTGCGTGCCGCCGGTCGAAAGCCGACCAGCGCCTCGAAATCACTGAGCGCCACCAGTAATTCCGGCTTGTGACTGCGGTCGCGGTAGTTGCGGATCGGCGAGTTGAGCGGTACCCCGCCGCGGTCCTCTCGCCGGTAACCCTCGATCGCCTGTTCCGCGCTCGGATGCGCCTGCAACGACAGCGGCTCATCAGCGGCGAGCACCTTGACCAGAAACGGCAGTACGTCGCCGAACCGATCCCGCACCGCGGAGCCGAGTTGAGCCTGTGGGTCAGCGCTGATCACATCAAGCAATGACGTCTCGCCGCGGGGACCTTCAAGATGAGCAGGATCACCGGGATGGGCACCCAGCCACAACTCCGCCTCCGGATGCGCCGTCGGCGCGGGCCGGCCGGTGAAATCGGCGATCGCACTCCGCGAACCCCAGGCATAGGTCCGGATCGCTCCGCGGATCAGCTGCACGGCGTTGCTATCCCGCTGCCAAGCGCAGGTAAACGGCCGCCATCTCCAGCCGCAGCGCCAAGATGGCGAGCTGCTGTTCAGTGCGTCCGCCTGACACCGGAATGGATCCGGCATCCTCGACGTCCTCGACACCCACCAGATCGATATCGTCGAAGCCGGCCACTCGCGCCGCCAGCACCTGCCGCTCATCGATCAGCGCCAGCGCCAGCGCCAGCATCCTGGGCCGCGCCGGAAGGGGTCCGTCGATCTCCTCGTCGTGAAACAACGCATCCACCGGATCGATGAACCCGGCTGACACACCGGTTCCGATACCGAAGCGCATTGCCACCAGAACATCCGCCAGACCGGCGGCTGCCACCGGTTGACCGGCCACCCGCAAGAGCACCGCGGCGCCGTGGCGGGCGAGTGCCAGCGTGGCCGGGCAGTCGCCGGCCAATACCGCCTGGCGTCGCGACATCCGCTCAGCCAGAGCCTTGGCCGGGTTGGTGAACAACTCACGGCCGACGCTGTTGCGCAATGCCTCGGCATCGAGCTCGTCGGCCAGGGCATTGAGGTCGGTCCGCAACGCCGGATCGACCGCCCGCAACGTGGCCAGTCCGGCGGCCAGGTAACGGCACAGGCCGAACTCGTCGGGCACCGGCATCCGGGGCTCGAGTACTGCGGCGCGACCGGCGGTGGCATCCCGTAGCGGGCCCTCGTAGGGCGCAGCCACGACCACCCTGGCACCGCGGCGCACGGCTGTGGCTGCGGCTTTAACGAGCACCGGATCGCCCGGATCATCACCGGCGACCACCAGAACGTCCAGGGGCCCGATCCACGGCGGCGAGTCGGCGGCGGTGACCAGCGGCTCACCCGCCGAAGCGGCGAAGGCCGCGGCGAGCATGGTGCCCGCCGACTCGGCGGCGCCGCGACCGCCGATCCAGATCACCGTCCGCGGCCGCTGGCCATCGGTCACTGATTCCAACGCACCCTCATCAGCGGCAGCCGCGGTAGCCCGCACCTGAGCACCGGCCAATGCCGAGGCGCGCAGCAGTCCGTCGCGGTCGGCTTCCAACAACCCTGCGGTGTCGTCGAGGTCGACCGTGGCTTGGGCCGCACTCATGCGCTCGCCGCGATTCGTTCAGCAGCCTGCCCGACGATCCTGTTGACATCGTCGGCAGTGCGAGCCTCCACATTGAGCCGCAGCAGCGGTTCGGTATTCGACGTCCGCAGGTTGAACCAGGCTCCGTCGCCCAGATCAACGGTCACACCGTCGAGGTGATCAAGCGAAACCGTCTGCGATGCAAAGGACTTCACCACTGCGTCGACGCAAGCAGGCGCGTCGTCAACCCGGAAGTTCATCTCGTCGGAAGCCGCGTAGCACTGATATTCACGCATCAGATCAGATAGCGGTCGCGATTGCTCGCCGAGGGCGGCCAACACGTGTAGGCCGGCCAACATGCCGGAATCGGCACCCCAGAAATCACGGAAGTAATAGTGCGCCGAGTGCTCGCCGCCGAAGATGGCGCCGGTCTGGGCCATCAGTGCCTTGATATAGGAGTGCCCGACGCGGGTGCGCAACGCGGTACCACCCCGCTGTGCGATCAGTTCCGGCACTGCCCGGGAGGTGATCAGGTTGTGGATCACCGTGGCACCCGGTTCGCGGGCCAACTCGCGATCGGCGACCAGTGCCGTGACCGCTGAGGGCGATACCGGATCGCCGTGCTCGTCGACGACGAAGCAACGATCGGCGTCGCCGTCGAATGCCAGACCGATGTCAGCACCGGTGTCCAGCACATAACGTTGTAGATCCACCAGGTTGGCCGGCTCCAATGGGTTGGCCTCGTGGTTGGGAAACGACCCGTCGAGTTCGAAAAACAGCGGCAACAACTCAAGGCCCCGTATCCCACCCAGGACGGCTGGTGCGGTGTGGCCGGCCATACCGTTGCCGGCGTCGACGGCGACCCGCAGCGCGCGCAGGCCGCGGACGTCAACCAGTGAATGCAGAAAGTCGGCGTAGTCGGCAAGCACATCGCGATCGCGGATCTGTCCGCGCGGACCGGGGTAACTCGGCACGCCGGCGATGACGGTCTCACGGATGTCGGCCAGACCGGTGTCCTCGCCTACCGGCTTGGCCTTCGCTCGGCACATTTTGATGCCGTTGTAGGTGGCCGGGTTATGGCTCGCGGTGAACATGGCGCCGGGGCAGTCCAACATTCCGGAGGCGAAGTACAGCTGATCGGTGGAGGCCAGCCCGATTCGAATGACGTCGAGACCCTGACCGGTCACGCCCTCGGCGAAGGCGGCGGCCAACATCGGTGAGCTCTCCCGCATATCGTGGCCGACCACGACGCTTTTGGCTCCTTCACCACGCAGCATCCCGGCAAAGGCCGCGCCCACGTCCGCCACGAAGCCCTCGTCGATCTCCGCACCGACAAGACCGCGAACGTCATAGGCCTTGATCACACGGCGCACCTCGGCGGCGGGCCTGGACATGGTGGAGCTCCTGGGGCGAAGGAATTATCAGCCCCGCCAGCCTAGCCGCTCGTCAGTCCGTGGGGTCCGGGAGAACCCGCAGGTGTCCACGTCGACGACCCGCGGATCCCGGCCGGTGAACGGCTGAGGAGACGCCGGGGCCCGAGGCGGTGGCATGGGCACCGCCGAGCGGATCGGAGAACCCGGGCAGCTGTGGCGCGCACACCACCCGACCCTCCCGCACCGCGTCGGCGAGCGCGACGAGGTCGTCTTCGTCGGGATTGATCGCCAGCGGTGCGGAGTGCCGCATCAGCTCCCAACCGAGTGGGGCGGTGATCCGGCTGGCGTGCCCGACACACAGGTCCCAGGAGTGCGGCTCGCGGGCGATAGCCAGCGGTCCCACGACGGCGGTCGAGTCGGAGTAGACGTAGGTCAGCGTTGCCACCGCGTACTGGGGGCACCCGGGCCGACTGCATCGACGGGGAACATTCACGTTCGCGAGGTTATCGCGGTGAAATGCGGGTCGGTGCCGGACACGCGCGACCACGGC
The DNA here is from genome assembly GCA_037138615.1 of Mycobacteriaceae bacterium. Taxonomy (GTDB): domain Bacteria; phylum Actinomycetota; class Actinomycetes; order Mycobacteriales; family Mycobacteriaceae; genus Mycobacterium. The sequence goes on along the minus strand of JBAXIA010000008.1, from coordinate 14,552 downwards.
GACGCTGATGTACAACCGTTACGATCTGAACCCGTGGCTGATTCGCGCAGTTCCCGGCGTGGAGGTAGCGCCCGGGGCGACTCACGCCGTGGGCGTGAGATGCGCGGCCCACTGCTGCCGCAATCGGTTCCGGGGTGGCGTAGTCGCGCCGAGAGGTTCGACATGGCGGTGCTTGAGGCCTACGAGCCGATCGAGCGGCAGTGGCGGCAGCGGCTGGCCGGTTTGGACGTCGCCGTAGACGAGATCCCCCGCATCGCTCCCAAGGACCCCGACAGTGTGCAGTGGCCGCCAGAGGTGGTGGCAGATGGACCGATCGCATTAGCGCGTTTGATACCGGCCGGGGTTGACGTTCGCGGTGATAACACTCGCGCGCGCGTTGTGCTGTTTCGCAAACCAATCGAGCGTCGCGCAAAGGACTCGGTCGATCTGACCGACCTACTTCATGAAATTCTGGTGGTCCAGGTGGCCACCTACCTGGGGGTCGAACCCTCCGTGATCGACCCCGGCATCGACGAGGACTAGACGATGCCGCGCTTGAGGCGCCGGCGCTCCCGCTCGGACAGTCCACCCCAGATACCGAAGCGCTCATCATTGGCGAGGGCGTACTCAAGGCATGAATCCTTCACCTCGCACCCGAGGCAGATGCGCTTGGCCTCGCGCGTCGAACCGCCCTTCTCGGGGAAGAAAGCCTCGGGATCGGTCTGTGCGCACAGCGCACGTTCCTGCCACTGATCCTCATCGTCGGACGCCGACGCCAATTCCATCGGGTCCGGCACCAAACTCAAATGAGTGCGCACCGAAGGTGTGCCGATGAAAGCCGACCCGGTAGCGATTCGCGGTTCGCCCAGAGCACCGAGAAATTGATTTCCGATAAATTGTTCGTAGGACATATCCGCCCCTCCTTCAACCTCGTCCGGTTGTGTCAATTCGGTTTATTCGAACATGTGGTCGAATCACGGTCTGCGACACCGAAACCGGCAGGTCGACCGGGAAATGACACTCATGTGATTAGACAGTGCCGCAGGGCCCCGGTCAAGACGTTGGGCGAATTTCTTTACCACTTTCCTATCGAATTCCGGCGTGTCGACACCGGCGCGTGTCTGTGAAGTGACACACGCGTGACCCCGTGAACGCCAACCGCCTAGTGTCGGTCGTTGTGAAGATCACCGTTCTCGTCGGGGGAATCGGGGGTGCCAGGTTTCTGCTCGGCGTGCAGCGACTGCTGGGTCTGGGTCAGTTCAGCGGCCCGTTGGCCGGTGACGACACCGAACGTGAGCACCAGCTGACCGCGGTGGTGAATGTCGGTGACGATGCATGGATGTTCGGCGTGCGCATCTGCCCGGACCTTGACACCTGCATGTACACCCTCGGTGGTGGTATCGATCCGGAACGCGGATGGGGTCACCGCGATGAAACCTGGCATGCCAAAGAGGAACTGGCCGCCTACGGCGTGCAACCGGACTGGTTCGGCCTCGGCGACCGCGATCTGGCAACCCATCTGGTGCGCAGTCAGATGCTGCGCGCCGGCTACCCGTTGTCAGCGGTGACCGAGGCGCTGTGCGCACGCTGGTCCCCCGGGGCCACACTTCTGCCGGCCAGTGACGACAGGTGCGAAACCCATGTCGTGGTCACCGATCCCGATACCGGGGATCGAAGGGCGATCCACTTTCAGCAGTGGTGGGTCCGCTACCGCGCCCGGATACCCACCCACAGCTTCGCCTTCGTCGGATCCGAGAAAGCCGTTGCCGGGCCCGGAGTCGTGGAATCGATCACCGGCGCTGACGTGGTGATGCTGGCTCCGTCCAACCCGGTTGTCAGCATCGGCGCGACACTTGCCATCCCCGGTATCCGGGGAGCGCTGCGCTCCACCGATGCCCCGGTGATCGGCTACTCGCCGATCATCGCGGGAAAGCCGTTGCGCGGTATGGCCGACGACTGCCTGACGGTGATCGGCGTTGAGACCAGTTCGGAGGCGGTGGGTCGGCACTACGGTGCCCGCTCGGCAACCGGACTGCTGGATTACTGGCTGGTGGGTGACCAGGACTACGCCGATGTGCCCGGTGTGACGGTGAAATCGATTCCGCTGCTGATGTCGACACCGGAGGCCACCGCCGAGATGGTGCGGGTCGGGCTGGAACTGGCCGGAGTGGCGTTGTGACACCGCCACCGGCCGGCCCTAGCGACCATGGAACCGCCGCAGCCATCGAGATCCTGCCCGTCACGGGGCTTGGCGAGTTCCGGCCCGGTGATGATCTCGGCGCCGCGATCGCCGCGGCTGCACCCTGGCTGCAGGATGGCGACGTCATCGTCGTCACCAGCAAGGTGGTGTCCAAGTGCGAGGGTCGCATCGTCGCCGCTCCGGCCGACGCCGAGGAGCGGGATGCATTGCGCCGCAGGCTGATTGACCAGGAGGCGGTCCGCGTGCTGGCGCGCAAAGGCCGCACCTGGATCACCGAGAACCGCCAGGGCCTTGTCCAGGCTGCCGCCGGAGTTGACGGATCCAACGTCGCGACAACGGAATTGGCATTACTGCCCCTGGACCCGGACGCCAGCGCACAACGTTTACGTGCCGCGCTACGCGAGCGGCCCGGAGTCGACGTCGGGGTGATCATCACCGACACGATGGGCCGGGCCTGGCGCAATGGGCAGATCGATGCCGCCATCGGTTCGGCAGGTGTGCCGGTGCTGCACGGCTACGCCGGAGCCTTCGACCGATATGGCAATGAACTCGTGGTCACCGAAGTCGCCGTCGCCGATGAGATTGCCGCTGCGGCCGATCTGGTGAAGGGCAAGCTGAACGCGGTACCGGTGGCTGTGGTGCGAGGCCTCGCCCTCAGCGATGACGGGTCGGATGCTGCGCGACTGGTGCGCGGCGGTGAGGACGATCTGTTCTGGCTCGGCACCGCTGAGTCGATCGAACTCGGACGGAGCCAAGCGCAACTGTTACGCCGCTCGGTGCGCAGCTTCGCCGCCCGGCCGGTAGAGCCGGATGTGATCGAGGCCGCCGTCGCCGAGGCGCTCACCGCACCGGCTCCGCATCACACCCGCCCGGTCCGCTTCGTCTGGCTGGCTGATCGCGATAAGCGCGTCGAACTGCTGGACCGGATGAAACAGGCCTGGCGTGCCGACCTGGCCGCCGACGGCAAATCGGCCGACTCGATCGAGCGGCGGGTGGGTCGCGGCCAGATCCTCTATGACGCGCCGGAAGTCGTGATCCCGTTCCTGGTGCCCGAGGGCGCGCATCAGTATCCCGACCCGGTGCGAACCGCGGCGGAGCACACCATGTTCACCGTCGCGGTTGGCGCGGCCGTGCAGGGTCTGCTCGTCGCGCTGGCCGTGCGGGGCGTGGGCAGCTGCTGGATCGGGTCGACGATCTTCGCCCCGGATGTGGTGCGCGACGTCCTGGATCTGCCGCCCGAGTGGCAGCCGTTGGGAGCGGTCGCGATCGGCTACGGAATCGAGGCACCGGTACCCCGCGATCCCCGACCGGCCGGTGACCAGTTGGTCCGCAGATGAGCGTGCGGGAGTCGGCGATCGCGATGCTGACGGACTGGCAGGCACCCGACTCCGATCAGGACTCGATACGCCACGCGCTGCTGGCCTTCCTGGAAGCCCGGCCCGACAGCTGTCAACGTTCCTGTGTTGCCGGCCATATCACCGCGTCAACACTCGTCGTCGACGCCACCGGCGAGAAGGTACTGCTGACGCTGCATCCGCGGTTCGGGCGTTGGCTCCAACTCGGCGGGCACTGCGAGCCCACCGACGCCGACATCCTCAGCGCCGCTCTGCGGGAGGCCACTGAGGAGTCAGGTATCGAGGGCCTCCGATTGGACCCAGACCTGGCCGCCATCCACGTGCACCCGGTGACCTGCTCGCTGGGGGTGCCGACCCGCCACCTCGACATGCAGTTCATCGCGCCCGCCCCGGCCGGCGCCGAGATCGCCATCAGCGATGAATCACTGGACCTGAAATGGTGGCCGATCGATGACCTGCCGGACGGCGTCGACGCCGGGCTGATGCGCCTGATCGATGCCGCTAGACGTCGCTGGAGTAGCGGATTCCGCAATCTGGAATGACTACGCCGGGCCAGACCCGTGCCCCGCGCAACAACTCGCAGCGCGCTCCGATGTCGGCGCCGTCGCCGATCACTGCGTCGCGAATCAGCGAGCGCGAGCCGATCCGTGCGCCGAACCCGATGATCTCACGCTCAATCACCGAACCGGCCTCGATGCGGGCGCCGTCAAAAATCACCGCACCATCCAGACGCACCCCGGGCCCGATCTCAGCACCACGACCAACCACGGTGCCGCCGATGAGCACCGCACCGGGGGCCACCACGGCGTCGTCGTGCACCAGGCTCTCGCCGCGCCGGCCACCCAGTGCCGGCGACGGGGCGATCCCGCGAACCAGGTCGGCCGAGCCGTGGACGAAATCCTCCGGCGTACCCATATCGCGCCAATAGCCGGAGTCGACGAATCCGCACACCTTGGCTCCGGCGGCCAGTAGGCCGGGGAAAACCTCGCGTTCCACCGACACGTTCCGACCGCGCGGGATGCGATCGATGATGTCGCGCGTGAAGATATAGCAGCCGGCGTTGATCTGGTCGGTCGGCGGATCCTCAGTCTTCTCCAGGAATGCCAGGACGTTTCCGTCAGCGTCGGTGGGAACTGATCCGAACGCACGCGGGTCGCTGACCCGCACCAGATGCAACGTGACATCCGCATTGTGTTCGTGGTGAAGGTTCAGCATCGCACCGAGGTCCACCCCGGACAGCACGTCACCGTTGAACACCATCACGGTGTCATTGCGCAGCATCGGCGCGACGTTGGCGATACCGCCGCCGGTTCCCAGCGGCTGCTCTTCGGTGACGTAATCGATCTGCAGCCCCAGCTTCGAGCCGTCACCGAACTCGGCCTCGAACGTGCCTGGCTGGTAGGACGTTCCCAGGATCACATGCTCGATACCGGCCTCGGCGATCCGCGACAGAAGGTGGGTCAGAAACGGCAGGCCCGCGGTCGGCAGCATGGGCTTGGGTAACGCAAGGGTCAGTGGCCGCAGCCGGGTGCCCTTGCCGCCGACGAGAATGACGGCGTCGACCGCCGCCGGATTCACACCCTTCATCGCCTGTCCTTCGCCAACTCCCGACGCGACTTGCGCACCGCCGCGCGCGCCCGCACCTCGAGTGCGCCCCTTATCGTCCACCGCAGCGGCGCCTGCCACCGGCGGTCGTGACGATCACACAGATATATATAGGTGCTGTCGTGGTGGGCGCGCAGGTTGCGGCCCGGGTCCCGGCCGGTCGAGTGGCCTTTGTCGTGCAGGATCTCCGAGGCCGGCACGTAGATGTTCTGCCAGCCCGCCCTGCCCAGGCGGTCGCCGAGGTCGACATCTTCCATGTACATGAAGTACCGCTCATCGAAACCACCGATCGCATCGAACGCCGACCGACGCACCAGCAGGCAGGATCCGGACAGCCAGCCCACCGGTCGTTCACTGGGTTCGATGTGCTCCTGGCGATAGGCCTTCGACCAGGGATTGGCCCGCCAGGCGAAGCCGACCACGGCATGCATCCCACCCCGGACCAGGCTGGGCAGGTGCCGGGCGGAGGGATAGACCGAACCGTCGGGGTCCCGAATCAACGGACCGAAGGTGGCGGCGCGGGGCCAGCGGCCGGCGGCCTGTATCAGCGCGTCGATACTGCCCGGCCCCCACACCACGTCGGGGTTGGCGATCAGCACGAACTCCTCATCGCGCGGCACCGTCGCCACAGCGCGATTGATGGCCGTGCCGTAGCCCAGGTTGGTGCCGGTGCGCAGCAGTCGGGTGTCGGGATAACGCTCGAGGGCCTCCTCGGGTGTCCCGTCGGTGGAACCGTTGTCGGCCATCACCACGTGCATCGGCCGGTCGGTGGCCACCGTCAGAGAGGACAGGAAGCGGTCGAGATGCGAGCCCGGCGAGTACGTCACCGTGACCACGGTCAGGGCGGGCTCAACGGTCATTGCGTCGAGGCTATCGGTCCGTCGGCCAGCGGTACCGCAAGCGCGTCCGTCAACGCCTCGCGCCATGGACGCAATGCGGTCAGCCCCGCACGGGTGGAGTCCACCATCGACAGCACCGAGTACACCGGGCGATGCGCCGGCCGGGGAACCGCCGCGGTGTTAACCGGCCGCACCCGATCCGGATCGGCACCGAGAGCGTCGAACACCGCCTGCGCCTGCTCGAATCGGCTTGCCTCGCCGTCATTGGCGGCGTGCAGGATCGGCGAGCGGATATCGCCGCCGACCACCTCGAGCAGGGCGGTGACCAAATCCCCGACGTAGGTGGGCACCCCGGTCTGATCATCGACCACGTCAATGCTGCGATCGGTCGCTGCCAACCGACGCATGACGGCGACGAAATCGGATCCATCACCGCCGGTGTAGACCCAGGAGGTCCGAACCACGTGCGCGCTGGGTAGTGCGGCCAGCACTGCGTGTTCGCCGTCCAACTTGGTCCGTCCGTACACACTCAGCGGTCCGGTGGCATCACCGATCTCATACGGGCGGCGCTGGTTTCCGCTGAAGACGTAATCCGTCGACAGGTGCACCAGGCGGGCTCCGACCCGGGCGCAGGTGGCCGCGAGGTTGCCCGGGCCGACTGCGTTAATCAGCTGTGCTGCCTGCGGGTCACTCTCGGCCGCGTCGACATCGGTCAGGGCCGCACAATTGACGACGACGTCACCGCCACCGATCTGGCGTTCGGCGGCCGACGGGTCGGTGATGTCGAAATCCCGGCGCGTCAGAGCCCGCACATCGTAACCACGGCATACCGCCTCACCAGCGAGAAAGCCACCAACTTGGCCTCCCGCGCCGGTAATGACGATCCTCGTTGCCACGCCTAGGAGTCTGGCACGCCGGTTTCGGCTACCGGGCAAGCGCCCTGATCACCAGTAACCTGGGCAGGTGCCAGGTGAGACGGAAGTGACGGCAGTGACACGCGCTCGGCCGCTGGGGCGCACCATCATGGCCGCCATCGCCGCGATGATCATGGTCGGCACCGGGGTGGCGTGGGGCTCGGTGCGTTCCTTCGAGAGCGGCATCTTCCACTTCACCGCCGCCATGCTCGGCGGCAGCCGCGATGACGGTGCGCTGGACATCATGCTGGTGGGTATGGACAGCCGCACCGACGCCCACGGCAACCCACTGTCGGACGACGAACTCGCCCAGTTGCACGCCGGCGGCGCCGATGACGCCACCAACACCGACACCATCATCCTGGTCCGCATCCCCAATAACGGCCGTTCGGCCACCGCGATCTCCATCCCGCGCGACTCCTACGTGGAGGCACCGGGACTGGGTAAAACCAAAATCAACGGTGTCTACGGTCAGGTCAAGCTGGACCGGATGAAGGAGCTTGTCGAGAACCAGGGCATGGATCCGACCGAGGCCGAGCCGCAAGCGGTCGAGGCCGGCCGCAACGCTCTCATCAAGACCGTCGCCGACCTCACCGGCGTCACCGTGGATCACTACGCCGAGATCGGACTACTGGGCTTCTCCCTGATCACCGATGCCCTCGGCGGTGTCGAAGTGTGCTTGAAAGAACCTGTCTACGAACCGCTTTCCGGCGCCGACTTCCCCGCCGGCTGGCAGCGACTCGACGGGCCACAGGCGCTCAGCTTCGTCCGGCAGCGTCACGACCTGCCGCGCGGTGATCTCGACCGGGTGGTGCGCCAGCAGGTGGTGATGGCTTCCCTTGCCCACCAGGTGATTTCGGGAAAAACGTTGAGCAGTCCCGCTACGTTGCGCAATCTGCAGGATGCCATCCAGCGCTCGGTGGTGATCTCCTCGGGCTGGGACGTGATGGACTTCCTCAAGCAGGTGCAGAAACTCGCCGGCGGCAACGTTGCCTTCGCCACCATCCCGATCCTTGCCGAGGACGGTTGGAGCGATGACGGCCTGCATTCAGTGGTGCGGGTCGACCCGACGCAGGTGAAGGAATGGGTGACCGGACTGCTGGAGGACCAGGCACAGGGCAAGACCCAGCAGATCGCCTACTCCCCCGGCCAGACCACCGCGGATGTCGTCAACGACACCGACATCAACGGACTCGCGGGGGCGGTGTCGGATCGGCTCTCCGCCGTCGGATTCGCCGTCGGCGCCGTCGGCAACAACGATAGGTCGAAGGTCACCGAAAGCCAGGTCCAGGCCGCCACCGCCGATGATCTCGGCGCCCAGGCGGTCGCCAAGGATCTTGGCGGGCTGCCCATCGTGGCCGATGCCTCGATCCCGCCCGGAACAGTGCGGGTGGTGCTGGCCGACGACTACGCCGGACCGGGGTCCGGCCTCGACGGCACGCTGCCGACTGCGGCGACCGTGGTCCAGGAGTCCTCGGATACCGGGGCCACCAACGCCGACGCGGCGCCGCTATCGCCGGTGATCACCGCGGGGTCCAATGACCCCAAGTGCGTCAACTGATGACGAATCTGACTGACGCACTGCTGGATCCACTGCTCTCGGCCAACCCGATGGGCCCACGCATCACCTTCTATGACGACTCAAGCGGTGAACGGATCGAACTGTCGACCGTGACGCTGGCGAACTGGGCGGCCAAGACCGCCAACCTGCTGCGCGACGAGCTCGGCGCCGGGCCCGGCAGCAGGGTGGCGGTGCTGCTGCCGGCGCACTGGCAGACCGCGGCGGTGTTGCTGGGCGTGTGGTGGATCGGCGCGGAGGTGGTCTGCACCGGACTCGCCGATATCGCCCTGTGCACAGCAGACCGTCTGGCCGAGGCCGATGAGGTCGCTGCGGGTGGCGAGGTGGCGGTGCTCTCGCTGGACCCGTTCGGCAGGCCGGCCGACGGCCTGCCGGTGGGTGTCACCGACTACGCCACCGCGGTGCGGGTGCACGGCGATCAGGTGACGCCCGAACGCTCCCCGGGTGTGGCACTTGACGGCAGATCGGTCGACGCGGTGCTCGAAGCGGCACGGCGCAGCGCACAAACTCGTGGGCTGACCGCGTCTGATCGGGTCATGTCATCGCAGCCGTGGTCGACCCCACTTCAGATCGTCGACAACCTGCTGGCGGTGTTCGTCGCCGGGGCATCACTGGTTCAGGTGGTCAACCCCGACGCCGCACTGCTCGACCGGCGCCGGGTGACCGAGAAGGTCACCCGAACGCTGGACTGAGTCTTACGGGGTCAGATTCCACACCGATGGGTCTTCGGCCGGAAAGCTCGGGCACTTGGCCGCGACGTCGTTGGCAACCGACTCCTGGGTGCGGAACAGCGACATGTAGACCGGGAACACATTGGCCAATTGGTCCACCTCGGCCTGACGTTCCTGCGGCGGCTTCTGCAGCAGCAGATTCATGTGATAGACCACGCCGCCCTGGATCCACTTGGGCTCAGAGTTGTACTTCTCCACGATCGCGCCATAGGCGATCGGGTCGACGACCTTGGTAGCGGCCACCAGCTGGTCCAGCGAGCACTGGGTGTTGAGCAGCGCGGGCGGAACAGCGTTCGGGTCGTCAGCGGCGGCGATTCCCGGAAGAGCCAGACCGGCAATGGACAGTGCGCCGAGTACACAGGCGGTATTACGGAGGAAAACGGAGTTATTCACGAGTAGAGAATCTAAGTCATAGACCCACTCAGTCGAAAATCGTCGCCAACTAAGCTGCTCGAAGTGCAGGTCAATCACGACATCAGCCATGTCCAGCCAGCGATCTGATCCGGTGCGACCGGCGCTGGACGTGGCCGGGGTACGCCATGACCTCGTCGGCCCCGGTCGGCCGCTGACGCGACTGGATGTGGTGGAGACCACCGGGTCCACCAACGTCGACCTGCTGGCCCGGCATGCCGCCGGCGAGGATATCGATGGCGCGGTGCTGATCGCCGAGCATCAGAGCGCCGGCCGCGGACGTAACGGGCGCGCATGGTCGACACCGCCACGATCGCAGATAGCACTCTCGGTGGGTATTGCCGCGCGAGGTGTTGCGACGACGGCATGGGGTTGGGTGCCACTGCTCACCGGCGTCGCGGTGGTCGATGCCGTCCGGTCCACCGCCGGCGTGGATGCAAAACTCAAGTGGCCCAACGATGTTCTCGTCGGGGAGCAAAAACTGGCCGGTATCCTGGCCGAGGTAGCCGCACCCGATCCAGTGATCGTGGTGGGCGTGGGCCTCAATGTGACCATGACCGCCGACGAGGCGCCTGATCCGCGCGCCACATCACTGCTCATGCTCGGCTCGACAATGCTGGACCGCAGCGCGCTGCTGGGTTCGTTGCTGGCCGAACTGACGATGCGGATCGACCGCTGGCGAGCAGCAGGCGGACCCGATGCCACCCTTATCGCCGACTACCGCAGCAGAAGCCTGACACTGGGCACCCGGGTCCGGGTAACCCTGCCCGGCGAGCGCGAAGTCATCGGATTAGCAACCGATCTCGACGAAAGCGGCCAGCTGTCCATTGATACCGGCGCACAAACCGTCACGGTGTCGGCGGGCGATATCACCCACCTGAGACCGATCGACAGCTAGCGCAGCAGCGCGCGCGACATCACAACCCGCTGAATCTGGTTGGTGCCCTCATAGATCTGGGTGATCTTTGCATCACGCATCATCCGCTCGACCGGGAAGTCCACCGTGTAGCCCGCGCCGCCGAACAACTGCACGGCGTCGGTGGTGACCTCCATCGCGATATCAGAGGCGAAGCACTTCGATGCCGCCGAGATGAACCCGAGATCAGGCTCACCACGTTCGGCTCGTGCGGCGGCCGAGTACACCATCAGCCGGGCCGCCTCGGTCTTCATCGCCATATCGGCGAGCATGAACTGCACGCCCTGGTTGTCGGCGACGGCACGGCCGAACTGCTTACGATCCTTTGTGTAGGCGATCGCCGCATCCAGTGCGCCCTGGGCGATGCCGACCGCCTGCGCGCCGATGGTGGGCCGGGTGTGGTCGAGAGTGGCCAGTGCAGTCTTGAAACCCGTTCCGGGCTCACCGATGATGCGATCCCCGGGGATGCGGCAGTTCTCGAAGTACAACTCAGTGGTGGGCGAGCCCTTGATTCCGAGCTTGCGCTCCTTGGGGCCGACGGTGAAACCCTCGTCGTCCTCGTGAACCATGAAGGCAGAGATGCCGTTGGCGCCCTTGTCCGGATCGCTCACCGCCATCACGGTGTACCAGGCGGACTTGCCGCCGTTGGTGATCCAGCACTTCGAGCCGTTGAGGATCCAGTCGTCGCCATCGGCTTTGGCGCGGGTCCGCATGGACGCGGCGTCACTGCCGGCCTCGCGTTCCGATAGCGCGTAGGACGCCAGCTTTCCGTCGGCGATCTCCGGAAGCACCTTCTTCTTTAGCTCGTCGGAGCCGCGCAGAATCAGAGCCATGGTGCCCAGTTTGTTGACGGCGGGAATCAGCGAGGCCGAGGCGTCGACCCGGGCGACCTCTTCGATGACGATGCAGGCCGCCACTGAGTCCGCACCCTGACCACCGAAATCTTCTGGCACGTGCACCGCGTTGAAGCCCGACGCGTTCAGTGCGTCAAGTGCCTCCTGCGGGAAGCGTGCCTCTTCGTCCACTGCGGCGGCGTAGGGCTCAATTTCTTTTTCGGCCAGCGCACGGATCGCAGCCCGCAACTCCTCGTGCTCCTCCGGCAACCGGAACACATCGAATGACGGATTACCTGACACGGACGCCTCCTAGGTTTTCAGGCATTAATTTACCCGGTTGATCACTCACCGAGTAATCGCTGTTGAAGCGCGCGGTCTTTCTCCAGGACGTCGGCTTCGAGGCTGTCCTGGAACTTCTGCATCCGAGTGCGCAGAGCCGGATCCGACGAACCCAGGATCCGCACCGCTAACAGCCCGGCGTTGCGGCCCCCGCCGATGGAGACGGTTGCCACCGGAACACCCGCGGGCATCTGGACGATCGACAGCAGTGAGTCCAGGCCATCGAGGGTGGCCAGCGGCACCGGGACACCGATGACCGGCAGTGCCGTGGCCGAGGCGACCATTCCGGGCAGGTGCGCCGCGCCGCCCGCGCCGGCGATGATCACCGCGATACCCCGACCGGCCGCATCGCGGGCGTAGGACAGCATTCGCTCCGGCGTGCGGTGTGCCGACACCACGCCGACCTCGAACGGCACGTCGAATTCGGCGAGCGCCTCGGCGGCGGCCGACATCACTGGCCAATCGCTATCGCTGCCCATGATCAGCCCCACTAGCGCTTGCTCAGTCATGTGCGCCGTCCCATCCGTCAGACCATTCTGCGTGCGATAACCAGTGTGCAGCGCGTTCCGCGCGCTCCCGCACCGGCCCGGGATCATTACCGAGAATGTTCACGTGCCCGATCTTGCGGCCCGGGCGTTCCTGCTTGCCGTAGAGGTGCACCTGAGCATCCGGGATCCGGCCGAACAGGTGGTGCAGTCGCTCATCCATGCTCATCGCCGGCTGCTGCGCCGCGCCGAGCACATTGGCCATCACCGTTGCCGGGGCGATCGCGCGGGTGTCGCCCAGGGGGTAGTCCAGCACCGCCCGCAGGTGTTGTTCAAACTGACTGGTAACCGAGCCGTTCATGGTCCAGTGGCCGGAGTTATGCGGACGCATGGCCAGCTCGTTGATCATCAGAGTGCCGTCGACTGTCTCGAATAGCTCGACCGCGAGCACTCCCACCACGCCGAGTTCACGGGCGATCCGTAGACCCAACTGTTCGGCATCGACGGCAAGCCGGTCGGGCAGCCCGGGCGCCGGCGCCAGCACTGTCACGCAAATCCCTTCCTGCTGAACGGTTTCCACCACCGGCCAGGCGGCTCCCTGACCCAGCGGAGAGCGGGCCACCAACGCCGAGAGCTCCCGGCGCATCGATACCCGCTCTTCCACCAGCACCTGCACCTGCTGCGCCAGATATCCCGACACGACCTCGCGGGCGTGAGCGAGATCGGTGGTCAACACCACCCCGCGGCCGTCGTAACCACCGCGAACGGTCTTGATCACCAACGGAGCATCGACCCGGGCCGCGAAAGCGTCGACGTCACCGACTGTCTTGACGGCGGCGAAACGTGGCACCGGCAGGCCGAGTTCCCCGAGCCGCCGGCGCATCGCGAGCTTGTCCTGAGCGAACACCAGCGCCTCGGGTGCAGGCAGCACCGTGACTCCCTCAGCGACGAGGATGTCCAGCAGATGCGTCGGTACGTGCTCATGGTCGAAAGTGAGTGCGTCGGCACCGACTGCGGCCTGCCGCAACGCATCCAGATCGGTATGGGATCCGACCACCACGTCGGGGCTGACCTGAGCCGCCGGGTCATCAGGGTCCGCCGCCAGAACTCGCAGGCTTTGGCCGAGGGCGATCGCAGCCTGATGGGTCATCCTGGCCAGCTGACCGCCACCCACCATCGCAACCTTCGGCACGCTCAATATCGTGTCATAACCCGTGGTTAACGGCGGTGACCAGCACCACTACGCAAGCTGTCGCGTTGTCCGTAGACTTTGCCCCGTGTCTTTTGCCGATGCCACGATCGCCCGGCTGCCCCGGTCGATCCGGCCCTTCGCCGAACAGCACCACGAACTGATCAAATTCGCGATCGTCGGCGCCACGACATTCGTGATCGACTCGGTGATCTTCTACACCCTCAAATTGACCATCCTGGAGCCCAAGCCGGTCACGGCCAAGGTGATCTCCGGGATCGTCGCGGTGATCGCCTCCTACATCCTCAACCGGGAGTGGAGCTTCCGGGACCGCGGCGGCCGGGAACGCTCGCATGAGGCCCTGCTGTTCTTCGGGGTCAGCGGCGTGGGTGTGTTGTTGAGCATGGCGCCGCTGTGGGTCTCCAGCTACATGCTGGGTCTGCGGGTGCCGAACGTGTCACTGACCGTCGAGAACATCGCCGATTTCGTCTCCGCCTACATCATCGGCAATCTATTGCAGATGGCGTTCCGGTTCTGGGCGCTACGACGCTGGGTGTTCCCCGATGAGATGGGGCGCGAGCCGGACCTCACGTTGGAGTCGGTCTTGACCGCCGGCGGTATCACCGAAGCGATCGAGGATCGGATTTCCGCTCATGCCGATCACCACTCTTCCGAATCCAGCGTGTCGAAAACTTCGTGATAGAGCAGTGCGTGCACCTGCTCGACCCGCGGAATGTCGTGGAACTGTAACGGGTCCTGCGACGCCGATTCAATGACCAGTGTGCCGGTGCGCATCATCCGGTCGAAAAGGCCATGCCGGAACTCGACACTGTTGATCCGTGCGATCGGCATATCAATACCGGCCCGGTTGAACACACCATGGCGGTACATCACGCGGCGGTCGGTGATCACGAAGTGCGTCGTCAACCAGGCCGAGAACGGCCGCAGTGTCAGCCAGCCCACCAGAACCAGCCAGATCGCCGCGATCACCCCCGACACCACCTGCCGTGCGCGCGGGTCCCAGCCGGTGCGGCTGACCACCGCGGCGGCGAAGAAAGCCAACGCCGTGCAGACCAGCAGAGCCAGTATCGGTCCGACGAGGCGCTTGAAGTGCGGGTGGCGGTGCAGCACCACCTGCTCGCCTTCGGCCAGAACACTGTCGGGGTAGCCCATG
>JBAXIA010000007.1:0-50600 GCA_037138615.1 Mycobacteriaceae bacterium | reverse complement strand
CGGTACGGAAGGACTACTGGGACTTCGGCGGTCTGGTCAATCATGCCCCGGCGGATTGGATGGAAGAACTGGCGAAAGCCGACACGTCGTGGATGTTCGATGCCACGGGGCTCATCTGAGACTCAGCCGCGAAGCCGGTAGATCCGCTCAGCGTTGCCACGGCCGATGAGCTCGGCGACGCGAAAGGCATCGCCAATGCTCCACTGCTGCCGATCGACGAAATCGGCTAGCACCGAAAAAATTCCGTCGCGCCACAGCTTCGCCCCGAGGTAGTGCAGCTCGGGCGGGCCGAATGCATCCGAGGAGTACAGGATCTTCCGAAACGGCGCGAGCTCTAAGGTGCGCGCGATGAAGGCCCCGGCGCGGGCGCCGAGGTGGTTGATGGTCAGGCCGGTATCCAAATAGACGTTGTTGAACGCACTCGCGAGATAGCCGGCCTCCCGCTCATAGGGGTAGCAGTGCAGCAGCACTATCGGGGTCTCACCGGAGTGCCGCAGGAAATCGATCAGGAACATCGGGTTGGTGCGGTGCAGATCGCAGTCGCGATCACCAAGCCCGACGTGGAACTGCAGCGGCTTACCCAGGCGCAGCGCCTCATGGATGCCGAAGCGGAGCAGCACCCGATCGGTCAGCCGGACTCCTCCCGCGTCGCGCCACCGAACCGCGGCGTCGGCTACTTCGCGCTGCGAGGGCTGCGATAGGTCACCGTCGAAACCGCCGCGATAAGCGAGCACCGTCTTCGTCGCGATCGCGCCATCCGTCCTGCGCGTGAGGATCTCCCGGAAAGCGTCCGAGTAGTCACCCGGCGTCGCGATCGCTTCCTCTGCCACCTGTTCGAGCCGCACGATCTCATGAGCTGCCGACCCCGATACTTCCGAAAGCTCAGCAGGCCCGGCGATATCCGCGGAAAGTCCGGTGTCCACCATCCAGTCACTGACCCCGGCGGCAGTCAGAAACAACCCGGCCACTGCCGCATCGGTAAGAGAACTTCGTTGTTTCCAATACAAGTCAGGGTCAGCGAATGCAGCCAAACCCAGAAGCGGCGCGCAGTGGGCCCGCACCGCGAACCCGAGTTGGGTATCAAACCCGGAGTCGAACTCCGCCAACGGCTCGGTATTGGCCTCGTTCAGCCCGTTCTCGAATCGACGACGATCACCGGTCAACAGCCAGTACCCGTGCACATGATTGTCGATCAGTCGCAGACCGGCGATGTGCTCGGCGAGCACTCGGCGAGCTGTCACAGGCTCCAGGCCATCCGGAACTTGTCGGCCAGCGCCCCGGCATCGAGATCGGAGTAGTTCTCGTGCTCATAACGGCGGACGGCGACGAGTGCGTCGACGACCGGATCGCCGAGGATCGTTCGCATTCGTTGTGAGTGATCAAGTGCTGCGATGACATCGCCCTGATGAACGGGAAGCTGCACCGCACCGGCGGCGCGGCGTTGGGATTGGGTGAGCGAATGCGGGTCGACGGTGATCTCAGGCGGCAGACCCGCATTGTTCTCGATCCCGTCCAGTGCCAGTCCGAGGACCGCAGCAGTTGCTAGATACGGGTTAGCGGACGGGTCGATGATCTTCACCTCAACGTGCGCACCGCGCGGATTACCGTGCGACGCCGGTATGAACCGGACTGCCGCTTCACGGTTCTCAGTACCCCAGCAGGTGTAGGACCCGGCCCAACTGCCGGGTTGCATCCGCAAGCCGGAGACGATCGAGCCGCAGAGGGCGAGCTGCGCCTCGGCCAGACCCGAGACGACGCCGCCGATCGCCGCAGCACCGTGCGTGGTGAGGCCATGGGAGCCCTTGCCGCCGGAGAACACCGGCTTCTCATCGCGTCGCAGCGAGAAGTGCTGGTGAGCGCCGGAACCGACGCTGTCGGCGAAGGGCTTCGGGGACAGGCTCACCCGCATGCCATGTCTGCGGGCCGCTCGGCTGATCAGGATTCGGGCCAGGACCAACTGATCGGCCGCCGCTACCGGTGAGCGCGGCGGCAACGACATCTCGAATTGATTCACACCGTATTCGGGATGGAACTGTTCCACCGCGACCCCCGCAACGTTCATGGCGGCCATGACGTCGCGTACAAACCCCTCATGCTCGAGCACGCCCGCGAGTCCGTACTGCGCCCAGAGTTCGCCCGGTAGTCGGTTACCGGACGGGTCGACGAGCAGAAATTCAATCTCGTGGCCGACCCGCGCGCTCAGGCCGGCTTTCGCCAGCCGGCGTTCGACCCGTCTCAACGTTCCCCGTGTGCACGCCGGCACCGGTTTGCCGTCCTTGTCATAGAAAGATCCCGGCGCCCAGGCAAGCCCGTCGTCGATGACGCGCAGTGCATCGGCATCGATTCGCACTCGCTGGTCGCCAACCACGCTGATGTCATGGGTGAAGGCGATACCGGCCTGGTCGATCACGAAGCCGTGCCAGGTAGGACTGGCTCCCAATCCCGGATCGACGAATCTGGCGGCGCCGCCCGCGGGCACGGTCTTGGCCAGGGTTAAGCCAGCCGGGTTGACGATGGTTCCGATAATGAGGCTGTTGCCGTCGGCAGCACGGACCTTGCTCATTGTTCGGTCAGGCGCGACTGGGCAGC
Organism: Mycobacteriaceae bacterium; assembly: GCA_037138615.1. Lineage (GTDB taxonomy): Bacteria > Actinomycetota > Actinomycetes > Mycobacteriales > Mycobacteriaceae > Mycobacterium. The sequence goes on along the minus strand of JBAXIA010000007.1, from coordinate 48,011 downwards.
GTCAAGTGGCACGCCTGTCCCATATCCAGTGTGCGCAGCATCCGGCCCATCCCCAGCCACATGGCACACGACATCGTCAGATCAGCGATGAGCTCGTCGGAGAACTGCTCGCGACAGCGTTCCCAGAACGCGTCATCCGCACGAAGGTTGGTGTGCTCGGTGGCAAAACGATGCGCGAACTCCGCAGCGAGACGTTCCTGTTCGCTGTACCCCGGCCAGGTCCGCCACTGCAGCGCATGCGCGTAGAGATCCTCGTCCACTCCGGCCGCCGGGCCATCGGCATCTCGGGTGTTCTGGCACACGACACATTCGTTGTCATAGGCCATCACGATCCGGGCGATCTCGCGCACCCGCATCGGCAACCGGTTGCGGTTGTAGACCGCACTACTAAAGGCTGCCATCGCCTTTCCCAGTTCCGGGGACAGCGCGATCCAGCCAGCGACGTCGTCGTCTGCGAAATCTCCGATTCGGCTCATGAGGTGATGGTAGCCACGCGGCCCGCTACTGCCCCACGGTGATGGTCGTTTCCGCATCGATGAGGGCCATGGCGTCGGTCAGCGCACCCGCTAGGTCCTGTTTAGCGGTGCCGAGCATCAACACGATCCAGGCCGTGCCGTTCGGGCTGGGGACAACGATGCTTCTGCGCTCCTGGAAGAAGTTGCCTGTTGCAGGCGCACAATTCTGGACGTCTTTGAAGCCTTGGAATCCGCTGATGCTTATCTCGTCGACGGTACCTTGGAATGCACAGTCCGTATTTGCTTTGTTGGACGCTGCCGATGCCATGGAATTCGCTTGGTCGACACTGTCTGCAGCGATCAAACCGACGATAAGCGTTGACGCGTCAGGCGCTTTGTCGTAGTGCAGCGCCGCCAAATCAGCTTCGGTTGTGTGAGCATTGAGAAGCGCAGAGTCACCGGACCAGCCGGGTAACTCGGGCAATGTTACGGTCGGGGAACCAGGTGGACCCGGCTGGGTCGCTGCGGCCGGCGCACTCGACGCAGACGCCGAGGATGCCGATGACTCCCCCGACCCAGGCACCGAACTGCTCGACGTGCTTTTCGATGCGGACCCGCAGCCCGCGAGCATCGCGCTCAGCACCAAGGCCGCCATACCCGTCACGGGCACCAGCAGAGTGGTGTTTCTCATCGCTCGAATCCTTCCCACAGACCCCGGAAATCCAATGAGATTCTGCACTACCGCTTGCTGAAACCTCACGGATTTGGGCGGAAATCTGGGTTGGTGGGCTCGTCCTGCCCGTCTGCTAGTCGGCGGTGTTGCCCGAGCGTCCCCTAGTGAATTCGGCGAGCGCATCGGCGTTAGCCTGCGCACCCATCAATAGGGCAAAGTAGGCGTCCTCACGGGCGCGAGCGGAGGCGACTTCGACGCGATTCGGTTCCACCATCGTCTGCTTGACCGCCATGAGACTTGAAATCGGTTTGGCCGCGAGTACTTCAGCGTGCCTGCGGGCCTCCACCAGAAGCTCGTCAGGCTCGCATACCTTCCACACCAGACCCATCCGCAGGGCCTCGGCGGCATCGATCCATTCGGACGACATCAGCAGCCAGGCTGCGTTCTGCCGACCGATCAGTTGGGGTAGCAGATACGACGACGCCGCTTCGGGTGCTACCCCCAGGCTGGTGAACGGACATTTCAGCCGCGCAGTGCTGGATATGAAGGCCAGATCGGCGAAACCCAGGATGGTCGCGCCGATCCCCAACCCGACACCGTTGACCGCGCAGATGAGCGGTTTGGGAAAGCTACCCAGCGCGTCGATCAGTCCGGGGAAGCCGTGCCTGCCCGGGGTGAACTCGGGATCGGTGATCCGGGCCTGCATCTCGGCGAGATCCTGTCCGGCGCTGAACGCCCGCCCGGCGCCGGTGATTATCACGACGGCGATCTCAGGATCCCGGGCCGCAGCAGACAGCGCATCCGCGGTGGCGTCGTACAGCGCCTCATTGAACGCATTGAGCGCATCCGGTCGGTTGAGAGTTATGGTGCGGACCCGGTCCGCGTCAGCGATGAGCAACGTCACGCGGGTCAGCCTAGTCAGTCGATGACCAGTCTCAGGGTCTGTTCGGATTGCTGTAGATACGAGTGGGCGCGATCAGAACCACGGCGCGGCGCTGCTCGACCATCTCCCGGTCATACTCGGCCCAGTTGTCGTGGGTGCCGCCGCATGCGGAGAACACCTCGCGCAACAGCAGCCGTAACTGGTCGGGGCCGGCCAGCCAGTCCGCCTCATCGTCAAGGCCGATAATCTCGGCTCGCCCCTCGACAGTTGCCCACTGCCATCCGTCGCGGAACGTCACGGCCAGTTGCGGTCGCATCCGCAGATTGCTCAGCTTGACCTGCCCTAGGGTGACGAATCCCAGTACCGGCTGCCCGGTCGCCGGGTGGGCCAGCACCCCAGCATTGACCAGGGATGCCTGGATGGTGTGATCCGCGCGCAAGGTCGATACGACTGCCAGCCCGTGATCTGCGCGTGCGAGCCCGACGGCGTCATGAAGGGTGATCATCGGAGGAATGGGCTTGCGAACACGTACCGCCCGGTGGGCACGGTGTCGATGTTGACGTTGGCACCGAAAGCGGTGGTGCTGACGACCATCTTCCCGAGTCGATCCTGAAGGTCGGCATCATCGGCGGCGCCGAAGAACGCGTGCAGGCTCTTGGCTGCCTCGATCGGGAACAGTTCCTCGACGATGGCCGACAGTGGCGGCGCGTCCGCGGTTAGCGGTCGTACCACGTAGTTCTGCACGTATCCGAAGGTCGACTGGGTGGCGATTGCCACCGGCGTGTGATCGCGATGCCAGCGGGTGAGCCAGGTCGATTCATCCATGTCGGTCGGACGGCGCAGTAGCGCGATATTGGCCAGACCCGGTGCCCGCTCTCCGGGCGCAGACGGCGGCGGCGGCATCGGCACGGACTCGGTGACCAGATAGGCAGCCACCGCGTCGGCCTCCGCGTCGAGTATGGCCAGGGCGGTACTGATCTGCTCGCCATAGTGCTGCTCGACCCACAGGCTCACGAGCGCCTGCACCGGCGGATCAAGGGTCGTGAGTGTCATGAGCGAGTCACGCACGGGGGCGTCGCACACATTGATGATCAACCCGGGCAGATTAAGTTCCATCAGGGCGGCGGCCACTGGGCCACAGAGCCGTTCTGACCACTCGTCGTTGGCGGCCTCGGCCCTCAGCGCCACAATGATTTTTTCCATCGTCGTCAACCTCCTAGCTCGGGTGCGTCACGCAGCCAGCGCGGCGTGATGAAGACACCCTCGGCCTCGACCGTGATGCCCTCGGCATCGGAGATATGACCGGAACAGAAGGTCTTGACGCCATCGGTCCGGGTACGGATCGCTGAGGTGTGCAACGGTCCCAGTTTGGTCGGGCGTAGGTAGCGCATGGTGATACTGCCGGTGAAGCGCGGCTGGCGGTCGACGCTTGCCGCCTCTCCGAGAATATGGTCGAGGATCAGGGCTGCCACCCCACCGTGGACGTGGCCGGGCGGGCCTTCATAGGCGGCACCGAGATGGATGTCCGCCGATACCCGTCCGGACTCATCACGGTGCGTGATTAATGGCGGGGCGCATGCGTTGCGGATCCCGATCACGGCATTGCCCCAACCCAAACTCTCTCCTGATGTCGTCACCCGAACGCCGAACGCGCCGTCAAGTTGACGCTCACGTAGGCGCACTACTGCAGCATCGATATCTCGCTTGACCTCCGCAACCGTTTGTGCGTCGGCCTCGGTCCGGATGGTGGCGTCGACCAGGGAGCGCACCGACTCGGCGAGAGGTTCGTAAATCCCACGCAACCGCGCGATATCCTCGCTCGACAGATCCTCGGTGGTGAACTCCAGCATCCTGGCACTAGAACACGTCACCGGTCGCGGTGTCTAATGCGGCCCGACGCTGCGTAGAGTGAGTGACCATGCCCGACAGTGCGGCCACAGGTGGGCCGGACTGGGTACGTCATGCGATCTGGTGGCATGTCTACCCGCTGGGATTCGTCGGCGCCTTCCCGGCCGCTACCCCGCCCAGCCCCGACGAGCATCGCCTCAATCGGATCGTGGACTGGCTCGATCATGCCGTCGAACTCGGCGCCTCCGGGGTCGCACTGGGGCCGGTGTTCGCCTCGCGCACCCACGGCTACGACACCACCGACCACTACCGGATCGACCCACGCCTGGGCGACGACGCCGATTTTGACCGGCTGACCGGCGAGGCCCACCGCCGCGGCCTGCGGGTGCTACTCGATGGGGTGTTCAACCACGTCGGCACCGATTTTGCGCGCTACCGGCAGGCCGTCGAGAATCAGGACCTGCAGGCTGCAACGTGGTTCGGTGGCCGGCCGGGGCGTTTTCACACCTTCGAGGGACATGGCGAGCTGATCACCCTCAACCACGCCAACCCGGCCGTCGTCGACTACACCGTCGATGTGATGAATCATTGGCTTGCTCGCGGTGCCGACGGGTGGCGGCTGGACGCCGCCTATGCGGTGCCCGAGACGTTCTGGGCGCAGGTGCTGCCGCGGGTGCGCGGGGCTCATCCGCAGGCGTGGTTCGTCGCCGAGGTGATCCACGGCGACTACAGCGCATTCGTCGCTCAATCCGGGGTCGATTCGGTGACCCAGTACGAACTGTGGAAAGCGATCTGGAGCAGCCTCAACGACGGTAACTTCCACGAGTTGGACTGGGCGATGCAGCGCCACAACGGATTCCTCGACACGTTCGCCCCGATGACGTTCGTTGGGAACCATGACGTCACCCGTATCGCCAGCCAACTGCGGCAGTCCGAACACCTCAGCCACGCCCTAGTGCTGCAGTTCACCGTTGGAGGGGTCCCGGTGGTCTATGCCGGCGACGAGTTCGCCTACCGGGGCGTCAAGGAGGACCGTGCCGGGGGCGACGACGCTGTGCGGCCGGAGTTTCGCCGTCCACCCACTGATCGTGACGGCACTGCTCTTGACAGCACTGGGCGCGACACCCTGAACCTGTACCGCTACCTGATCGGACTGCGCCGACGGCACCCGTGGCTGCACGAAGCCAGGACTTCGGCCCTGCGCCTGGAGAACCGGCTTCTTGCCTACGAAACCCGCCACGGCGATGATGCCCTGATCGTCGCACTCAACCTCGATGACACCGCGATGACACTGCCGGTCGCCGAGCTGACCGGCAGTCAGGCTCAGGTGGTCGCCGGCACCGGCGCTCCCCCGCAGGAAGTGCTCAGCCAGGCTTTGGTGCCTGCCCAGGGCTGGGTGATTCTCGCGCCGCAATGACGCCGGGATGTCCGGCACGCTGCGGATATCCCTGGTCTGGGACCGCAGACCGGCTACCCTCGGCGGTGGTCGCAGTCCGTGCCTTCGCGTGGGTCAGACCGATGAGAGGAACGTGATGTCGGCACCGCCCGGACCACTAGAGAGCCCCGCCGCACCGAAGCTCGGGACCGCGCTCACCGGACGGTTGCGCAACCGCACGCCACGCAAGGGCCTGCTGGGGCGTATCAGCATTCAATCAAAGCTGCTCCTGATGCTGCTGACCATGAGCGTCTTGGCTACCGCGATCGCCGGAGCCATCGGTTTCCAGTCCGGCCGTAGCTCGCTCCGCGAATCGGCGTTTGAACGGCTCACCGCGACCCGGGAGGCTCAGGGCCGTCTGTTGGACCGAGGGCTGGCAGATCTGACGAGCACATTGGTGATCAACTCCCATGGGGAAACCATCGCAGCGGCCATGACTGCGTTCACCGCCGGTTTCGATCAACTCAATGCTGCGACCGTGAGCCCGGCTCAGAGCAAAGCAATTGTCGATTTTTACAGCGCTAGCTTCGGCACCGAAAAGTCAACCCCGGACAGCGGCAAGCTCGACGTCAACGCACTGGTTCCGACATCGAATGCGGCGAAGAGCCTTCAAGCCACCTACACGGTTCCGGCTGCCGACCGTCAACCGGCTGCCCGGGGCGATGACACCGCCGCGGGCAGCGCGTGGTCGGCAGCCAACGACCGATACAACAACTACTTCAGCGAGATCGTCACCCGGTCAGGGTTCGCTGACGCCTTCCTCATTGATGCCCGCGGCAATGTGGTGTACACCGTGTCCAAAGGCGTCGAGCTCGGCACCAACGTGCTAACTGGCCCCTTCCGGGGCGAGGGTACCCTGCCGGACGCATTCCGCGCGGCGATGGCGACCAACGAAATCGACTACGCGCAGACTACGGACTTCGCCGAATACCTGCCGTCCGGTCAACCCACCGCCTGGATGCTGACACCGATCGGCCCACCGGGGCGGGCTTCCGGCGTCATCGCACTGGAGTTCCCGATCTCCGTCCTCAACAACATCATGACGGCCGACCGGCAGTGGGATCGCACCGGCATGGGCCGTACCGGCGAGACATATCTGGTTGGTCACGATGACTTGATGCGCTCAGACTCACGGCTCTTCCTCGAGGATCCACAGGCCTATAAGAGTGCCGTCGTCGGGGCAGATACGCCTCCGGCTGTTGCCGCACGTGCGATCGCCCAGGGCACCACGGTTCTCGTCCAGCCGGTTGGGACAGCCGCGACGCAAGCCGCGCAGCGTGGTGAGACCGGCACCCTCATCGCCACTGATTATCTCGGACACCGCGCCCTGCAGTCCTACTCGCCGCTGAACCTTAAAGGTCTGGACTGGATCATCATCGCCTCACTCGACTCGGAAGAGGCTTTTGCTCCGGAGCGCAATTTCGCGCATCGCCTTGCGCGAACCACGGCGCTCATCATTTTCATCGCATGCCTGGCCGCAATGCTGTGGGCACGAATCTTCGTGCGACCGATCAAACGGCTGGAGAAAGGCGCTGAACGGATCAGCAGCGGTAACTACGACCTGACAATACCCGTTGAGTCCGGTGACGAATTCGGCTCGCTCACTGTGGCTTTCAACGATATGAGCCGCAACTTGTCGATCAAGGAGCAACTGCTCAACGAGCAGCGCACGGAGAACGACAAGCTGCTTCGGTCGCTGATGCCGGACTCGGTGGTAGAGCGCTACCGCGACGGCGAGGAAACAATCGCTGAAGACCATCACGATGTGACCGTCATTTACGCCGATCTTCTCGGGCTGGATGAGCTGTCCGATGGGCTATCCGCGGAAGCATCACTTGAAATCATCAACAAACTTGCGCGCCAATTCGACGCCGCCGCAGACAGTCACGGTGTAGAACGGGTACGCAACACCCATAACGGTTACCTGGCCAGCTGTGGTCTTACCGTTCCGCGCTTGGACAACATCGTTCGCACGGTCGATTTCGCCTTCGAGATGCAGCGGATCGTCAACCGCTTCAACGCTGAGACTGGCCGCAGCATTGCACTGCGCGCGGGAATCGACACCGGGACGGTCACCAGTGGGCTGGTCGGTCGGGCCGGGCTCGTGTACGACCTGTGGGGGGGCGCGGTGCAACTGGCGTCGAAGATGCGGCGCGGCGCGGCACAGCCCGGGGTTTACGTAACTGACGAGGTCCATGAGGCAACCCAGGACACCAAGCGTTATGAATCCGCGGGAAGCATCACCATCGGTGACCGTGAGGAGCCGATCTGGCGGTTGGCTGAAGATGAGTCATGACGGCCAGCGAAAAACCGGGGACTGACAACCCATGACTTCGATCCTCACCACTCCATGGTTCTACTGGTCGGTCATCATTTCAGTGGGATTACCGGTCACGCTGTTGGTGCTCACCGAACTGCAACAGGCGCTCAACCGGCGGGGTAGTTTCCTGGCTCAGCCTGTCGGGTTGCTGCGCACTTTCATCGTGCCGTTGGGCGCCTTACTGCTACTTCTGATCAAGACCACCGACATCTCGGTCGAGGCGACCGGGGTACGCATCGTATCGACCGTGTTCGGCTTCATCGTGCTGGTCATGGTGCTGTCCGGAGTCAACGCCACCGTCTTTGCCAGCGCCCCGGCCGGTAGTTGGCGGCGGCGCATGCCGACGATCTTCATCGATGTCGCGCGATTTGTGATCATCGCCCTGGGTCTGGCATTGGTTCTGGCCTACGTCTGGGGCGCCAACGTCGGTGGCCTGTTCACGGCATTGGGTGTCAGTTCGATCGTGCTCGGTCTGACTCTGCAAAACTCGGTGGGACAGATCATCTCGGGTTTACTTCTGCTCTTCGAGCAACCGTTCCAACTGGGTGATTGGGTGCAGACCACCACAGCTCGGGGCCGTGTGGTCGAAGTGAACTGGCGGGCGACGCATATCAATACCGGCAGCGGTCTGGAGATCATTCCCAACTCGGTGCTGGCCGGGCAATCGTTCGTGAACCTCAGCCGTCCAGCGGGTAGTCATACCATTGTCGTGGACGCGAAGTTCGCCGGCACAGACGCACCCGATGTCGTGTGTGAGTTGCTCGCGGATACCGCCTCTAATCTTCCGCAGTTGCATCACGACGGGCGCCCTATTGCTACGGCGACGACGAGCACGGACTACACAATCACCATTCCAATTCGTTCACCGGCTGACGACCCCCAAGCGCGATCGATGTTCCAGCGATGGCTCTGGTACGCCTCACGCCGTGCCGGGCTACGACTCGACGGAATCGAGGATGACTTCTCGACCCCGCAACGCCGAATGGACGCATTGCGAACGATCGCGCCGATCCTCAAGGCCAGCAGTTCCGAACTGGAGATACTGCTGCCGCATGTCAGCGTCACCCGGTACGGCTCCGATGAGCTGATGCAGGCAAGCGGCGAGGTGCCGACGGGAATGTCCTTCATCCTTGATGGCCGAGTACGAATGGTCGTTGACGGAAAGGACGGGTCCGTCATTCCGGTCAGCACTCTGCTTGAAGGCGACTTCATCGGTCAGACAGCCCTGACCCGTGAGCCCGTCATCGGCAGTGCCTACGCCCTGGGCGAAGTCACAGTCGCGAGAATCGATCGCGACACCGTGGAGAAGTTGGTATACCGCAAACCGGAACTACTGCAGGATCTCAGCCAAGCTATCGATGAGCGCCGCGCACATGTCCGGGAGTTGGTCGCGGATAGTGTGGCCTCAGACCCCGCCGCGGTCACTGAGGAATCCAGCACCGAAGCCCGCGCGACAGCCTCCTGAAGTCATCCCGACGCGTGATCTGATCGTTGCGCAACTGCGACTTGACGCACCGCATCGCGTACCGATCAGTGACCCCGGTCGGTGTTTGACTAGCGCCACACAGCGATTGATCGCTGTTGGAACGCGTACGAAAGGTGATGGGATTCGTCATGAAGATCGTCGAGAAACTTCGAGGTAAGTGGTTGCGCCGCACGGCTGCAGCCGCCGCGGCAGCGTTGTCTCTGCCCGGCTTGATCAGCGCTGTCGGGGGATCAGCGACAGCCGCCGCCTTCTCCCGGCCAGGACTGCCGGTGCTCTATCTGGACGTGCCATCAGCGTCGATGAGCCGCAACATCCGCATTCAGTTCCAGGGTGGCGGAGAGCACGCGGTCTTCCTGATGGACGGCCTGCGGGCCCAGGAGGATTACAACGGCTGGGATATCAACACCCCGGCGTTTGAGTGGTTCGAGAACTCAGGTCTGTCGGCAGTCATGCCGGTCGGTGGGCAGTCCAGCTTCTATTCCGACTGGTACCAGCCGTCGCAGGGAAATGGTCAGAACTACACCTACAAGTGGGAAACGTTCATGAACCAGGAGCTGCCGGCCTATCTGCAGGCCAACTACGGCATCAATCCGAACGGCAACGCGGTGGTCGGTATCTCGATGGCCGGCAGTGCGGGCTTGACCTATGCGATCAACTACCCGCAAAAGTACGTCTACGCCGCATCGCTGTCGGGCTTCCTCAACCCATCAGAGGGCTGGTGGCCGATGCTGATCGGTCTGGCGATGAACGACGCCGGCGGTTTCAATGCGCAGAGCATGTGGGGTCCGTCTTCGGACCCGGCTTGGCGGCGCAATGACCCGATGGTCAACATCAACCAACTTGTGGCCAACAACACTCGCCTATGGATCTACTGCGGCACCGGCACACCGTCGGAATTAGACACCTCGGGTGGTGGCGGAAACCTGATGGCCGCCCAGTTCCTGGAAGGTTTCACGTTGCGGACCAACAAGACCTTCATGGATAACTATCTGGCGGCGGGTGGACGCAACGCGGTGTTCAACTTCCCGGCCAACGGGACCCATAGCTGGGGCTACTGGGGTGCGCAGTTGCAGCAGATGATCCCCGATATGCAACGGGTTCTCGGCGCCACCCCATCCGGCGCCTGAGTATCCGTCCAACAGCAGGCCTGCCGCTCTCCCCCCGGGGCGGCAGGCCTGCTGCCATTGCGCCGAAGGATAACCGGCTCGAGCAGGGCCCTAACCCGACCGGCTAACCGTTGCGGACCCGTCCGTGTGAACCGTCACCTCGGCGCCGGCAATGTCACCGGCAACAGTCGCCGCAGCCTCGTCAGCATCAGAGATGAGCGCCCACGTGCGGGAACCGTCGGGAGTCCGGACAGCAAGGAATGCCTTCTCCGGTAAGCCATCCCGGTTGAACGGCGTTGTCCATGACTCCACCGTTCCAGTCCCCTCCCACTCGATGAGCGCTGTGCGAGTTGGTTCCCGGTCCACGGCAGCCTGGACATCTTCCCAGCGGAATTGCTCCGCCGGCGGAGTTGCGCTGTAAACGCAAAAGCTGTGCTTGGTCAGATATCCGCCGTTGGCGGTGATCAGGCCGCGAGCCCCTGGTTTCGCACGAAGCAGTTCGGCCATCGTGGCAATGGAGTGCATGACGTAGTTGTTCCAGGGGCCGCCTGCAAACGTCAGCCCGCCGGTCACGGTGAGCGGCCGCGAGGAATCGCCAAGGGGCAAGCCGATCTCACGGGCGGCCACCTGTACCGCCGACGGGAAACAGGAGTAGACGTCGATGTAGTCGAGATCGTCGGCACCGACGCCGGCGAGTTCCAACACCCGCTGCCCGCCTATCCGGATCGCCGGGGAGCGGTGCAACTCGTAGCGCTCGGCGAGACTGTAGGTGTCGTGTGAGTCGGTCGCCGCGTGCGGGAAAATCCAGGTGTCCTTCGGAATCTGTAGATACTCGGCTTTCTCCGCCGAGCACAGAATCACTGCAGCACCCTGGTCGACCATATTGTTGGAGTTCATCAGCTTCGGGTAAGGCCAGCTGATCATTCGGTTGTCAGGTCCGGGCTGGCGGATCTGTTCGCCCGACAGTGCCTCACGGCTCCATGCGTGCGGGTTGGCGTGTGCCACCTGACTGAATCGGGACCACAGTTCGCCGATTCGGCACAGATGGTCCTCCATCGACTCTCCGTCGGCGATTCGCAGTGCCTGCTCGAAAAGCGGATAGACGAACGAGGGCGGTATCAGCCCGATGCGGTCCTGCCCAGGACCCGACATCGGCACATCCTCGGCCCCCGGCGGGATCGGCACACTGTCATCCTGCACGGTCCAGGAAGGACGGATTCCCCTGGCACGCAGCCGCATCCGGGTTCGCCAGGTCTCCGCACCGGCTAGCAGGACAGCGTCGACGCTGCCGCTCTGGATGTCGCGGCAGGCTTGGCTAAGTAACGACTGCGGGGTATTACCGCCGACGCCGCTATACCGGGTGCGTGCTTCAGGTGCCCCGATCCGTTGACCCAGCAGCAGACCGGGGTCGCGATACCGCCATGACAGCAGATTCACCACACGGATGGAGTCCAGTGCCTGCAGAACGCGTGGGTCGGCCGCTTCGGTGGCTGCGGCGGCCATCAGGTCGACCGGCTCCACATCGGGTGCTTCGTCCCGCTGGTTGACCTGACCGACACCGACGAGCACCGGTGTGCGCGGGCTCAGGCTCATCTGTGACGTCCTTCTGTCGGCAGGCAGGGCGCCGACTTTGACGCCCGTCAAAACCTAACACCGGAGCCAATCACGTGACTGCTTGCTCCGCGAGTCGAATGCTTGCACACCGGTCGCTCCCGAATATCCCTGCTGCTCTCACCATCAGGCCGCCGCGACTAAGCCGGACCGACCCGGTAGATCGACTTCAACGTGAAGAATTCGTCGAGACCCTCCGGGCCGAGTTCGCGGCCGATGCCGCTGGCTTTGACGCCGCCGAACGGTGCGCCCATGTCCAGTTGATAGTCGTTGATGCCGACCGTGCCGGTCTTCATCTCACGGGCTACTTCGGTGGCACGCTCGGCATCGGTGGACCACACCGTGCCTGCCAGGCCGAACTCAGTGTCATTGGCCAGTGTGATGGCGTCGGCGTCGCCGTCGTAGGGGATGACCGCCAGCACCGGGCCGAAGATCTCCTCCTGGGCGATCCGGTCGGAGTTATCGACATCGGCGAATACCGTGGGTGAGACGAACCAACCGCGTGGCTGATCCTTCGGAACCCCGCCCCCGACCACCAGTTTGGCACCGCTGCTCTTGCCGGCTTCGATATAGCCCAGCACCCGTTGCTGCTGGCGGGCGCTGACCACCGGCCCGATATCGGTGGCCTTGTCGAGTGGGTTACCGACAGTGAACCCGGTCACGAGCTCAGCCAGTGCGTCCACGACTTCGGCGTAACGGGAGCGGGGCGCGAGGATGCGAGAGCCGAGATAGCAGGTCTGGCCGTTGTTGACGAATGACACCGAACGCAGCCCACGCATGGTGGCGTCGAGATCAGCGTCGTCGAGGATGATCGCCGCGGACTTGCCGCCGAGTTCGAGGGTGACCGGTCGCAGCAGCCGACCGCAGACCTCGCCGATGATCCGACCAGCGACCGTCGACCCGGTGAAGCTGACCTTGTCCACACCGGGGTGGGACACCAGATGTTTTCCGGTCTCCACCCCGCCGGGCACGACATTGAGCACGCCCGGCGGCATCCCGCACTCCTGGGCTGCCTCGGCGAAAACCATGGCATCCAAGGCGGTTTCCGGTGCAGCCTTGAGCACAACCGTGCAGCCGGCGGCCAGCGCGGGGGCGAGTTTGAATGCGGCGAGGGCTTGCGGATAGTTCCACGGGACGATCGCGGCGACAACGCCCACCGGCTCGCGACGAACGATGGTGTGGCCGATCGTGCTCGGCCGGATCTCCTCGATTGGCGTCTCGGTGATGAGCTTGGCGTAGTAGCCCAGCAGCGCCGCCGGGAATAGGCCGTTAGCACCACGCGACAGCGACATCGGCATGCCGTTCTCACGGGTGACTAACTTGTCGGTGGTCTCAGCACGCCGGTGCAATGCCGCGGCAAATCCCTTGAGGACCGCCGCCCTGTGGTCCGGTGATGACGAACTCCACTGCCGCAATGCCGCCCGCGCGGCGGCGACGGCCGCGTCGATATCGGCGTTGGTTCCGCTGGCGCCATCTCCGATGAGCTCACCGGTTGCGGCTTCCAGGACCGGTTCACATTTGTCGGCGAGATGGAACTCACCGCCGAAGAAGATCTTCGCGTTCGTCATCGCTGTCATGGAAGAACTCCTCCGCTTTCGGTGCCATCGCTACTTTCAAAGAGCACGCCATCGGCGATCAGTCTGTTGATCTGGTCATCGGGCATATCCAGGATCTCGCAGCAGATCATCCGGGTGTCCGCGCCGGGCAGTGGCGCTGGGATCTGCGCCGCCGGTGGGATGTTGCGGTACTGCGCCGGGCCTGCCTCACTGGGGAGCGGATGGATCAGCAGCGGATGGGTCATCTCGGTCAACACTTTTCGCAACCGCAGTTGTGGATCCTCGTAGACCTCGTCGGGCCGGTTCATCGGGCCGGCTGGCACTCCGCGACCCTGCAAGGACTGAGCCACCTCGTTGGGCGAGTGCATCCGCGTCCACGTTGCCAGTTCGGCGCACGGATACCCGGTCACTTCTGCGACGGCACTGTGGTCGGCCTCCGAGGCAATCGAGACCACGCACCACTCGTCATCGCCGGCGCACGGGTAGACCCCATGGACTGTTGGATCGGCCTGCAGGGCATCGGCATCCGCACCCAGAACGACGTAGCTGGTGTCCAACTGGTTAATGACTGCCTCGGCCTGCGAGACGTGCACCTGCGCGCCCACCCCGCAGCGAGTGCGGCGGATCAGCGCGGCCAGAGCGCCGATCGCGGTAATCCGGCCGACGACGTGATCCGGGAAAACCGTCGTCGCATCGAAGAACGGATGCCGCCTGTCCTCGGATGCCGCCTCCTCCGAAGCCCACAGCCGGGTGAGTCCGGTGGCCGAACGGACCAGTGGGCCGTATCCCATCCGCGTGCTCCACGGGCCGATGTCACCGAATGCGCTGCTCTCAGCCAGTACCAGACCAGGATTTATTGAAGCGAGATGGGCATACGAAAAGCCCAGTGCAGCAAGTGTTCCGGGCTTGAAATTAGCGAATACCGCATCCGATACGGCAATCAGACATTCGAACAGCCTCGCGCCCGCCTCGTTGCGCAGGTCGAGCCCTAGGCCAAGATTATTGCGGTGCGCCCGGGCGAAGGAATCGCCGATCAACTGATCCGGAAACTTCTGCCGCAGTCCATCCGGATAGGCAGCGCTCTCAATCTTGATGATCTGTGCGCCCAGGTCGCCGAAGAGCCGGCTCAGTTCCCCGCCGGCGACGATGATGCCCAGATCGGCGACGCGAATCCCGTCGAATGGACGCTCCCCCACTGCCCCGGTGGGCTCCGGCGTGAACTGCGGTGCCAGCCAGTGCGGTCCATCGCCGACCGACGCCGCCAATTCCGGAGCCGGGGTGCGGTAGCCGGCGCGTTCACCGTCGACAACCCAGTAGCCGCTCGGGATCCGCGCGCGGACCCCCGGTGCAAGTTCGGCATCAACCAAAGCACCCACACCATTGAGGTGCTCGGATTGAAGGACGTCGGCCGGGGTCAGTACGGCAGCGATCGGAACCCCGAAAGACTGACCGTCGGTGACCAGTTTTTCCATCGTCTGATCGGCGAACAACGCGCCGATGAGGGGTTCGAGTTCCGCGAAGGAACGCACGCGCGCGGCAACGCTGTCGAACCTCGGATCCTGGAACTGCTCCGGCTCCCCCAACCAGGCCCGAAGGCCGCGCCACTGTCGCGGCGACATCACGCAGAGCCGGACATAGCCGTCGCTGCAGGCGAAGATCGGGTACGAGTCCTGGTTCTTAGGCCTGCCTCGCCAACGGTCGGCCCGGTTACGCGCGGTCGCAGCCTGCCCCTGGGTACCGAACGGAGGGTCCAGCGTCAACACCACGGCGTCGAATCGGGAGAAGTCGATGTAATCACCAATGCCGCATCGCAACCGGTTGAAATACGCCACCAGCACCGCCCACGTCGCCTGCACTGCGGCGGTGGCCGAGGCTATTCCGTCCGGCGGCAGTACCGGTGTACCGGTTGTGGGTCCGGACCGCGACAGCGCACACGACATCGCGTAGAGCACCGGGTCTGTGGCCTGCCAGGTGGCCAGCGGACCCTCCGATCCGAAATCGGTCACCCGCATGGTGACCAGGTGCTCAAACCGGTCGGCCAACTCCTCGCAGGACGTGCCGAAGGCGAATGCCAGTCCGGGTAATCCGCTGTCGATCACGATGTCGGCTTCGGCCGCCAGTTCCACCAGTCGGCGGCGATCGGCTTCGCTCCGGGGATCCAGCATCGCACTGCGCTTATTGGCATTGTGCAAAGCGAACGGGATGCTCACGCCGTCCAGGGTCGGCAACGCCGAACGGGCCCGGCTACCTGTCGGCGGCTCAATTTTCAGCACATCGGCACCCAGGTCGGCCAGCAGCCGGGTGATGCCGTCGCCGTCGCCGTCGCAGAGGTCGAGCACCCGCACGCGGGCCAGCAGGGGCTCGTTTCCAGGCCCGTGTCCAGGTTCGTTGCCGCTCACAACCATGCTTTTCCGGGCCTTCCTGTTCCGGCCTGCTCCGGCGACGAGCTTAGCCACCCGGGCTCGCGAGTAGAATCGGAGCCACATGTCTACCTCAGCCGCCGTGATCGACCCTGTTCGTCCTGCCCAGCCCCATCCGGCGCTGGCGCAGCTGGTAGCTCTGCATCAGTTGCGGGTCTATATCGATATCGGTGTGGTTGTCGTCGTACTGGCGCTCGCAAACCTGACCGCGCACTTCACCACGGCGTGGGCCGATGTCGCGACCGTACCGGCGGTGGCGATGGGTCTACTGCTGCTGGTGCGGGCCCGCGGGCTGGGCTGGGCTGAACTGGGGTTGGGGCGCGAACACTGGCGCTCCGGCGCGCGCTACGCCCTGGCGGCGGTCGGACTGGTTCTCGCCGTGATCGTGGTCGGCGCGCTATTGCCGTGGACGCGGCCAATGTTCCTCAACAACCACTACGCGACCCTGTCGGGCGCGCTGGTGGCCTCGATGGTCATCATTCCGTTGCAGACGGTCATCCCGGAGGAACTGGCGTTCCGGGGTGTGCTGCACGGGGCACTGGACCGGGCCTGGGGCTTTCGCGGTGTGGCAGCCGCCGGATCACTGCTGTTCGGCCTGTGGCATATCGCCAGTTCGATGGGGCTGACGAACGGAAACGTCGGCTTCACCCGAGTCTTCGGCGGCGGCGCTTTCGGCATGCTGGCCGGGATCGTGCTTGCGGTCCTGGCTACTGCAGCAGCGGGATTCGTCTTCACCTGGCTGCGTCGGCGCAGCGGCAGCCTGATCGCACCCATCGCACTGCATTGGTCGCTCAACGGCATGGGCGCCCTGGCCGCCGCCATGGTCTGGCACGTTTCGACCTGAGTTAGGGACCCCTGGGTAGGGACCAAAGCCACCCGATCGGGGTCTTTCGGGGCTGTGCTCCGGGCGTTGCGGTGGTGATGGTGGTGACTATGACACCACAGTCGCCCGATAACGCGGTTATTGAGGCGGCGCTGGCTCTCGCGATTCGAGCGCCCTCGGTACACAATTCCCAGCCCTGGCGATGGCGGGTCGGCGCGGAATATGTGGATCTCTTCATCGATCCGGCCCGGCGACTCCCCCGTGTCGATCCCGCCGGGCGGGAAATGTTGCTCAGCTGTGGGGTCGCGCTACAACATTTCACCGTCGCGCTGTCCGCACTGGGCTGGGTCACCGAGGTGCACCGCTTTCCGGATCCGCGGGACTCCAACCACGTCGCCAGGATCGACATCGTCGACAGTTCGACCAGTAACGCCGATATCGCGCTGGCAGCCGCGATACCGCATCGGCGTACCGACCGGCGCTCGTTCTCGTCCTGGCCGGTGCCCGGTGGTGATGTCGCCACTCTGGCCGCCCAGGCCGCACACGCCGGTGTAATGCTGCGACGGGTGGCCGACGAGGACGAGTTAGCCGAGGTCGTCGCGCACGCGGTGCGCGAGCACATCAGTGATCCGGCCTATCTCGAAGAGCTGACGATGTGGAGTGGACGACACGGAGCCGAATCGGGAGTGCCCGCCCGCAACACTCCGGCGCCTCAGAAGAGCGTCGCCGGTAAGAGTGGATTGTTTTCGGCGCGCGTCTTCGCCAATCCTGTTCTTGAACAACCCACCGGGGTCGAGGCACGCGACGATGCCGGGGTGGTGTTGATCCTGGCGACCGCCACCGACGATCAGTCGGCGCTGCTGCGGGCCGGCGAGGCTACCGGCGCGGTGCTGTTGAGTGCCACCGCGATGGGCCTGGCCAGCTGTCCGCTCACCGAGCCATTGGAGATCGCCGCAACTCGTGCTGAGATTCGGACCAAACTCCTTGGCGGAGAGGGCTTCCCGCAAATGCTACTAAGGATCGGATGGGCAGCGGTCAATGCCGATCCACTGCCTACGACGCCACGGCGCCCGCTCGCCGACGTTGTCGCCGGGAGTCTGTCAAACCCGTGTGTTGCGCCCCGACACTGACCGGAAAATCAGCAGCAGAATAACCGCACCCACCAAGGCGCCCAGGAATGAGTGCCTGATCGGCGGTGTGATGTCGAAATGGTGCGGTGAGAAAACCAGGCTGCCCAGCGTGCCGCCCACCCAACCACCGGCAATTCCCAGCAGACTCGTTTGAATCCAGCCCAGATGCGCACTGCCCGGGACGATCATTTTCGCAATCCAGCCCACAAAGAGGCCCAGGAGGACCATCCAGATGATGTTCATGATCATGTCGTACTCCCAGTAACGTCAAACACCGTGTCACGGCCAGCAGGTCTGTGGCCCTGTCATTCAGGTATAGCGACGCACGGTAACGATTAGCGTGCAGAAACGGCCACGATCACGCGGCAAGCCGGGAAACTCAGCCCCCGGGCATCATTTCCGGAACCGGCGTTTCGACCGGGATCGGCACACCGACCCGGTTGCCCGGCACAGGCGCAGGGGCCGGGGGCGCGTTGGGATCCGGCGGTGGCGGTGGCGGCGGCGTGTACGGCTTGATGGACTGGGCCAAGGCCTTGGCTGCGGCCACATCGATGGGATCCTTCGCGGTACCCAGGTACACCACGAACCAGCGCTCACTGTTTTGGTTCCGTGAGGCCGCGGGTGCCGCCGTACCGACCACGCCCGCCCAGATCTGGCCGTTGGGCTTGGTGGCGTCGGAGAACTTGACGTCGTAGGACGCCGCGGCACCGGGCATCGTCCCGGCCTGTAGCAGACCGGTCTGCTGGTTGATCCGGGTGCCGGGGAAGGGCATGAAGAACTCGCCCATATCCGAGGCCAATCGGATTGCGGCCTTGCCATTGTCTTGCTCGGCTCCGGCGAACAGTTTCAGGTCCAGCCTGCCCAGCAGGATGCTGGTGTCACTGGCAGTCGAGGCCGGTTGCCCATTGATGGCCGGTGCGGTCTGCTTGAGCAACAGTGCTTGGCCGTAGCTCAGACGCGATGCATCGGCCACCTCCCACCCGGCCGGCAGCAGGTAGCTGAAGCCGCCGGCGGAATTGGTGACCCGGCCGGGCTCCAGCTCCGGTGCCGGAGGCGGTGCGTTCGGGTCCGCCGGTGGCGGTGCATTCGGGTCCGCCGGTGGCGGTGCGTTCGGATCGGCCAGTGCCGGTGGCGGTGCGTTCGGGTCGGCCGGGGCCGGTGGCGGTGCGTTCGGATCTGCCGGTGCCGCGGGCACGGCGGTCGTCGCTGCCGGGGCCGCGGCGGTGGTCGCCGCCGGTGCCGTAGGTGTGGCAGTTGTTGCCGGGGCCGCAGGCGCGGCAGTTGTTGTGGCGGGCGGTACCGGGTCGGCTATCGCGGAATTCGGCGGCAGAGCGATCGTGATTGCGCTGGCACCGGCCACAGCGGTCACGGCGAACGCCGTCCACAGGCCCGGGCGTCGCGAAGTGGGTTCCGGCTGCGTCATGGCGAAAAACCTACCGTGTCGCGGCCGTGACGCAAGTTCGCGCCTCAGGTGTGTCCGGCGCCCGGGTACAAACCGACCGCCTGGGTCTTCACGGTGAACCAGACCGCCTCGCCCACCTGCAGCCCGAGATCGACCATGGCGTCGGGGGTGATGTCGGCGGCCAGACCGGCGGTACCGTCGCCCTGCTCTCCGGCGCGAACCCGTACTACCGCGCCGTTGACCTCGAGGGCGGCGATCCGAACGCGAACACTGTTGCGGGGACTGCCGTGGGGGCGGTCTCGGTACACCGCAACTCCGGCCGGGGGGAATACCGCGACGACATCGCGGCCGGCGGGCAGATCCTCGGCCGGGATTCCGTGCCACAACAGCTCTGATGCATCCCGCAGCGCACCCGGTTCGGCCAGGACCCCACGCACCAGATTGACTCCGGCGATACGTGCGCCGAAGGTGCTGCGCGGTGCGGCCAGGATTTCAGCCACCGGGCCGGACTCGACCACCTTGCCCGCGTCGAGTATCACGACGCGGTCGGCGAGGGTGAGGGCGTCGATCAGGTCGTGGGTGATCAGCAGCGCTGCCCGCCCGTCCGCGGCGAGAACCTTGCGCAACACCGCGCGCACCGATGTCGCACCCGCCACGTCCAGCCCGGCCAACGGCTCGTCGAGAAGCAGCACCTCAGGCTCAGCAGCCAAGGCACGAGCGAGCGCCACCCGCTGGGCCTGACCGCCGGAAAGTTCACCAGGCTTGCGGTCGGCGAGACCCTCGGCGCCAACCTCGGCCAGCCAACGCCGCGCGCGGCGGCCTGCCGATGACCGGTCCGCGTGCCGACGTGCCCCGAACATGACGTTGCCGATCACACTCATGTGCGGGAACAGCAGCGGCTCCTGCAACAGCACGCCGACCCGCCGTTCATGGGTCGGCACGCAGACGCCGCGGACGGTGTCGGTCAACGTCCGGTTCCCTACCCGCACCACGGCATCATCGGCCTGTAGTAGCCCGGCGATCACCGCTGCGGTCGTGGACTTTCCCGCGCCGTTGGGGCCGAGGACGCCCAGCACCTCGCCGGCCGCGACGGTGAATGCCACGTCCAGGTCGCGACTGGCCACTTTGGCAGCCACCTGTAGTTCAGCCACCGGCGGTCCATCCCGCGATCCGGCGCCCGCCCAGCCCGATGACGACGACCATGGCAATGACGATGAGCAGAACAGACAACGCCACTGCTGCCTCAGGGTCTCCTTCTCGCTGCAGGTAGATCTCCAGCGGAAGGGTGCGGGTCACGCCCTGCCGGGATCCCGCGAATGTCAGGGTGGCGCCAAACTCCCCCAGTGCCCGGGCGAAAGCCAGCACTGATCCGGAAAGCAGACCCGGCGCCAGCAGGGGCAGCGTCACCCGCCACCACACGGTGGCCGGCGGTGCGCCGAGTGTCGCCGCCACCATGTCGTAGTCCGACCCGGCCGTGCGTGCGGCACCTTCGAGCGCGATCACCAGGAAGGGCAATGATACGAACATTTGGGCCAGCACCACTGCGCTCGTCGTGAACGCGATCCGGATTCCGGCCGCCTCGAGATAGTGCCCCAGCAGTCCCAGCCTGCCGAAGACATAGAGCAGCGCGATACCACCCACAACCGGTGGCAGCACCAACGGCAACAGGATCAGCGGGCGCAATATCCGGACCAGCATTCCGTGATGACGGGCCAGCACCATCGCCAGTGGGACGCCGAGCACCAGGCACAGCAGGGTGCTTGCGGTGGCAGTGCGCAGGCTCAGCAGAAGTGCCGCCCGAGAAGCCGGACTGGTGATCAAGGGGCCGAACCGCGCCCAGTCGACTCTGATCGCGATAGCCAGCAGTGGCAGCGCGACGAAGATCGCACCCGCGGCAGCCGGGAGATACACCCAGCGCGGCAGCGATACCCCGGGCGCTCCGATCGGCCTCATGGCGTCTCACCCTAGGCCCGGGCACGGACGCTACCGTCGAGTAACCTTCGTGCTGCAGGCGAGGAGGCAGACGATGGACGTGTTGATTACCGGTGCTGACAGTGAACTGGGCCGTACGGTCGCGGAAACATTCCGGGCTGCCGGTCATCAGGTGGTGGTCAGCGGAGTGCGCCGCGACGAGCTTGAACTGGTGGCCAAGGAACTCGACGTCGACGCCATCGTGTGTGACCCCGCCGACGCGACGAGTCTCGCGCAGGCCCGGTCACAGTTCCCCCAGAATCTCGACACCATCGTCACCGTGCCCGGTGCAGTCCGGGTCGGGAGCGATCCTCGGGAGGTCACCACGGCTGACACCGCGGCGGCGTGGCGGTCGGCCTTCGACCGCACTGTTGTATCCGCGGTGCTGACCGTGCAGACCGTTGCCGACAACCTACGGTCGGGCGGGTCGATTGTGACCGTCGTCGCCGACAATGCCGACGAATGGCCCGAGTCGGCCCCGTCGTCTGCCCCGATGGCCGCCGCTAAGGCGGCGCTGTCCAATTGGACGACCGGTCAGGCCCACCATCTCGGCACTCGCGGAATCACCATCAATACGGTGGCATGCGGGCGAACGGCTCAGCCGGGCTATCCCGGACTTGCCATTTCGCAGTCGTCGGTCGCGTCCGAGATCGCTCGGCTCGCGCTGTTTTTGTCCACCCCGGCGGCGCGCCATATCACCGGCCAAACCCTGCATGTCGGCCGCGGTGCCGCGGCCACCTACGGCTGATCGGTCCGGGTTCGGCGAATATCGTCGGCGCGTTATTGTCGGCGGGTGACGATTCGACTCGGTTTTCAGATCCCGAACTTCTCCTACGGCACATCGGTCGCGGAACTGTTCCCCACGGTGATCGCCCAAGCCCAGGAGGCGCAGGCGGCCGGATTCGACTCCGTCTTCGTGATGGACCACTTCTACCAACTGCCCATGCTGGGTTCTCCGGACCAGCCGATGCTGGAGGCCTACACCGCCCTCGGCGCACTGGCGGCAGTGACCGAGGACGTGTTGCTCGGCACGCTGGTCACCGGAAACACCTATCGCAACCCGACCCTGCTGGCCAAGATCATCACCACTCTCGACGTGGTCAGCCAGGGACGTGCCGTGCTGGGTATCGGCACCGGCTGGTTCGAACTCGAACACGACCAGCTCGGATTCGAATTCGGCACGTTCACCGAGCGGTTCGCCAAATTGGACGAAGCTCTGGAGATCATCCTGCCGATGATCAAAGGCGAACGGGTGAGCTTCTCAGGCGAGTACTACCGGACCGTCGAGGCGTTTGCCGAGCCGCGCTACCGCGATCACATCCCGCTGATGATCGGTGGCAGCGGCGAGAAGAAGACATTCGGCTTAGCCGCCCGCTACTTCGACCACCTCAACATCATCGCTTCGTTCGCTGAACTTCCAGGCAAGGTGGCCGCCCTGGCTCGGCGCTGCGAGGAGGTGGGCCGCGACCCCGCCACCCTGGAGACCAGCATGCTGCTCACCGCGGTACCGGACGCATCTATGACCGATGACATGCTGCCCGGCGAAATGCGGGGCAGGATGGTGGTGGGTAGCCCCCACAAGATCGCCGAAGCGGTACAGACCAACGTGGTGGACGCCGGGATCGACGGTGTGATCGTCAACATTCCCGCGTACGTCCCGGGGTCGATCACCGCCGTCGGCGAGGCTCTGCGGCCGGTCCTCGGGGTGTGACCCGGCGCGACATCTGAGAGTCGGCCGACTACCGTATGAATCGTTCTCTGCAATCTTGGCGCAGTCATTACAAGGAGCGAAGATGAGCCATCCCGGCGCCACTCCAACCGATAAGCACAGGGTCGTCATCATCGGCTCGGGTTTCGGCGGCCTCAATGCCGCCAAGAAGCTCAAGCGGGCCGACGTCGACATCAAGCTGATTGCCAAGACCACCCATCACCTGTTCCAGCCGCTGCTCTACCAGGTGGCCACCGGGATCATCTCGGAGGGCGAGATCGCACCGCCCACCCGGGTGATCCTGCGCAACCAGAAGAACTGCCAGGTACTGCTCGGTGAGGTCACCGGTATCAATCTGAAGAAGCGCACTGTCGACTCGCTGCTGTTGGGCCACATCTACAGCACTCCGTACGACACATTGATCGTTGCCGCAGGCGCCGGCCAGTCCTACTTCGGCAACGATGAGTTCGCCGAGTGGGCCCCCGGCATGAAGACCGTTGACGACGCCCTGGAATTACGCGGCCGTATCCTCGGAGCCTTTGAGCAGGCCGAGCGCTCCAGTGACCCGGACCGCCGCGCGAAACTACTCACCTTCGTCGTCGTCGGCGCCGGCCCGACGGGTGTGGAGATGGCCGGTCAGATCGCCGAGTTGGCCGACCACACGCTCAAAGGCGCATTCCGCCACATCGACTCCACCAAGGCGCGGGTGATCCTGCTCGACGCCGCACCGGCCGTGCTGCCGCCAATGGGCAAAAAACTCGGACTCAAGGCCGCCGCCCGCCTGGAGAAGCTCGGTGTGGAAATCCAACTCGAGTCCATGGTCACTGATGTCGACCGCAACGGAATCACGGTGAAACGCAAGAACGGCAGCACCGAACGCATCGAATGCGCGACGAAGGTGTGGTCGGCGGGCGTCGCGGCAAGCCCGCTGGGCAAGATCCTGGCCGATCAGTCTGGAGCCGAAATCGACCGGGCCGGACGAATCAAGGTATTGCCCGATCTGACTGTCCCGGGTCACCCGAATGTATTCGTCGTCGGTGATATGACTCTCGTCGAGGGCGTCCCCGGCCAGGCACAGGGTGCGATCCAGGGCGCACGGTACGCAGCCAGGCTGCTCAAGGCAGAACTCAACGGCGCGGATCCGACGGCCCGGGAACCGTTCCAATACTTCGACAAGGGGTCGATGGCCACCGTGTCGCGCTACTCGGCGGTGGCCAAGGTGGGACCACTGGAGTTCGGTGGATTCATCGCCTGGTTGGCCTGGCTGTTCCTACACCTGATCTATCTGGTGGGATTCCGCGCCCGGCTGACGACGGCACTGTCGTGGATCGGAACGTTCATCGGTAGCCAGCGCGGCCAGCTCACCATCACCGAGCAGCAGGCCTACGCCCGCACCCGGATCGAACAACTCGAGGAGATCGCGGCCATCGTCGAGGACACCGAGAAAGCCGCCTCCTGACCGGAAGAGGGGGCGGCCAACCGTGGTGGTGAAACCCGACGAGCTGGTCTACCGTCTGCTGAAACGCCTGCCAAACCGGCTGCTGTCGCTGCGCTCCATTGTGATCGTTGCCGCGCTGGCCGTGGTGGCCCTCGTCCTCACCCTTGGCGTCTGGGTATGGGTCGGCGTCACCAATGACCAGTACAGCCAACTGGACCGTCGGCTGGACTCGGTAAGCAGTCTCGGCGACTTCAGCACCCTGCTGTCCGGCCCGCCCGCACCCGGCTCGCCCAGCCCCGACGGCAACCTTGTTCGCACCGTGCGGGTGGGCTCAATGGCGATGTCGGTGCCTAACAGTGTGGTGCTGCCGAAACTGGCCGACGGTTACGCCAACACCGAAATCGACGGAGTCGAGTACCGGGTCCGGACCTTCACGGTGGGCGGAGCATCGATCGCATTGGGCGCGCCACTGGCCGAAACCCAGCGCAGGATAGGCGAATTACACCTGCGGGTGCTGCTCATCTGCGCAGGCGTGATCGCCGGGACAGTGGTTGTCGGGTGGTTCTTCTCGCTGATCATGATCGACCCGTTCCGGCTTCTGGCCCAGCAGGCTCGTGCCATCAATGCACAGTCCAAGCCCGAGGAGGTTCAGGTCCGCGGGGTCCGGGAAGCGGTGGAGATCGGCGACGCGGTGGAGGGAATGCTCGCCCGTATCGGCGATGAGCAGGGACGAACCAGGGCCGCTCTGGAAGCGGCGCGTGACTTTGCCGCAGTCGCCTCTCACGAATTACGCACTCCGTTGACGGCTATGCGGACCAACCTCGAAGTGCTCTCCACCCTTGAACTGGGCGACGAACAACGCCAGGAGGTCATCGGTGATGTCATCCGCACCCAGAGCAGGATCGAGGCGACCCTGACCGCGTTGGAGCGCCTTGCCCAGGGTGAGCTGACCACAGCGGACGATTTCGTTCCCTTCGACATCGCCGAACTGCTTGATCGTGCCGCCCATGACGCCGAGCGCACGTATCCGAGTCTGCGGATTTCTCTCGTGCCCTCGCCGGCGGTTCTCATGGTGGGATTACCCGTCGGATTGAGGTTGGTCATCGACAATGCCATCGCCAACGCGGTCAAACACGGTGGCGCCACCGAAGTCCGGCTCGCTGTCGCGAGTTCGGCGGCCGGCGTCATGGTCACAATCGACGACAATGGCAGCGGTGTACCAGAAGAGGAACGCGCTGCCGTCTTTGAAAGGTTCTCCCGCGGAACGACGGCATCCCGCTCCGGTTCCGGGCTGGGATTAGCGCTGGTGGCACAGCAGGCCGAATTGCACGGCGGCACAGCCTATTTGGCCGCGAGCCCGCTTGGCGGTGCGCAATTGGTGCTGCAGCTGGCCGGTCGGTACCGATAACAGCCTTAGCGTTGCTCTTCCAGGTTTTGTAGCCGAACCTGGCCGCGGGCGATCAGCCTCTGCTCGTCGTCACGGATTGTCACCAGCCACAACTGCTGTCGTCGGCCGCGGTGCACGGGCTCGGAGACGCCGTACGCGGTGCCCTCGGTGATGGCGCGGAGGAAATCGGTGTTGTTGTTGACACCCACCACATTGCCGCCGCCGTTGTCGCGCAGCCACACGTATGCCGAGACACTGGCCATGGACTCGACCACCGAGCACCAGACGCCACCGTGCACGATGCCCATGGGCTGCAACAGGTGGGGCTTGACCTCCAGCTGCGCCTTCATTCCATCCGGGGTGACGTCGGTGTAGACCAATCCGAGGGTGGCGTCGTAGGGCGCGGAGAATTCATCCGGAACACGATCGGCTTCAGATTCCACGGATGTGTGTCTACACGCCGACCACGCCGTCAGCCCTCCCGGGGTGCGGCAATTACGACGCCCGGTAGTAATGGCAGGTACGCTGTTGACATCCAGGTGAACGGTAAACGGATGTGGGGTGAACTTCGATGGCGAGACTGACGGGTCTTGGCGCGCTGGAACGTGCCGTCATGGATCACCTGTGGGCCTCAGCTGAGCCACAAACGGTGCGGCAGGTGCACAATGCCATTTCCGTTCACCGCGATCTGGCCTACACCACCGTGATGACGGTTTTGCAGCGCCTTTCCCGCAAAGGACTGGTTATCCAAATACGCGATGATCGCGCCCACCAGTACGCCGCTACGCACGGCCGCGACGAGCTGGTGGCGAGCCTGATGGTCGATGCGCTCGACGAGGCCGCGGATTCGTCTGATCGACGGGCCGCTCTGATGAATTTCGTCGAGCGTGTCGGAGCTGAGGAAGCCGACGCATTGCGCCGCGCGCTGGCCGATCTGGAGGCCAAACACCACTGCGGGCAAGTTCAGGTATAGACCCGCTGGCGGTTGTCCCACGCCCTGAGGAACACTGTTGTCGTGTCCGCGCTGGCCTTCACAATTCTCGCGTTTGCTCTCGCCGGTCCCGTTCCTGCGCTGCTGGCGCGGGCATCGTGGCCGCTGCGGGCTCCGCGCGCGGCAATAGTCCTGTGGCAGGCGGTCGCGGCTGCCGCGGTGCTGTCGGCATTCAGCGCCGGTTTGGCACTCGCCAGCCGGCTCTTCGTCCCCGGTCCCGACGGTCGGCCCACCTCGAGCATCGCCGGGGAGATCGACGCACTGGGCTGGCCGGTATGGCTGTGCTCGGTCGCCGTCTTGGCGCTGACGCTGTTAATCGGTGCCCGGCTGATCGTCGCCGTGTCGAAGGTGGCGATCGAAACCCGACGCCGTCGAGCACATCACCGGATGATGGTCGATCTGCTCGGAGAGCACCGTCGCGAGTTGAACGGCGCCCGGGTGCTTCAGGTCAGCGAGCCCCTGGCCTACTGCCTGCCTGGGCTTCGCAGCCGGGTGGTGCTGAGCGAGGGCACGCTGGCCGCGCTGACTGAACCCGAGTTGGCCGCGATACTGCGCCATGAGCGCGCGCACCTGCGCGCGCGACACGATCTGGTACTGGAGGCGTTCATCGCGGTGCATACCGCGTTCCCGCGGTTCGTGCGCAGCGGCAGCGCGCTGGATGCCGTGCGCATGCTGGTCGAACTCCTAGCCGATGATGCCGCGGTGCGCGCTGTCGGTCCAACGCCGTTGGCGCGTGCGCTGGTTGCGTGCGCCGCCGCCCGCACCCCGGCAGGCGCGATGGCCGCAGGCGGTCCGACAACGGTGATCCGGGTCCGCAGGTTGTCCGGCCCACCGAACAGCCTGGCGCTAGCGCTGGCTGCCTATCTCGCCGCTGCGGCGGTGCTGGTGGTACCGACCCTGGCGGTCGCGATCCCGTGGCTCACCGAGCTCCGTCGGCTCTTCCTGATCTGAAAGGCGCCCTGATGAATTCCTCGCAGCAACCGACCGCACATATCGGAGTCACGGGTCTGGCGGTCATGGGTTCCAATATCGCCCGTAACTTTGCCCGCCACGGTTACACCGTGGCACTGCACAACCGTTCGGTCGCCAAGACGGACGCGCTGTTGGCCGAGCACGGCTCGGACGGCTCATTCGTTCGCTCGGAGACCATCGAGGAATTTCTCGCCGCACTGCAGCGGCCGCGTCGGGTGCTGATCATGGTCAAAGCCGGCGACGCCACCGACGCAGTGATCAACGAACTTGCCGACGCCATGGAAACCGGTGACATCATCATCGACGGCGGCAATGCGCTCTACACCGACACCATCCGCCGGGAGAAGGCCATGCGCGACCGGGGGCTGCACTTCGTCGGCGCCGGCATCTCCGGTGGCGAGGAGGGTGCGCTTAATGGTCCGTCGATCATGCCCGGCGGCCCGAAGCAGTCATACGAGTCGCTGGGCCCGCTACTTGAGGAGATCTCGGCCCATGTCGACGGCGTGCCATGCTGTGCGCATATCGGCCCCGATGGCGCCGGGCACTTCGTGAAGATGGTGCACAACGGAATTGAATACTCCGATATGCAACTTATCGGCGAGGCCTATCAGCTGCTGCGCGACGGTATCGGCCTGACCGCGCCGGCCATCGCCGATGTCTTCACCGAGTGGAACTCCGGCGACCTGGACAGCTTCCTGGTCGAGATCACGGCCGAGGTTCTGCGTCAGGTCGATGCCAAAACCTCTCAGCCGCTCGTCGACCTGATCGTCGATGAGGCCGAGCAGAAGGGCACCGGCCGCTGGACAGTCAAGTCAGCTCTCGATCTGGGTGTACCGGTCACCGGTATCGCCGAGGCGGTGTTCGCCCGCGCGCTGTCCGGATCGATCCCGCAGCGCCGGGCAGTCGCCGGTATGGCATCGGGCACGTTGGGCCAACACCCAACGGATACAAAGCAATTCATCGACGATGTCCGCCAAGCCCTGTATGCCTCGAAGATCGTCGCGTACGCGCAGGGATTCAATCAGATCCAGGCTGGATCCGACGAGTACGGCTGGGGCATCACGCCCGGCGTTCTGGCCACCATCTGGCGTGGCGGCTGCATCATCCGGGCCAAGTTCCTCAATCGCATCAAGGAAGCGTTCGATGCCGATCCCGATCTGCCGACGCTGATCTCCGCACCCTACTTCCGCGACGCGATCTCCTGCGCCATCGACAGCTGGCGACGGGTGGTGGTGACTGCCACCGAACTGGGTATTCCGATTCCGGGATTCGCCTCGGCACTGTCCTACTACGACGCGCTGCGCACCCACCGATTGCCGGCCGCGCTGATCCAGGGCCAGCGCGACTTCTTCGGGGCCCACACTTACGGGCGCACGGATGCCGATCCGGCGGCGAGATTTCACACCCGGTGGAGTGGGGACCGAACCGAAGTGCAGGTATAAGGCGATGCGCCTCAAGGCAGCCCTGGCGGCGGGTTGCCTGGTGATCGCTTCCTGTGCCGCCCAACACCCGGCCGCCCAACACCCGGCCGCCCAACACCCGGCCGCCCAACACCCGGCCGCCCAAGACAGACTGACGTGGACGCCCTGCAAGGGCCCGGACGAGCAGACCCGTGAATGCTCGAGTCTGCAGGTGCCGTTGGACTACGCAGACCCGACCGGGCCCACGATCGACCTCGCTCTGGCGCGCATTCCGGCCCGCGGACCCGGCCCCCGCCGCGGCTCCATCCTGGTCGATCCCGGTGGGCCCGGGATCTCCGGGGTCAGCGAAATCCTGATGCTCCCATTCCAATTAAGCCCACAGGTGGAGGCGGTGTACGACATCGTCGGCTGGGACCGGCGAGCAGTGGGCAAGAGCAGCCCGCTGTGGTGCAGAACGCCGGAGCAGATGGGTGACTACGCCCGGGCACTGGCCGGCGCGCAATGGTCGACCCGACCCGACTCCCCCGAGGTGGTGGCGTGGTCTGCCCAAGCTCAGGAGTTCGCCGACGGATGCGCTGCCCGCAATCCCGACATCATCGCGCACATCGGAACCCGCGACTCGGCCCGCGACATGGAGTCGATCCGCGTCGCACTCGGCGAACCAGCGATGAATTACGTGGGCTGGTCGCACGGGACCAAAGTCGGGGCGATGTACATCGACATGTACCCCCAACGCGTCGGGAGAATGGTCCTCGACAGTGCCATCGACCCGTCACTGTCGATCACCGATTACAACCGCGCTCAGTCCCAGGCACTGGAAGCCCAACTGATGCGTTTCGTGGACTACTGCACCGCCTCCGGCGATTGCCCACTGCCCGACGGCCACGCGGCCGCCACCGCAGCCCTCAAGAAGTACATCCTGTCGCTGCCGGTCCAGGACGATGATCCCAAGGCGCCCACCCGCGCCGACGTCATGGCGGCGTTGAGCAGCGCGATGTACGTCCCGCCCGACTCGTTCCCTGGGCTTGTCGACGCCCTGCGCGCCGGCCTCGCCGGCGACGGCAGCGCGCTGATCGATATCGGCGAGGTGCGCGGGGATCCAGCCGAAGCGACGAACAAGCTCGACGCCCTCTACGCCATCAACTGCTACGACTCGGCCCCGACGCCGGACGTGGCCGGCAGCGCGCGGCTCGCCGCGCAGTGGGACGCCGACACCCCGATTTTCGGATCGGCGAACGCGTGGGGCGGCCTGCGCTGCAGCGACTTTCCCACCCACGACCCCGTGGGCCCGAAACCGGTGCGGGGCGAGGGCGCTCCGCCGGTCGTGGTCGTCGGCGCCCTCAAAGATGGCGCCACCCCCGTCCACTGGTCCGAGGCGCTTGCCGACCAGTTGGTATCCGCGCGCCTGGTGATCGCCGACACCGAAGTGCACTCGGTGTATCCCACCTATAACGCGTGCGTCGCTCGCATCGTCGACACGTACCTGTTGGACGGTGTGGCACCGCCTCGGAAATCGGAGTGCCCGGCCGACTGAGTGCCGGGTCCGACCCTATTGCTCCTAGGCTGGGCGGGTGCGGTTCCTCGACGGGCTCCAACCGGCCCATGACCTGACCTACAGCGACGTCTTCGTCGTGCCCAACCGATCCGACGTCACCTCGCGGTTCGACGTCGACCTGTCCACCACCGACGGCACCGGAACCACGATCCCCGTCGTGGTCGCCAACATGACCGCAGTGGCTGGGCGGCGGATGGCCGAGACCATCGCGCGCCGCGGTGGGATCGTGGTGTTGCCTCAGGATCTGCCGATCGACGCCGTCCGAGCGACAGTGGACTTCGTCAAGAGCCGCGACTTGGTGGCCGACACCCCGGTCACCCTCGCTCCCGACGACGCGGTCTCCGACGCCGTAGCACTGATTCACAAACGCGCCCACGGCGCTGCGGTCGTGGTCGACGGCGGGCGCCCGATCGGTCTGGTGACCGAATCGGCGACGATCGGAGTCGACCGATTTGCCCGGGTGCGCGATATCGCGGTGAGTGACTTCGTGACCGCGCCGCTGGGCACCGACCCCCGACGGGTGTTCGAACTGCTCGAGCAGGCGCCGATCCCGGTAGCGGTACTGACCACTGCGGACGGATGCCTCGGCGGGGTGCTCACTCGGACCGGAGCCGTGCGGGCGGGGATCTACTCCCCCGCGGTCGACGCCGCGGGCCGGCTTCGCATCGCCGCGGCACTCGGCATCAACGGCGATGTCGCGGCCAAGGCCCGGTCGTTGGCCCAGACCGGTATCGACGTCCTGGTCGTCGATACCGCTCACGGCCACCAACACAAGATGTTGGACGCCATCAAGGCCGTCAGCGCTCTGGATCTGGGCATTCCGCTGGCGGCCGGCAACGTCGTCTCCGCCGAGGGCACCCAAACCCTGATCGAGGCCGGGGCGTCGATTGTCAAGGTCGGGGTGGGCCCGGGTGCAATGTGCACCACCAGGATGATGACCGGCGTCGGTCGGCCCCAGTTCTCCGCCGTACTCGAATGTGCGGCTGCCGCGAGGGAACTCGGTGCCCACGTTTGGGCCGACGGTGGGGTGCGCCATCCCCGCGATGTCGCACTTGCCCTGGCGGCCGGTGCCTCGAACGTCATGATCGGATCCTGGTTCGCCGGCACCTACGAATCCCCGGGTGACCTCATGTTCGACCGGGATGGCCGAGCGTACAAAGAGAGCTACGGGATGGCCTCCAAGCGTGCGGTAGCCGCCCGCACCGTCGGGGACAGTCCATTCGACCGGGCCCGCAAGGCGCTGTTCGAAGAAGGCATCTCCACCTCCCGGATGGCGCTGGATCCCGATCGTGGCGGAGTCGAGGATCTGCTCGACCACATCACCTCCGGGGTTCGCAGCACCTGCACCTATGTCGGTGCTGCCACGATCGGTGAACTGCACGAACGGGCAGTGCTGGGCGTGCAGTCAGCCGCCGGCTTCGTCGAGGGGCACCCACTCCCGGCGGGTTGGTGACCCTGCCCGGCTCCGCCTACCAGCTAGTATCAGATGTGTTCGCCGACCAGAAAGGAACCTCAGTGCCGCAGGACCCACTCGTGGCTTCCGGCCCGGGGTGTTCCGACAAGTCGGCGTGCGCCGAGGCCTCTGACGCCGAGCCCTCCACTAGTCAGCCGGGCTCGGGGCCCGGCAATCACCTGGGGCGGCTGCGGTGAGCGTCGTCTCGGTAGGTCTGAGCCTGCTCGCTTTTGCCTTGCTGACCCTGGGTACCGCGGTGTTCGTGGCAGCCGAGTTCTCCCTGACTGCGCTGGAGCGCAGCACTGTCGACGCCAACGCCCGCACCGGCGGCAGGCGGGACAAGATGATTGCGCGTGCGCACCGCACGTTGTCGTTCCAGCTGTCCGGTGCCCAGATCGGCATATCGATCACCACGCTGGCTACCGGCTATCTGGCCGAGCCGGTGATCGCCAGACTGCTGGCACCGGCACTGGCCGCCGCCAAGGTGCCAGAGCACTGGGTTGGCGGCGTCGCGCTGATTCTGTCGCTGTTCATCGCGACATCGGTATCGATGATCTTCGGCGAATTGGTCGCGCAGTATCTCGCCGTTGCGGTGCCGTTGCGAACCGCACGACTGGTCGCCGGACCGCAGGTGCTGTTCTCCGCGGCATTCACCCCGCTGATCCGATTGACCAACAGCACCGCGAATCGGGTACTGCGACGCCTCGGAATCGAGCCGGCCGACGAATTGAGCTCGGCGCGTTCACCGCAGGAGCTGGTGTCGCTGGTGCGGACCTCGGCCAAGCAGGGTTCGCTGGATCAGCCAACCGCGAACCTGGTTGACCGCTCGCTGCAGTTCGGCGGACGTATCGCCGAGGAATTCATGACACCTCGATCCAAGATCGAAGCGCTCGAGGCCGACGACACCGTGGCGGACCTGCTGGCCATGGTTCGCCAAACCGGCCACTCCCGATTCCCGGTCACCAAGGGCGATCTCGACGAAACCATTGGGGTCGTTCACCTCAAGCAGGTCTTTGAGATACCCCACGCGCAGCGGATCAGCACCAGACTCGACAAGCTGGCTCAGCCGGTGCCGGTGGTTCCCTCGACACTGGACGGCGACTCACTCATGGAGCAGATCCGGGCCAGCGGACTGCAGACGGCTCTGGTGGCCGATGAATACGGCGGCATCGCCGGGATGGTGACGGTGGAGGATCTGATCGAGGAAATCGTCGGGGATATCCGCGACGAGCACGACCAGTCGACTCCCGATGTCGTGAAAATCTCTGGCGGACATCGGGTGTCGGGCCTGCTGCGCATTGACGAAATAGCAGAGCAGACCGACTTCCGAGCACCTGAGGGTGACTACGAGACGATAGGCGGACTGGTTATGTCCGTTCTCGGACATATCCCCACCGAGGGTGAATCGGTAGAACTCACCGCCTTTGATCCTGACGCACCGCCGGATCGTCCGCCCCGGTGGCGAGCATCGGTAGCTCGGATGGACGGTCGCCGCATCGATCTGATCGATTTGGTCAAGATCGTCCGGCACGACGATTCACGGCCTGATGAGACCCTGGGGCTGCCCTGATGGGTGATCTCCTCGCAATCGTGCTCACCGTGCTGCTGATCGCAGCCAACGCGTTCTTCGTCGCCGCTGAATTCGCTCTGATCTCTGCCCGCCGGGACCGACTGGAGGCGTTGGCCGAGCAAGGCAAGCACAGCGCCATGACGGTCATCCGCGCGGGCGAGAATCTCTCAGTGATGCTGGCCGGCGCGCAATTAGGTATCACCGTCGGATCGATCGTTCTTGGCCGAGTCGGTGAGCCCGCGGTGGCGCATCTGCTCTCGCCGGTGTTCGAGCTGTTCGGCGTCTCCGAGGCACTGCTGCATACGGTCTCGTTCATCGTGGCGATCACGATCGTGGTCATTCTGCATGTGCTGCTGGGCGAGATGGTGCCCAAAAACATCGCGCTGGCCGGACCCGAGAAGGCTGCGATGTTGCTGGTGCCGCCGTACCTGTTGTGGGTCAAGGCAACCCGGCCCGTCATCGCTATCTATGACTGGTCCGCGAAGCTGATCGTGCGTGCGCTGGGCGTGGAACCCAAGACTGAGCTGGAGAACACCGTGTCAATGGTGGAGCTGGCTGAGATGATCGCCGAATCGCGATCCGAGGGACTACTGGATCCCGAGGAACATATGCGGCTGTCTCGCGCGCTGCAGATCCGCAATCGGGTCGCCGGTGATGTCGGGGTCGCACTGGCCGGGATCCGTACGGTCCAGGTTGCGGCGGCCGGCACCGGGCCGAGCGTGGCGGCGATCGAACAGGCACTCTCGGAAACGGGTTATTCGCGCTTTCCGGTGGTCGACGAGGCGGGTGCATTCATCGGCTTTGTCCATATTAAGGACATCCTCGACCTCATCGACCTTCCAGGTGCGGTGGTCAGCGTCTCAGTAGTGCGTTACCTGCCGCGGCTGCCCGCGTCCACACCGCTGCCCGATGCGCTCTCGCGGCTGCGCCAGAGCAACAGCCACCTGGCGTTGCTGACCGCTGCCGACGGCACCGTATCCGGACTGCTGGCACTCGAAGACCTCGTCGAAGATGTGGTGGGAACGGTGCGCGATGGAATTCACGGATAAGATCAGTCGACTTTCCCTCAGGGAGGAACCATGACTGATCGAGTTGCAGTAGGCAATCTCCGCGTTGCACGGACGCTGTATGACTTCATCACCGACGAAGCCTTGCCCGGCACCGGTATCGACCCGGATAGCTTCTGGTCAGGTGTCGACAAGGTGGTCACCGACCTCTCACCCCGCAATGAAGAGTTGTTGGCTCGCCGCGTGGAACTACAGGCGGAGATCGACAAGTGGCATCGTCAGCGCGTCATCGGCGGTATCGATGAGGTCGAGTACCGACAGTTTCTGACCGATATCGGATACCTGCTCCCCGAACCTCCCGACTTCACCATCTCGACCTCGGGCGTGGACGCTGAGATCACCTCTACCGCGGGCCCGCAGCTGGTGGTGCCGATTCTGAATGCGCGCTTCGCGCTCAACGCCGCCAATGCGCGCTGGGGATCGCTGTACGACGCCCTCTACGGCACAGATGTCATCAGCACCGACGGCGGGGCCGAGCCGGGTTCCCGCTACAACGCCGTCCGCGGCGAGAGAGTGATCGCCTACGCCAAGCGGTTCCTCGACGACGTCGTCCCGCTGAGTTCGGGCAGCTAC
Organism: Mycobacteriaceae bacterium; assembly: GCA_037138615.1. Taxonomy (GTDB): domain Bacteria; phylum Actinomycetota; class Actinomycetes; order Mycobacteriales; family Mycobacteriaceae; genus Mycobacterium. Next base: position 12,757 of record JBAXIA010000007.1, on the reverse strand, counting down.
TCCGACGTCACCCGGTTCCTGATTTCAGATGGTGAACTCGAGGTGGCCCTGACCGACGGAGACGTGACCGGGCTGGCAGACCCCGCGCAGTTCGCCGGGTACCTCGGCGACCCGGCCGCGCCCGCCTCGGTACTTCTGGTCAACCACGGTCTGCACATCGAGATCCAGATCGACCGGGATCTGGTGATCGGGTCGACCGATCCGGCCGGTATCAAGGATGTGGTTCTGGAGTCTGCGATCACCACGATTATGGATTTCGAGGACTCGGTTGCCGCTGTCGATGCCGATGACAAGGTGCTGGGGTACCGAAACTGGTTGGGGCTCAACAGGGGCGACCTTGCCGAGTCGGTGAACAAGGGCGGTAAGACCTTCACCCGGGTGCTCACCGACGACCGCGTCTACTTCAGAGGGGACGGAACCGAATTCACCCTCCCCGGCCGCAGTCTGCTGTTCGTCCGCAATGTCGGGCATCTGATGACCAATGACGCCATCGTGGACGCCGATGGCCGGGAGGTTCCCGAGGGTATTCAGGACGCATTGTTCACCAGTTTGATTGCCATGCACGGACTTCACAGCGGTGGTGCCAACGGGCCGCATCAGAACAGTCGCACCGGTTCGATCTACATCGTCAAGCCGAAGATGCATGGGCCCGAGGAAGTCGCGTTCACCGGCGAGTTGTTCAGCCGCGTCGAGGATGTGCTGGGCCTTCCCGCCAACACCATCAAGGTCGGTGTCATGGACGAGGAGCGCCGCACCTCTGCCAACCTCAAGGCGTGTGTGAAAGCCGCCGCGGATCGGATCGCGTTCATCAACACCGGGTTCCTTGACCGCACCGGGGATGAGATTCACACGTCGATGGAAGCCGGCCCGATGATCCGCAAGGGCGCAATGAAGACTCAGCCCTGGATCCTGGCCTATGAGGATCGCAACGTCGACGTCGGTCTGGCAGCCGGTTTCTCCGGCCGCGCACAGATTGGCAAGGGCATGTGGGCGATGACCGATCTGATGGCCGACATGGTGGAACAGAAGATCAGCCAGCCCCGGGCCGGGGCCACCACGGCCTGGGTGCCCTCGCCGACCGCCGCCACCCTGCACGTCATGCACTACCACTATGTGGACGTTTATCAGGTGCAGAAGGAATTGGCCGACAGGACGCACACCAGCATCGACCAGCTGCTGACGATCCCGCTTGCACAGAGCGGGTTGGGCTGGTCACCGGATGAGCTTCACGAGGAGGTCGACAACAACTGCCAGTCGATCCTCGGCTATGTGGTGCGCTGGATCGAAGCCGGTGTGGGGTGCTCGAAGGTGCCCGACATTCACGATGTCGCGTTGATGGAAGATCGCGCCACCTTGCGTATCTCCAGCCAACTGCTCGCCAACTGGCTGCGGCACGGTGTCATCACCGCCGACGACGTCACATCGAGTCTGCGGCGGATGGCGGCGGTGGTTGACCAGCAGAACAGCCACGATCCTGACTACCGTCCGATGGCGCCCGACCCGGCGAGCAGTATCGCCTTTCAAACGGCCCAGGAACTCATCCTCACCGGGGCCAAGCAGCCCAATGGCTATACCGAACCGATCCTGCACCGCCGACGCCGCGAGTACAAGGCCGCCAACCTCCAGGGCGGGGATCACTAGATGGGCCGGCACAGCATGCCCGCTCCGGGGGAGTCATTCGGCGAACCCGCGGAACCCGCCGCGGACGACCCCAGCGGTCGGATTCCGGCCGCGGGTGGCGGCTGGCAGGGTCGGCGCCGCCGAAGTGACGCCACCCGTCGCGGGGTGAGCAACGGGGTCATCGCGGCCCTGATTGCGGTGGTGGTGTTGGTCGGCGGGGTGATTCTCTGGCGTTTCTTCGGAGACGCGATGTCACGGCGTTCTCAGGAAGCAGCCCAGAAGTGCGTGCAGGGTACCGCGACCGTCGCGGTCGTCGCCGATTCGGCAATCGCCGACCACGTCAAGGAATTTGCGACGACGTACAATAGCCAAGCCACGCCGGTCGGCGACAAGTGCGTCAATGTTGTTGTGACACAAACTGGTTCGGAGGCCGTCGTCAACGGTCTGGCTGGCACCTGGCCATCTGATCTCGGAGAGCGACCGGCATTGTGGATCCCAGCGAGCTCGATTCCATCGGCGCGACTGCAGGCCGTGGCCGGAAAGCAGATCGTCAGCGACGCCAGGTCCCTGGTCACCTCGCCCGTGGTGCTGGCAGTCCGGCCGCCACTTGCCGGAGCGCTGGGTGAGCAGAATTGGGCGGCACTACCACCGCTGCAGACCAACCCGGCCGCGTTGGACGCAATGAACCTGCCCGGATGGGGCTCGCTGCGGCTGGCCCTGCCGAATGACGGCGCCAGCGACGCCACCTATCTGGCAGCCGAAGCCGTTGCGACGTCGTCGGCGCCGCCCGGTGCGCCCCCGACCGCAGGACTGGGACCGGTGAGCGCGCTGCTGGGCGGACAACCTCAACTTGCCGATAACACCGCCGCTGGGGCCTTCAACGCGCTGATCGCGCCCGGAGATCCAGCCGCGGCCGCGGTTCATGCCGTGGTGCTGACCGAACAACAACTGTTCAGCCGATCGTCGGCGCTGCCCGACGCAAAGAACACCGTCGCGGAGTGGATCCCCGCCGGCCCGGTCGCCGTCGCCGACTTCCCCACCGTCCTCCTTGCCGGTGACTGGCTGTCCGAAGAGCAGCAGAGCGCCGCCAGTGAATTCGCCCGGTTCATGGCCAAGCCCGAACAACTCGACGCCTTGGCGAAGGCCGGATTCCGGGCTGAGGGCACGACTCCGCCCAGCAACGATGTGGTGGGTTTCCCCACCCTGGCAGCCCCCCTGCCGATCGCCGACGATGCCACCCGGGCTGCGATTGCGGCTGCGGTGACGCCGGCGGCAGCATCGACGACCACCGTGATCCTCAACCAGGGCCTTTCCGGTGACGAGGGCGGTCGACCACGGCTGGCCAATGTGACTGCCGCCCTGAGTAACCGAATCCGCGCTCTGCCGCCCGGCACCGTCGTCGGGCTATGGACGTTCGACGGCGCCGACAGTCGCCCAGTGGTGCCCACCGGCCCACTGTCAGACGACGTGGGCGGGCAGCCCCGCTCGGCGGCGTTGACCGGATTGCTCGACGGGCTGACACCGACCGGCGGCGGCGCGGTGTCGTTCACAACACTGCCCCGCGCCTACACTGATGCGCTCGCGAATTACCGCCCTGGACAACCGAATTCAATTCTGGTCATCACCCAGGGCCCGCACACCGACAAGACCCTCGACGGGGCGGGCCTGCAGAACTATCTGCAGTCCGCAGCCGACCCGAACCGTCCGGTCACGATCAACGTCATCGACTTCGGCGGTGACCCCGACCGCCCCGTCTGGGAGGCAGTAACCCAGCTTTCCGGCGGAAGCTATCAGGAGATCGCCACCTCCGACTCCCCTGACCTCGTCGCCACGATCGCCAGGATGCTGTCCTAGCGGCTACGCCGCCAGGAGGCGACCATGACACCGACCATGACGGCGGTCAGTGCGTATGCGAGCCACTGAAAAGGTAGCCCTCCGTATCGGGTGAATGGCGCCCCCCGGGGCCCGAGCGGCACGTCGGCGACCAGTAGTGCTTGGCCACCGAGTTGGGTATGAATGTTGTCGCTGGCCGGCACCTGCCCGTTAGGGGCGACGATGACCGAATCCCAGGAGGTGTCTGCCTTGACCATGGCCACCCGGTTCTCGACAGCCCGGAATACCGTCGAGGCGCTACGGACACTGGAGATCGATTCGACATCGATACTGGGGGCCAAAATCATCTGCGCCCCGCCCTGCACCGTGCGGCGGGCGGGACCGTCCGGGAAGTCGATATCAAAACAGATGATCATGCCGAGTGTGCCGACCGGCGTCTGCATGGTCGGATAGACCGAACCCGGCGTGAATGACTCCCCCTCTGCAAGAACGCGTTTGGTCTTCAGGTAGACGATCTCGACCCGCCCTTGTGGGTCCCACAGTAATCCGGTGTTAGGCGCGGAACCGTCCCGGGAGTTCGGGGTGAAGCCCATGGCCAGATACACGCCGGTTTGGCGCAGCAGTGCGGGAATCCAGTCGGTATTCGTGATCCTCGGGTCGTAGTCGAGAGTCTCCTCCGGCCACACCACGACCCGAGCGCCCCGGTCAGCCGCCTGCCGCGTCATATCGCTGAGCTCGGCGATCTGATCAGTCCGGCGCTGCTGCTCGCTGCGGCCCGATGCCATATCGCCGGCCGAGATCAGTGTTCCCGGGCTCGCATTGGTCAATCCGGGCTGTACTGTCGCAACCCGCACGGCCGGGCCCATCCGGTTGGACACTGCGGCGTACAGCACCATGCTGACTGACACCCACAGGATGCTCACCGCGACCGGCAGGCCGAGTGAAAAAGCCAGTACCCGCCGGGGCACCGGAACTTCCGCCAAGCCCGGCCGACGGCGATCAATCAGGGCCAAGAACACAAGAGCGATCGACGCGTTGATGACGTGCAGCAGCAGAGTCAGCGCCGGAGTCCCGGTAATGCTCACCGGCGCGATCAGCCGAGGCGCATCGGCAAGCCGATAGGCCATCCACATATACGTTCCGATGATCTCGTTGTTCTGCACCAGCAGATCGATGACAACCCAGATCAATCCGAATTGCACGACGAACCAGCGGTATCCGGTGCGTTCAGCGAACGGCCGCAGGAATATCCCGATGATCAGGCCGATCACCGCACTCGCGGCGGTAGTAGCGACGATGATCGGCATCGGCAGCACTGAGGCGCTGAGCATCGCCACCGCGAAGTAGTGTGCCGCAAACGCCACTGCCACCGGAATCGCGCTCCACCGCCGCGGCAGAAACCGGTATTGCGCCACATACATCGGAACGAACGCGACGAAGGTGAACCACCACAGGTTGCCCCAGGACTGCCAGCTGACGATGAGCAGCACCGCACTCAACGCACTGAGTGCCAAACCGGCAATGAAGCGCCCGGGCATGGCTTCCGTCATGGAAAGCCAATCTAGTCGAGGGGCACAGCTACCTGGCGGCGGCGAAGGCCTCAATCGGCGGACACGAGCACACCAGGTTGCGGTCGCCGTACGCGCCGTCGATCCTCCGCACCGATGGCCACACCTTGGGCCGGAAGGCCGTGCCCAACGGGTAGGCCGCCTGCGCACGGGTGTAGGCGTGGTCCCACTGCTCGACCAGCAGACACGCGGCGGTGTGTGGAGCATTGAGCAGCGGGTTGTCCTCGGCGGGCCAGTGACCCGAACCCACCTGGTCAATCTCGGCACGAATGGCGATCATCGCGTCGCAGAACGCATCCACCTCGGCCAGACTCTCGCTTTCGGTTGGCTCGATCATCAGCGTGCCGGCCACCGGAAAACTCATCGTAGGCGCGTGAAACCCGTAGTCCGCCAGGCGTTTCGCCACATCGTCGACGGTGACGCCGGTGTCTTTCGTGATGGGCCGTAGGTCGAGAATGCACTCGTGGGCCACCATCCCGTTCTCACCGGTGTACAGCACCGGGTAGTACTCGTCGAGGCGGCGGGCGACATAATTGGCCGATGCGATCGCGGTCAGGCTGGCCTTACGCAGACCGTCCGCTCCCATCATCCGAATGTAAGCCCAGGTGATCGGCAGGATCGACGCCGAACCGTAGGGTGCCGAGGAGACCGGGTGTCCGTGCGGCAGCTCCGGCGCCAGCGGATGGCCGGGCAGGTATGGCGCGAGGTGCGAGCGTACAGCCACCGGCCCGACTCCCGGGCCGCCCCCGCCGTGCGGGATGCAGAACGTCTTGTGCAGGTTCAGGTGGCTGACATCGCCGCCGAATCTGCCCGGCCGGGCCAGGCCCACCAGAGCGTTGAGGTTGGCCCCGTCGACGTAGACCTGGCCGCCCGCGTCGTGCACCGCGGCGCAGATTTCGGCGATGTCCTGTTCGAAAACGCCGTGGGTGGACGGGTAGGTGATCATCAGCGCCGCCAGCGCGCCGGCATTCTCGGACACCTTGGCCCGGAGATCATCGAGGTCGACGTCACCGTTGTCGCGGCAGCCGATCACCACCACCTGCATTCCGGCCAGCGCCGCCGAGGCGGCATTGGTGCCGTGCGCGCTCGACGGGATCAGGCACACGTCGCGTTGGGTCTCGCAGCGCGCCGCGTAGTAGTCACGAATGGCCAACAGGCCCGCGTACTCCCCCTGGGATCCGGCATTGGGCTGCAACGAAATGTCGTCATAGCCGGTTATCCCTGTCAACCAGCCCTGCAGATCGGCGATCAGGCGTCTTAAACCGGTCGCGTCATCAACCGGGGCGAACGGGTGCAGGCGGCCGAACTCCGGCCAGGTGATCGACTCCATCTCGGCGGCTGCGTTGAGTTTCATGGTGCATGAACCCAACGGGATCATACTTCGATCCAGCGCAATGTCTTTATCGGACAGCGCGCGCAGATAACGCATCATCGAGGTCTCGGTGCGGTAGCGAATAAATGCCGGGTGTGTCAGAAACGCCGTTGTGCGAGAGTTGATCTCGGGTCCGGCATAGTCACCGGCGATCTCGGCGCCAAAGGCCTCCAGGACACCGGCGACGTGCTCATCAGTGGTGGTCTCGTCACAGGACACCGAGACGTGATCGTCATCGGCGCGCCAGATGTTGATACCACGCGCCTTGGCGGCGGCTTGGATCGAGGTGGCCTGTCCGGGCACGTGCGCGAGTACGGTATCGAAGAAGCTGTCGTGAACTACCTCGACACCGGCAGCATCCAGTCCGGCCGCCACGGTCCGGGCGTGACCGTGCACCCGTCGGGCGATCTCGGTCAGCCCTTCAGCACCGTGGTAGCTGGCGTACATGGCGGACATCACTGCCAGCAGCACCTGAGCGGTGCAGATGTTGGAGGTGGCCTTATCCCGGCGGATGTGTTGTTCGCGAGTCTGCAACGACAGCCGGTAGGCCGGTGCGCCGTCGGCGTCCAGCGACACGCCGACCAGCCGGCCCGGCAATTGGCGGGCGTGATTGGTGTGCACCGCGAGGTAGCCGGCGTGGGGACCGCCGAATCCCATGGGCACACCGAAGCGTTGGGCGGTGCCGAACGCGACATCGGCACCGATCTCACCCGGCGGGGTGATCACAGTGAGCGCAAGCAGGTCGGCACCGAGGGCCACCAGAGCACCCCGCTCATGCGCCTGATCGACGAGTTTCGACCAATCGGTAACTCGGCCGCTGGCACCGGGTAGCTGTGCAATCACCCCGAAAAACTCACCGTCGGGCAGACCGTTGCGAAGATCGGCGGTGACGATCTCGATACCGAGTGGCGCGGCTCGGGTGGCCAGCACGGCCGCGGTCTGGGTGAACAGGTCTTCATCGACGGCCAACCGATTCACCGATCCGCGGACCGCCCGATGCATCAGGGTCATCGCCTCGCCGGCGGCGGTGCCTTCGTCGAGCATCGAGGCATTGGCGAGATCGAGACCGGTGAGATCGGCGACCATGGTCTGGAAATTCAGGATCGCCTCGAGCCGGCCCTGGCTGATCTCCGGCTGATACGGCGTATAGGCGGTGTACCACGCCGGGTTCTCCAGGATGTTGCGCAGCAGCACCGGCGGGGTCAGCGTGTCGTAGTAGCCCTGCCCGATCATCGAGACGGCGACGGTGTTGGAGTCGGCCAGTGCCCGCAGTGCAGCCAGCATCTGGTGTTCACTGATCGGCGCCGGCAGGGTCTCCAGGCCCGGTGCAACACCCTGGCTATTCCGCGCGTCGAGGATGCCGGCCGGCAGCGCCTTCGCCGCCAACTCCTCGAGCGACTCGACTCCGATAACGTCCAGCATGGTGGCAAGGGCTGCAGAGTCAACGCCGATGTGGCGGGTGGCAAAGTTGGAATCGGTATGGCGATCAGACACGGGCACTCCCTGACTCAGGCGGACACAGCCGTAGTGTGGCGTCCCCTCCCTCTGTCATTGGTGCCTGAGAGATTCCAGCCCGCGTTCCGAATCGGACCGCGAACCTTTCCCCATGGGCGGGTGGCCGGGCGCGGCCACCGCTTTCCAGAGGCATCGGGTCTCAACGCGGTCCGGGTGCCTGAGAGATTGACGGAGAGGTGCTGCTCCTTCGGCGTCCGGGGCTGGCTGCCACGGAACTCTCCCGCTTGAGGTCGATGCAACCCCGAGTCTAGAGCAGAATCGCGTCTACAGCGGCGAGGGCTGCACGCGGTGTGGCGCGATCAGCCGATCTTGCGGTCGCGGCTCTTGCGTCGCGAGGCCAGCTCGTCCTCGGGTGCGGCGATCGACTCGCCACCGTCGGCCCGCTCGCCTGGGAACTCGGCGATCGCGCCGGTGAGCTCGCGCATCGCCCCGCTGACCGCGATGCCGAACACGCCCTGTCCGCCCTGCAGGAGGTCCACGACTTCCTCAGCCGAGGTGCACTCGTAGACGGTGGCCCCGTCGGAGAACAGGGTGATATTGGCCAGATCCTGCACACCGCGCTTGCGCAGATGGTCGACCGCGACTCGAATGTTGTGCAGCGAAATCCCGGTGTCGAGCAGTCGCTTGACGATCTTGAGGACGAGGATGTCTTTGAATGAGTACAGCCTCTGGCTGCCCGAGCCGGCCGCGCCGCGGATCGACGGGACGACCAGCGATGTGCGGGCCCAGTAGTCCAGTTGGCGGTAACTGATCCCGGCGATCTGGCAGGCGCTCGGGCCGCGATAGCCGATCAGCTCGTCGGGTACCGAATCATCGGGGAACAGGCCACCCTGGACAGGCTCACTGACTTCGTGGACTCCGGCGGGGACAGCAAGGTCAAGTTCTTCCTGACGTGGCTCGTCGCCCACGGTGCTTCCTCTCGCCGTTCCATCCAATGGCCCGCTGACCGTCCCACCGACCGCGGTGCTGCCCAGAGTGCTCTGAGCATACGCCCTGCGGAAGCGCAACCGTGGGAGTCGGCCAAGGAAAGTATGGCTGTCGGCGGGTCGGCTGTGCGGCATCCGGTTGGCGTGTCGAACAGTGACGCCCCAGATGAGACTCATCCGTGATCTGTACGGACTCCTCAGGTGGCCTTGAAGTCATCCGGCGAGACGCTGTCGAGAAATTCCTTGAATTTCTCAACCTCGTCCTCGCGGAGCACGCCGGACGATTCCTCATCGGAATCCTCCGGCATCAGCAGACCGGCTTCGTCGAGAACCGCGTCCTCCACGTGGATCGGCACGCCCATCCGCACCGCCAGAGCAATCGAATCCGACGGCCGCGCCGACACCCGCACGTCGTTCTCGAAAACCAGGTCTGCGTAAAAGGTGCCCTCGCGCAGATCCACGATCCGGATCTCTTTCAGTGAATGTCCAAGGGCGCCAATGACATCGCGGAACAGGTCGTGCGTCATCGGACGGGGCGGCTCGACTCCCTGTTGCTCCAGGATGATCGCCTGCGCCTCGACATTGCCGATCCAGATCGGCAGGATGCGGTCACCGACTGTCTCCCGCAGCATCAGAACTGGCTGATTGGTGGGCTGCTGGAACTGGACGCCGACTAGGAGAACCTCCGCCATCTGTGTCCGACCTCCGCCCGCAAGTATCTGTAACCGATCAGTGTTCCCAAACAATCTGGCTGAGTCTAGTCCTCACCGTTCCAGTACGTCGCGCACAGCGGATTTGATCAGCGAGGTGTGCAGGGTGATCGCCAGTGCCGCCACCTCCCGGGCCAGGTCATCCGCGCGATCGCGGGCACCGGTCGTACCAGCCTTGCCTACCGGCCCGGCGATCTGTGCGATCAGGTCGGATTGCCGGTCGGCCGCCGAGCGGAAGACCCGCAGGTGCCGGGGTTCCATGCCGTACTCCGCCAGCGCCGCTGCGCACTGCGCGATCACAATCGCGTGCTCATCGAAGAATCCGCCAGGACCTGTCGTGATGATTCCGGCCTTGCGCAATGCGGTGATGAGCTCTTCGGCGACGCCTGAGCGTTCCAGCAGGTCCTCCCGGCTCAGTCGCACCGGCGCCGGTCCGGCGGGAGCGCTGTCGGAGGCCCGGTCCCCCTCGTCGCCCACCGGCACCAGCCACGGGGCCCGGTGCGGGGAGTCCTGGCTCGGCAGTTCACCGCCGGGTTGGGCGTCGAGTTGGGCCTTGATGACCTTCAGTGGCAGGTACTGGTCACGCTGCGCGGTTAGAACGAATCGCAGCCGGGCGGCGTCGTAGGCGGTGAACCTCCGATAGCCCGACGGGCTGCGCTCCGGAGTGACCAGACCCTCGGCTTCGAGAAAGCGGATCTTGGAGATCGTCACGTCGGGAAATTCCGGCCGCAGCAGATCCAGAACCGCTCCGATTGACATCCCGGCCGGTCCGAGACTATCCGGGGCGCTCACTAGCTCCCCGGAACACCGTCATCGCCGGCCGGTCGCGGGCCGGTCAGGAATACCAGCCGGAACTTGCCGATCTGCACCTCGTCGCCGTTTGTCAGGCTGGCCGAATCGACGGGTTCGCGGTTCACGTAGGTGCCGTTAAGGCTGCCGACATCGACCACCTGGAACTCGCTACCGTCCAACCGGAACTCAGCGTGGCGACGGCTGACGGTGACGTCGTCGAGGAAGATATCGGAATCGGGATGGCGTCCCGCCGAGGTCGTCGGCTGGTCGAGCAGGAAGCGAGATCCCGCATTCGGGCCTCGCTTGACCACCAGCAGTGCCGCACCCACGGGTAGGCCCTCGACTCCGGACACTGAGGCTTCGCCCGCGGGACTGGCCGGGGCATCGAGATCGCTGAGGAAGTCCGCGCGGAAGACCGAAGTCGTCTCCACGGTGACCTCATCGGGGGTGTTGTCGACCCCCGATTGCCGGTCCATATCCGTCACCCGCTACTCCTCGCCATCGTTGGGACTGACCGTACCGCCCATGGATCGCTGCACCCTCACAACCACAGTTTTATGTGAGTGTGCCCCGGTACGCATCAGCATCGAGCAGCGCCGCCAGCCCCTCATCGAGGGTATCGCCGTCCGCCCGCAGCTCCAAGAGCCACCCCCGGCCGTAGGGATCGGAGTTAACCAGCTGGGGGTCGCTCTCCAGATCGGTGTTGACCGCGGACACCGTCGCCGAAACCGGCGCATAGAGGTCGGACACCGACTTGGTGGACTCGACCTCCCCGAATGACTCACCGGCGGTGATCTCGGTGCCGACCTCGGGCAACTGCACATAGACCACGTCACCGAGGGAGGACTGCGCGAAATCGGTGATGCCGACCCGCACGATGTCCTCGCCCGCGCGGTGGACCCACTCGTGCTCGGCGGTGTAGCGAAGTTCGGCGGGGATGTCGCTCACGGGGCTCCTTGTTCGTCTGGTTCTGATGTGACCGGTGCTGATGTGACCGGTGCTCAGGTGACGGGCTGAGCGTATTGGCGGAGTTTCGGTTGCCGCAAGTCTCAGCGCAGGGCTCCGTCACCATGAACTTTCGGCAACCCGCTCACCACCAGACGAACTTGGAGCAGATACAGCACCGCCGACCACAGGTACATGTAGGTGCCCCAGATCAGGAACGCCCACCCACACGCGCCGACCACCCGGCTCCAGCCGGAGTCCCACTGCCCCAACAGAATCAATGGGAAACCCGACATCAGTGCGAATGTGGCGGCCTTGCCGACATAGGTCACCGGAAGCGCCGCGATACCTCGGCTGCGCACCATGGGTAGCGTCGCGGCGAGTATCGCGTCACGACCAATCAGAATTCCCACCACCCACCAACCCACCACGCCGGCCAGGGCCAGAATCACCGGCACCGCCACCATGTAGATCCGGTCGACCAACGGATCGAGCAACTCACCCAGCCGTGAGGACTGATTGGGAACCAGGCGGGCGATCTTGCCGTCGGCCCAGTCCGAGGCACCGCTGAACATCAGAATCGCCACCGAGGGGCCATAGGCAGCCCGGGTCAGGAGCAGAAAACCGAACACCGGCAACAGCAGCAACCGGATCACGCTGAGGACATTCGGGATGGTCAGCACCCGGTGCCGCATCTAGCGGAACACCCCGGGCAGGCTCAGCGCCGACAGGGTGTCGTCCCGGAGCGGATTGTCGTGAACCATATAGGTCCATGTCGAGGTCGGCCGGGCGAGCTTCGACAGATCCAGACCGGGTTCGTCGACGAGGATATTCGCGGTCTCGAAAGTCTGCTGGGACGCCTCGATGGCGTCTGCGGCAAGGTTCGCGAACGCGTCGACGGCCAGCCGGTGAAACTCATCGAGCGGGTTCTGCCGTCCCAGCGCGCGTAAATGGATGCTCTCGCGGATATCGGAGAGATACGCGAGGTGATCCGCCCAGCCGCGGTCGAGATGGAAGAGCATGATCTGCCGGCAGATCCGCTCCAGTTCATCCTCGGCGCCGGTATCCGAGCCCGCCAACTCCTCGACGAGTTCGTCATAGCGTTCCGCAGCGAGCTCCCGCAACTCCTCGCGAGCGGTCGGTGTACTCAGGAGGGTGTTGCGGCGCTCAACGATGATCGCCCGCTGCTGAGCGATCAACTGGTTGTACCGCCAGGTGTTGGCGTGCACGTCGAGCAGTCGACCCTCAGCCACCCGCTGGGCGTGATCCAACAGAGCGGTGGCCTTCGCGCTCGTCGAGCGCCCGGTCTCATCGCAATCGTTGGGCAGCTTCCCCGGCTCGAGATGGGCGGCCACGACATCGTCCTCCCAACTGGCGAAGAACACCGACGAGCCCGGGTCGCCCTGGCGGCCGGCCCGGCCGCGGAGCTGATTGTCCAACCGTTCGGTGCGATGACGTCCAGTGCCGATCAGATGC
>JBAXIA010000006.1:0-55289 GCA_037138615.1 Mycobacteriaceae bacterium | reverse complement strand
GTCATCGGCCCGATGGTGGATCCGCACGGCAGGTCGGCACGGTGTTCATAGCGCTGTAGCGACACCCCGGCCGCCCGGCAGGCCAGCTCGAAGGCCGCCGCGGTGCGACTGTCGGTGGCGTAGCGCAGGTTGGGCTGGACCTTGAGCACCGGTCCTGCGTTGACGTAGATCGGATGGCCGGGTTCGTGGCGCTCCGGGTAGTTCGGGTGGGTGGCATGCGCCATATCAGCCGAGGCCACCATCGAGGCGGTCGTCAGGCGCAGGAAGTCCTCCCGGTCACCACCGGCGGCCAACACGATGCGCTCCAGCGTCGTGCGCAGGAGGTCCGATTGCGCGCCGTGATCGGAGACCGAGCCCACCTCCTCGTGGTCGAACAGCGCCAGCACCGGCAGGTAGTCGCCTGGCTCTGCGGCCAACAATGCCTCCAGGCCCGCATAGCAGCTGGCCTGGTTGTCCAGCCGCGGCGCGCTGATGAGGTCTTTGTCGACCCCGATCACCCTCGACGGGGTCAGGTCATGGGTCATCAAGTCTGCTGACAGCAGGTCAGCGGGCGCTACCCCGGCCCAGTCGGCGACGTAGTGGTGGAACGGCCGGGCCGGACCCTCGGCTCCGAATATCGCGTCGAGGTGGCGCTGCGGGTTGAGGCTGACGGAGTTGCGGTCCTCGGCGAGGTGGATGGCCAGTTGCGGCACCCGAAGCAGCGGTTCATCGAAGCGCACAAGTCGGTGCTCGAGCTCGCTGTCCTTGGTGCGCAGGGAGATCCGCCCACTGAGACCGAGGTCGCGATCGAGCCAGGAATTCAGCCACGCCCCGCCGTAGGGTTGCAACCTCACCAGACGCCACATGGTTTCGGCGCGATCCGGGCGCTGCTTGACGCGAAGGTTGGGACTGTCGGTGTGGGCGCCCACGATGCGGAATGGCTGTTGCCGGCCCGATGCCGTCCAGGCGATCAGTGAGCCAGACCGGACCGTGAAGAATCGTCCAGCGGCGGCCTCATCCCACCGGTCGGTCTCGGCCAGTTCGGTGTAGCCAGCTGAGCGCAGCCGATCGGCGACCGTCGCGCAGACGTGGAATGGCGACGGCGAGGCGTCGATGAACTCGCATAGCCCGGCCGCGCTGGCCCCGGTCATGGCTGGGCGGCCAGGACCGCGTCAAGTGCGGAATAGAACATCCCCAGCCCGTCATCGGAAGGTCCGGTGAGCGCCTCGGTGGCATGTTCCGGATGCGGCATCAGCCCGACCACCCGACCGTTGGCCGAACTGACTCCGGCGATCCCGCGCATCGAGCCATTGGGGTTGTCGGCGTATCGAAATACCACCCGGCCTTCGGCCTCAAGTTCGTCGAGCACGGATTCGCTTGCCACATAGCATCCTTCGCCAGACTTCAGCGGTACGAGCAATTCAGCACCCAGCTCATAGCGCGACGTCCAGGCCGTCGTTGTGGAGGCCACCTGCAGCCACACATCGCGGCAGATGAAGTGCAGACCGGCGTTTCGGGTCAGCGCACCGGGTAGCAGGCCGGCTTCGCACAGGACTTGAAAACCATTGCAGATTCCGAGCACCGGCATTCCGCGCCCGGCCGCGGCAACTACCTCGCCCATCACCGGTGCGAACTTGGCAATGGCCCCGCAGCGCAGATAGTCGCCGTAGGAGAATCCGCCGGGCACTACGACGGCGTCAACACCCTTGAGATCGGCGTCGGCATGCCAGAGGCTCACCGATTCGGCTCCGGCCAGACGTACTGCGCGCGCGGCGTCGATGTCATCAAGGGTGCCGGGGAAGGTGATGACCCCCACGCGAGCGCTCATGAGGGGTCCCGGCTGACCGACCAGTCCTCGATGACCGTGTTGGCCAGTAGCGACTCGGCGATCTCGGCGAGTTGATCGTCGGTCACCGAATCGTCGACCTCGAGCTCAAATCGCTTGCCCTGCCGAACCTCTGAGATACCGGCATGGCCAAGGCGGCCCAGCGCGCCGACGATAGCCTGGCCCTGTGGGTCGAGAATCTCGGCTTTGGGCATCACGTGGACAACAACCCGGGGCACTGGAGCTCCTCTGACGCGGCGGATGATGCAGCTTGATCCTAGCGTCGGGTCACGGGCACGAACCTATGTATGCCGTGCACAGCGGCGCGGCGAGCGCGTCGAGAACGGTCTCGTCGGTAACCGTGGGCCAGGGAGTCTGCGGTGGAGAGTCCGACCACAGCGCCAGTTCGGTGATGGTGCTGTTGATCGGATCAGCAAGCAGATACTCGTGGAGGATCACCGGGCCGCTGACGGCTGCGGCCATCTGAACCGGCTCTTCCAGGGTCAGCGATGGAGACGCCGCGGCGTTGGTCTGCTGGCAGGCCCGTAACGCGGTGACCGCGGCGGCGAACGTATCCCGGGCAAGCTGGCCACCCCACCATGTCTCGCCGCGCCAGTGCAGAACCTGGGCCTGCATCTGCCACTGCCCGGCGGCGTTGGTCACCACCGCGCGCTCGGCGACCGCGAAACTGCGCGGGTCCGCTCTGAGCGGTGGGCTGCCACACAGTTCCTCAAATCGGAACCGCGGCGATCGGGCGGTCACCGCAACCCCGGCAAGCTCAGGCCAGTCGTAGCGAGAGTGCAACGGGACCGACGACGGTGCGATCCACGCGGTGTCGGGAATACGGTTGCAGGCCGGGGGGCAGGTGCCGGCCGGCTCGGCGCTCGCCGGTGGCGCCGCGGCGATCAACGAGGCCATCACCACCGATGTGAGGACCATCCGCATACGCCGCCTCCTGTGCGAGCACAATCGTAAGCATGGAACTGACGCACTTCGGGCATTCATGCCTGCTGGCAGAGTTTGGTGTCGCGCAGCTGCTGTTTGACCCGGGCACCTTCTCCCACGGTTTCGAGGGCATCACAGGGCTCTCGGCGATCCTGATCACCCACCAGCATCCAGACCACGCCGACCCGCAGCGCCTGCCCGCTCTGGTTGAGGCCAACCCCGGTGCCGCGTTGTACGCCGACCCGCAGACCGCCGACCAACTCGGCGGTGACTGGCGTGCGGTTCACGTCGGTGACGAATTCACCATCGACGGGTTGACCGTCCGTGGGGTCGGCGGCCGCCACGCTGTCATCCACCCCGAGATCCCGGTGATCGACAACATCTCCTACCTGATCGGCGATGACGAACACCGCGCCAGGCTGATGCACCCGGGCGACGCGCTGTTCGTCCCCGATGAGCCGATCGATGTGCTCGCCACTCCGGCCGCGGCACCGTGGATGAAGATCTCCGAGGCGGTGGATTATCTGCGCGCGGTGGCGCCCCGGCACGCCGTTCCCATCCATCAGGGCATCATTGCCCCGGAAGCCCGCGGCATCTTCTACGGTCGGCTGGCCGAAATGACCGACACCGACTTCCGGATACTGACCGAGGAGAACTCGGTCCGGTTCTGAACAAAAGAAGGGAACACCTGTGAGCGCAGCCGACCTTGAGAGACTTTTTGGACTTGGCGGCAAGACGGCACTGGTCACCGGCGGCACCCGCGGAATCGGGATGATGATCGCGCGCGGCCTTCTTCAGGCCGGCGCGCGCGTCGTGGTCAGCTCGCGCAAGGCCGACGCCTGCGAACAGGCCGTCGCGGTGCTCTCGGAGTTCGGCGACGTTCGTGCCGTCGCGGCTGACCTGTCCCGCCAGGAAGAGTGCAGGCGGTTGGCCACCGACGTGATGAGTGGGACCGACACCCTCGACATCCTGGTCAACAACGCGGGTGCCACCTGGGGTGAGCCCTTGGAGACCTTCCCCGCCGCAGCATGGGACCGGGTACTCGACCTCAACGTCAAGTCGCCGTTCTGGATGGTCCAGGAATTACTGCCCGCGCTGCGCAAAGCCGGAACCCAGGACGACCCGGCGCGCATCATCAATATCGGCAGCATCGATGGCATCCACGTCAGCCCGATGACAACCTATTCGTACTCGACGAGCAAGGCCGCGATCCACCAGCTGACCCGAGTGCTGGCCAAGGAACTCGGGCCCCAGCACATCACCGTCAACGCGGTGGCACCCGGACCATTCCCGTCGAAGATGATGGCTGCGACCCTGGAGGCATTCGGCGACGCGATCGCGGCCTCGGCCCCGCTGCGCCGGATCGGCCGCGACGACGATATGGCCGGGATCGCGATCTTCCTGGCCAGCCGGGCCGGCTCCTACCTGAACGGGGCCGTGATCCCGGTCGACGGTGGAATTGCCACCACTGCGAGCGGAACAGCGCGCTAAGCGTTATCGATATCAGGCTGCGTCGGCGAGCGCTGGATCCGGGTCCCACCGGTAGACGACCGGGGTGCAACCGTGCATCAGTGCGAGGTCGATGGCATCCAGCACCGCCTGCCGGGGACCCGGCTTGCCGAGTTGCCGGGCTGACACAGCCAATCGCACCGTCCCACCGCGTCGAGCCGTGCGTTCAGCGGAGAGAACCACCGTCCGACACCACCACGGTTCGGTGAGAAATCCCGCGCCAATACCGATTACCCGTCCGTGCAGAGTCCGGCCGCGCAGCAGGTCGATGGTCTCATAGAGCCCGATCAGGAGGCGAAAACCGTTGTGCGGCAGCGCGGTGACCGTTCCGGCCGAGGTGGTCCAGCCGGGTACCGCGAACAACCTTGTCCGCAAACCAAGCTGCTCCAGGGTGCGATCGGCGGCGATCAGGCGAAGATTCGCCTCGTGTGCGGGTAGCGTCGCGAATTCGCTGCGTAGCCGCTTGGTGGCGGCCTCATCAAACCCATGTAGGACTACCGCGTCTCCGGCCAGTCGACGAGTCTGCAGCCAATCGACAGTGATGTCGTCGGAGTCCAGGCGGTAGCCGTCTTTCAGCCGGGGCGCAACGAACAGCGACAGCGGCACACCACGGGCCTCAAGTTGCCGACGCAGATCATCGAGATGCGGCAATGTCCGATTGCTGATCCCGGACACCGACACGATCAACTCTGCTGACACACCTGGGAGTATCGCGAAAGCAGGTGTCTATTCGGTGACGCCCAAGTGGATGTCAGTGGTCAGCGCGGCAGAACCGATTCGATAGCGGCGATCACTTCAGGAGCGTCCGGTTCAGTTCGGGGACGGAACCGATTGACCACCTCGCCGTTGGGGGCGATAAGGAACTTCTCGAAGTTCCACTGCACATCACCGGCTTCGCCACCTGCGTCGGCGGACTCGGTCAGCCGCGCGTAGAGCGGATGACGGTCGGCCCCGTTGACGTCGACCTTGGCCAACAGCGGAAACGTCACACCATAGGTGGTGGAACAAAACGTGGCGATCTGCTCGGGCGTGCCCGGCTCCTGTCCCATGAACTGATTGCACGGAACCCCGATGACCGTCAAACCGCGGTCCGCGTAATCGCGGGCCAACTGCTCCAGCGCGCCGTACTGCGGCGTCAGACCGCACTTGGACGCGACATTGACCACCAGGAGCGCTCGGCCGTCGTACTGCGCCAGCGAGGTGGGGTTTCCATCGAGTGTGGTGAGCGGAATCTCTGCCAGGGACATGGCGCAGAGACTACCGCGCCTGCGATCCGAATCGCTGCGGGTCTGCGGTTGCCAGCAGCCAGGCATATTGGAACGCGGTTTCCTTCCACCGCTCGTAACGGCCACTGATACCACCGTGGCCTGCCGCCATCTGAGTGCGCAACAGCACCGGATGCGGATCTGTCTTGACGTGACGCAGCGCGGCAACCCATTTGGCGGGTTCGACATAGAACACCCGGGTGTCGTTGAGCGATGTCATCGCCAGAATCGCCGGATACCGCTTGGCATCGATATTCTCGTAGGGCGAGTACGACTTCATATAGGCGTAGACGTCGGCATCGGCCAGCGGGTTTCCCCACTCGTCCCATTCGGTGACCGTCAACGGCAACGACGGATCCAGAATTGTAGTGAGGGGATCAACGAACGGAACCTGCGCGAGGATTCCCGCAAACAAATCCGGTGCCATATTTGCCACCGCACCCATCAGCAGTCCACCCGCGCTGCCGCCAAGTGCGACGAGGTTAGTCGATCGGGTCAGGTCCGAATCAATGAGATGGCGCGCAGCGGAGATGAAGTCGGTGAAGGTGTTCTTCTTTTCGAGTAACTTGCCCTGTTCGTACCAGAGCCTTCCCATCTCTCCACCGCCGCGGACGTGAGCGATTGCGAAGATCATGCCGCGGTCGAGCAGCGAGAGTCGAGCGATGGAGAACCGCGGGTCCTCTGAGGACTCGTAGGCGCCATAACCATAGAGCACCACCGGAGCCGGAGTCTCGACGCCGGAGCGGTGGATGAGCGAGATCGGGATGCGGGTTCCGTCCGGGGCTAACGCCCAGTCGCGGCGCTCGACATAGTCTTCCCGGCGGTAGTCGCCGAGAACCGGTTGCTCGCGCAGCAGGATTCGCTCACCGGATGCCAAGTCGATGTCGTAGATCCGCATCGGGGTGATGAACGACGTCACGCCGATCCGCAGCCGTGGTGGGTTCCAGTTCGGATTGCCGGCCAGCCCAGAGGCCATCAACTCCGAATCGAAGCTGATCTCCTCCGGAGTGCCGTAACCATCGCCGATCGGCCACAGCTGCAACCGTGCCAGGGCTTCTCGCCGGTAGTGGACGACGATGTGGTGGGCGAACGCGTCGACACCTTCGAGGCGGACATCGTCACGCGCAGCGATCAATGTCGACTGTGTACCTGGGTTGTCCACCGGGGCATCGACCAGAGTGAAGTTCGGTGCGCCGTTGTTATGCAGGATCAGGAACCGGTCCTCGCCACCGATCACGGCGTGCTCGACGGAGTATTCGACACCTTCACGGCGTGGTAGCACTTCGGTGAAGGATGCCTGGGGTTCGGATGCGTCGGCGAACCGGACCTCGGAGGTGATCGACGATCCGGCCGCGATCAGGATGTAAGCGTTGCTTCGGGTACGTCCCACCGCCACCCAGAACCGTTCGTCTGGTTCGTGGAAAACCTGCTCGTCGGGTCCGGTTGAGCCGAGGCCGTGGCGCCACACGGTATCGGGACGCCACGAATCGTCGACGGTGGTGTAGTAGACCGTTGCGTTATCGGCGGCCCAGGTGACTCCTAGGCCGATACCGGCAATCACATCCGAATAAAGCTCGCCGGTTCGTAAGTCCTTGAACCGCAGGGTGTATCGCTCGTCGCCGACGATATCGGTGGAGTAGGCCAAAACGTTGCCGTCGATACTTACGCTACTGGCACCGAGTGAGAAGAAGTCGTGGCCGTCAGCTTCGACATTCTCATCGAGCAGAACCTGTTCGCCCGGAACGCGAGTGTGCTCGTCCAGAACCGGAGGCTCCCAATCATCGGGTCCGTCGGCAGGACGCCGGCAGTGCACGCCGTACTGCTTGCCTTCGAAGCTACGGCCGTAGTACCACCAGTCGCCGCGACGCACCGGCACTGAAAGGTCGGTTTCCTTGGTTCGCGACTTGATCTCATCGAAGATCTGCTGCCGCAGGGGTTCCTGATAGGCCGTCTGCGCCTCGACGTAGGTGTTCTCCGCCTCAAGGTGGGCGATCACCTCCGGGTCGGACTTGTCGCGCATCCACTCATACGGGTCGACGAAGAGGTCGCCGTGGTGAACCCGGCGGGTGTCGATACGTCTCGGGGTCGGAGCGGTCACGCCTGAGGGCCGATCCAGTCGGTGAACTTCAAACCCGAAATCCGTTCGTAGGCTTCGATATAGCGAGCACGGGTCGACTCAACTATGGATTCCGGCAGTGGGGGCGGCGCGGCTGTGCCCCGGCGGTCCCACCCGGATTCCGATCCGGTCAGCCAGTTGCGCACGAACTGCTTGTCGAAGCTGGGCTGCACCACACCCTCGGTGTAACTGTCGGCCGGCCAGTACCGCGACGAATCCGGGGTGAATACCTCATCGGCGAGCACCAGTTGCCCGTCACGATCCACACCGAACTCGAATTTGGTGTCGGCGATGATGATTCCCTTGCTGAGTGCGTGCTCGGCGGCCAGGTTGTAGGTCTGAAGTGTCAGAGCGCGTAATTGCTCGGCGCGCTCGGCGCCGATCATCTCGACGACCCGGTCGAACGAGACGTTCTCATCGTGGGCGCCGAGTTCAGCCTTGGTCGCGGGCGTGAACAATGGGCGGTCGAACCTGCTGGCCTCAACGAGCCCGGCAGGCAGTGCGATACCGCACACCGCTCCGGTGCGCTGGTAGTCCAGCAGTCCCGAGCCGGTCAGATAACCGCGCGCGACGCACTCGACCGGCACCATATCGAGTTGTCGCACCACCAGGGCACGGCCGAGCACATCGGCGGGGATACGTGGATCATCCGGTGGGCCGGCAAGGTGGTTGGGCGCCCCTCCGCGGTCCGAGACAAGACCGAAAAAGAACGTACTCATCGCGGTCAGGATGCGGCCCTTATCCGGGATGAGGGTGTCGAGGATGTAATCGAAGGCCGAGATGCGGTCAGAAGCTACAAACAGCAGGTGCTCATCGTCGATTCGGTACAGCTCACGAACTTTGCCGCTGGCCAGGTGGCGGTAATCGGTCAGGGCAGGACGCACCGGGTCAGCCTATCGGCCGCCGGTCGGGCGACTGTGCTGGGATCACACTCATGAAATCGCGCTTCCTTCCCTACGCCACCACCCCGGGCAGGCTGACCGCACAGGTGGTCAGTGACCTGCTCGTCGCCTTGTGGATCAGCATCTGGGTGCTTGTCGGCCTCGGCGTACATCATGCGATCGCGGCGATTGCCGGGGTGGGCACCCAGGTCCAAGATGGCGCAACCGGCATCTCGGAAAACCTCAATTCAGCCGGCGACAGCGCCGACCGGATCCCCCTGGTCGGCGACGCGGTGTCCACACCGCTGCGGGCCGCCAGCAAGGCGGCCCTCGACCTGGCCGGCGCCGGACAGAACCTCAACACCACTGCCACCTGGCTGGCAGTGCTGCTGGCCCTCGCCGTGGCCGCCCCTCCCATCCTCGCGATCTGCATGCCGTGGCTGTTCTTGCGGATCAGGTTCTTCCGCCGCAAGTGGACCGTGATCACGTTGGCCCAAACCCCCGCCGGCGAGCAACTACTCGCGTTGCGGGCGCTGGCCAACCGGCCGTTGCGCAAGCTGACAGAGGTCAGCGGGGACCCGGTCGGTGCGTGGCGGCGCGAGGATCCGGACGCGGTGCGCGGCCTGGCGGCACTGGAGTTACGTTCTGCGGGTGTGGCGAGAGTGACTTCGGCGCCCTGAATTGTCCACGGGTTGAATTGTCTACGGGTTGAGTGCCACGAACAGGTGCCTGATCCCGGTGTGCCGATTGCTGCGGGTCCATTCCACCGGTGCGACGATGCCCACGGATGAATACCGCGTCAGCAACTCCTCGAAGAGCACCCGCAGTTCGAGCCGGGCCAGGTTGGCACCCAGGCAGTAGTGCACACCCTGCCCGAAACCCAGGTGCGGGTTTGGATTGCGGCCGACATCGAACTGATCGGCATGCCGGAAGACGGCCTCGTCACGGTTGGCCGAACCCTCCCACACCAGTACCTTCTGCCCGGCCTTGATCCAATTCCCGCCAAGGGTGGTGTCGCGGGTGGCAGTGCGCCGCTTTGACGGCGACGGTGTGGTCCACCGCACCATCTCCTCAACAGCGCTCGCCAGTAGCGCCGGGGTCTCCCGCAGCCGCCGGTACTGGTCGGGATGCTGGGCAAGGGCGAGAAGTCCGCCGGCGACTGCATTGCGGGTGGTCTCCGCGCCCGCACTGAACAGCAGGCTGAAGAACAGGTACAGCTCAGTGTCAGACATCGACGGCGCATCGGGATCCTCAACCGTGGCGTTAGCCACGATGGACAGCATGTCGTCGCCGGGGTCGGAACGCTTCTCCGCGATAAGCCGGGTGCCGTAGGTATACATGCGCGAACCGGCATCTTCGACCGACAGCCGCCCGACCTCACCCTTGCGAGACCGACCGAAGTCGAAACTCGGCTCGATGGCTTCGAACAACCAATGGCGTTCGGCATCCGGCACACCGAGCAGGATGCAGATCATCTGCATCGGCAGCTCAGCAGCCACATCGACGAGGAAGTCGAAGGCCCGACCGGGCTCGATCCCGTCGAGCAGAGCACGGGCTCGAACGCGCAGGTCGTCCTCCACGCGGCGGATCATGCGCGGAGTCAGGCCCGAGCTCACCAGCCGCCGGATTCGCGCGTGCCGAGGATCGTCCATCATGTTGAGCACCTGACCGGCGACGGATAGGTCCTGCAGCAGGGTGCCGCCGAAGGGCCGCTCTCCCCCGGTAACCGAGGAATACGTCACCGGATCCTTGAGAACCGCAAGGGTTTCAGCATGGGTGGCCACCGACCAGAAGCCCTCGCCGTCTGGAGTGTTCTCGGTAGGCTCATGCCAGAAGACCGGGGCTTCGCGGCGATGGATCGCGAACAAAGGGTGAGGGAATCCGTCGGCGAAGTTATCAAGATCGGTGAAGTCGATATCGCTCAATTCGACGTCCCTGTGCGACATCGGATTACAGAATCGCGCCCGGAGTGTAATTGGCCGCATCCGGGTAGGCACTCACCAATTCACCGACCGCTGCGACCACCCGATCCACCTGACTTGCCGCCGCCCCGGTGAACGACTCAGTGTCGGCCATGGCAGCGTCCAGTGCGGCCCGGTCCAACGGCAACCGCGGATCGGCAGCCAGCCTGTCGAGCAGATCCGGCTCGGCTCCGCGTTCCCGCATGGCCAGCGCGACAGCCACCGCATGCTCCTTGATCACCTCGTGGGCGGCTTCGCGGCCCACACCGGCGCGTACCGCTGCGATGAGAACCTTGGTGGTGGCCAGGAACGGCAGATAGCGATCCAGTTCACGCTGGATCACCGCGGGATAGGCGCCGAATTCCTCGAGCACGGTGAGGAACGTCTCGATCTGACCATCGACGGCGAAGAACGCATCGGGCAGCGCCACCCGGCGAACCACCGAGCAGAACACGTCGCCCTCATTCCATTGCGCGCCGGCCAGTTCCGCGGCCATCGAGCCGTAGCCACGCAGCACCACCTGTAAACCGTTGACCCGTTCACAACTGCGGGTGTTCATCTTGTGCGGCATGGCCGAGGATCCGACCTGTCCCGGCGCGAAGCCCTCGGTGGCCAGTTCATGACCGGCCATCAGCCGAATGGTGTGCGCCAGCGACGAGGGCCCGGCGCCGAGTTGCACCAGTGCCGAGATGACGTCGTGGTCCAGTGACCGCGGGTACACCTGGCCCACACTGTCGAATACTGCGGTGAAGCCCAAGAAGTCCGCGACGCGTCCCTCGAGTTCAGCGAGACGATCCGCGTCACCGTCGAAAAGATCCAACATGTCCTGCGCGGTGCCCATTGGGCCTTTGATGCCGCGCAGTGGGTAGCGGTCGAGGAGATCGCCGATACGGGTCACCGCGATCAGCGTCTCCTCGGCCGCGGAGGCGAACCGCTTGCCCAGCGTGGTGGCCTGGGCGGCGACATTGTGGCTACGCCCGGCCATCACCAGGTCCCGATAGCGGGTCGCCCGCTCAGCAAGACGGGCCGCGACGGCCACTCCGCGGGCATGCACGAGTTGCAGCGACTGCCGAATCTGCAACTGCTCGACGTTCTCGGTCAGATCCCGGCTCGTCATGCCCTTGTGGACGTGTTCGTGACCGGCGAGGGCGTTGAACTCCTCGATACGGGCTTTGACGTCATGGCGCGTAACGCGCTCGCGCGCCGCGATCGATGCCACGTCGACCTGCTCGACAACCCGTTCGTAGTCGGCGATCGTCGCCTCGGGGACCTCAACACCGAGTTCCCGTTGCGCCCGCAGCACCGCCAACCAGAGTCGGCGCTCAGCGACAATCTTGGCCTCCGGCGACCAAATCGCCACCATTTCGGCGCTGGCGTACCGGTTGGCCAGCACGTTGGGGATCGCGGCACGGGTGGTCACAATCACACAGCTTACGGTTTGGGGTGTGTACTTCGTGGGAGTCGACCTGGCCTGGGGTCAGCGCAGCCCGACAGGTGTGGCCGCACTCGACAGCCACGGCGCCCTCTGCCATGTGGCGGTGGCTGGCGATGACGCGGACGTCCTGGCGCAACTGACACCCTTTGTCGACGGTGATTGTGTGGTGGCCTTCGACGCACCGCTGGTCGTCACCAACACCTCGGGGAATCGTCCGTGCGAGGCCGCACTGAACCGCGACTTCCGCCGCTTCGACGCCGGCGCGCATCCGGCCAACACCGGCCTGACCTGGTTCGCCGATGGTGGTCGGGCAGCACGACTGTGCGCGGCACTGGACCTGGACCTGGACCCTCGCTCGTCATCACCCAGGCGCGCCCTCGAGGTGTATCCCCATGCCGCCAGTGTGGTGCTGTTCGGCCTCGACCGGACACTGAAGTACAAGCAGAAGCAGGGCCGTGAATTTCCGCAGCTGCAGTCGGAGTTACTTCGGCTCATAGATTTCATCGAAGGGTTGCAGACAGCCAGCCCGGCCATCGACCTCCGATCCGCTGGATGGACAGATCTGCGACATGGTGTGCAGACCGCAACCCGCAAGGCCCACCTACGCAGGGCCGAAGATCCCATCGATGCGGTGCTCTGCGCCTACATCGCGCGATTTGCGAGCGAACGGCCCAACGATGTGACGGTGTACGGGGAGACGGATACCGGATGCATCGTCACACCGGCACAGCTCAACCCCGAAGACCCGTCCACGCGTCAGAAGTACCGGTCATTGCACTGACCTCATCGAGGAACCGGCGCACCTTGGCAGGGTTCTCGTGGCGCTGCCAGCCGAAGGTGGTCGGTCGCTGGGCGCGGTCGTGCCAGAAATGGCCGGGCTCCGACGGTGGTCGGGTCGCCACCAGCCACACTGCGGTGTCGGCGCCGTCGGCCACCCCCCGCAGCAGCGGCTTGGTGATGACGCGGAAGCGGGGCAGATACTCCGCCACCCCCGGGGTATCCACCCATCCCGGGTGCATGCTCTCCACCCGGATATCGGTGCCGGCAAGCCGTCGGGCCCAGGAGTCGGCAAGGACCACCTGCATCCGCTTGGTGCGGGCGTAGGTGCGAACCCCGTTGTAGCCCTGACTGGACTCCAGGTCGTCGATCACCAATGGGCTGCTGTACATGCCGCCCGAGGACACGAACACGACCGAGGCTCCGCGGGCCGCGCGCAACAACGGCAGCAACCGCTCGGTCATCAGATGCGGACCGAGGATGTGGGTGGCCAGCTGTACCTCATGACCTTCACGGGTGACAACGCGCTGTGAGGGCATCAGACCCGCGTTATGAACCAGCCCGTCCAGCGCCGGTACCCGGGTGGAGAAGTCAGCGCACCAGGTCGCGACCGCCTCGAGGTCGGAGACATCACACACCTCTCCGACCACATCCGCGCCAGGAAGCTCATCGACGATCTCGGCGACGCGACCGCGCACCTTGGCAGCATTGCGACCCAGCAGATGCACCGTCGCCCCGAGCCCGGCGAACTCCCGCGCCATGGCCAGGCCGATGCCGGCCGTCGCACCGGTTACCAGAACGCGCTTTCCGATCAACGAATCCGGAGCCGGGTCGGCCGGCCACCAGCGCCGCCGTAACCCGGAGCCGATCCGGGTGTAGCCGAGCACCAGCGCGCGATCCATCGCGCCATCAAGCAGATCCGTCACCGGGCGGGTGACAGCGGAAAAATCCAAGATCACACCCGCTGCTCGATCGGAGCCAGTACGTCAATCACATCAATAAGGGTTGCACGGACGATTTCGCGGGGACCGCCGGTATCGGCAACAAGTGCCGAGACCACCGCCCCGTCGACCGCACAAACCAGCGCGGTCACCATGTCCACCCGGGCACATCGGCCCGAGCGGTTCACGGCCTCGACGACAGCATCAACGCGCTGTTGCAGCAGTCGCCGCTCGACACCACGCAGCGCCGGATGCCGCGCGCAGGCGATATATCGCTCGTAGCGCGAGATCAACTGCTCGCTGCTCTGCTCACCTGCCAGCAGTTCGAGCAGCATGTCGGCGGTAGCACCGGTGCTGCGGCGCCGTCGCGGCAGATCCTGCACCCGGGCCCGCAGTTGGGTGGCCTCGGCGGCTCCGATGTACTCGACGGCCTTCCCGACCAACTCGTCCAACGATGAGAAGTAATAGGTCGTCGACGCGAGCGGCAATCCGGCCCGGCGCGCGACCGCCCGATGGCGCACCGCGTCGAACCCGCCTTCGCATAACAACTCAGCGGCCGCGCTGACGAGCGCGTACCGCCGTCTTTCTCCTTTGGGGGTAACCGCTGCGGTCACCTTCGCCATGCTGCCAGTCGCACCGCAGCGCACATCGTGCTTTGCGCGAAGACGTGACTGGTGAGGCAGGATGGTGGAATGGCGAACATCAGTCGGCGCGCCGCCCTTCGGTTGGGAGCCGGTGCAGCCGGTGTCGCCGCACTCGGTACGACGCTCACGCCGTGGCACGCAAACGCATCGCCGACACTCATCACCGGATCGTTCGTCTCGACCGCGCGCGGCGGAGTCCCCACCAACTTCGCCATCGCGCGCCCGCCAGGTCAGACCGGGGCACTGCGACCGGTGATCGCCCTCCACGGCAAGGGCAGTGATGCCGCCGCGGTCATGGCCGGCGGTGTCGAACAGGGTTTGGCCCAGGCGGTCAGCGCCGGCCTACCGCCATTCGCGGTCGTCGCCGTCGACGGTGGCGGCAGCTACTGGCACCGGCGCAACTGGGGTGAAGACGCCGGTGCGATGGTGCTGGGCGAGTTACTTCCGATGCTCGGCGAACGGGGCCTGGACACCTCGCGGGTGGGGTTCCTCGGGTGGTCAATGGGTGGCTACGGCGCGCTACTGCTGGGCGCGCGACTGGGTGCGGCCCGCACCGCGGCGATCTGCGCGGTCAGCCCGGCGCTATGGCTATCCTCGGGTGCGAGCGCGCCCGGCGCGTTCGACGGACCCGACGACTTCGCCGCCAACAGTGTGTTCGGCCTTCCCGCGCTGGCATCGATACCCATCCGGATCGACTGCGGTTACAGCGACCCGTTCTATGCGGCCACCAAACAATTCATCGCACAATTGCCGAGCCCGCCGGCCGGTGGCTTCTCCGCGGGCGGGCATGACGCCGGCTTCTGGAGCGCTCAGCTACCCGCCGAAATCAGCTGGATAGCTCCACTGCTGACGGCGTGAGATCTCAGACGACTGCCATCTCGCGCCTGCGCGCTCGGCCCTGATGGCAATGCGGCGGTCGGGACCACTCACAACGTGATCCGGCCCTCGGCCGCAGCAAGTCCGATATCGGTGCGGAAATGACCGCCCGGCAATCGAACTGACGACAACACCCCGTATGCGGCGGCACGCGCCGCCGACAGATCGACACCGGTTCCGACGACCGACAGCACCCGCCCGCCGGAGGAGACCACGGCACCGTCTTCGCGGCGGGACGTGCCGGCGTGCAGCACACCGTCCGCCTCCGCGCCGGTGATGACATCCCCGAAGCGGGGGCGGCCCGGGTAGTTCTCCGCGGCCAGCACGACGGTCACCGCGTAGCCGTCATGCCACTGCAGTGGCGGGAAATCGGCCAGGGTTCCGGTCGCCGTCGCGTACAACACACCACCCAGCGGCGATGTCAGCAGAGCCAATACCGCCTGCGTCTCGGGATCACCGAAGCGGCAGTTGAACTCGACCACCGCGGGCCCCGTGGAAGTCATCGCCAATCCGGCATACAACAGACCCGAGAATGGGCAACCTCGGCGCACCATCTCGGCCGCAACGGGTTCGACCACATCACCGACGATCGCGGACTCCGCGGATTTCGGAAGCCATGGCAACGGTGCGTAGGCGCCCATGCCGCCGGTATTGGGCCCGGCATCACCGTCGGCGACCCGCTTGAAATCCTGAGCCGCCACCAACGGCACTACCGTCGCACCGTCGACCAGACAGAACAGTGACACCTCCGGGCCGTCGAGGTAGGACTCCAGCAACACCGGGTGACCGGCATCCAGCAGGGCGGCGGCATGTGCCCGGGCATCGTCGCGCTCGGCGGTGACGACCACACCCTTACCGGCCGCCAAGCCGTCGTCTTTGACCACCCACGCAGGCTGACCGACGGCGGGGCCGAACCGGTCCAGAGCGGCATCGAGACGGGCGGGGCTGTCGACGATCTCACTGGCGGCGGTGCGCACGCCGGCGGCGGCCATCACATCCTTGGCGAAGGCCTTGGAACCCTCGATCCGGGCGGCATCCTTGGACGGGCCGAAGCAGGCGATGCCCGCGGCTCGAACAGCGTCGGCCACACCGAGAGCCAGCGGCACCTCGGGGCCGATCACCACAAGGTCGGCGCGCAGCTGGCTAGCCAGCGCGGTGACCGCATCGGCGGAGGTGACATCGACGTCGTACTGTTCGGCCACCGTCGCTGTGCCGGCGTTGCCCGGCGCGACCGCGAGGTAGTCGACCCCCGGGTCCTTACTGAGCCCGAGCAACAGGGCGTGTTCGCGGGCACCGGATCCGATCACGAGGACGCGCACGCATCTCACCCTAATCGGAAGCCGTCTCCTCAGGTGTCGGTGGCGGACTTCTTACCACCGTGCATCTTCACCGCATTGCCGGCGTTGGCCTTCTTGTCGTCGGATTTGCCGGCGGCTGCCGTCTTGCGCCGTTTGGCAGCGACCCGCTCAACTACACCGTTGAAGCCCGAGCCGAGTGGAAAGCCGACGTAGTGCGTGATGAACAGCGCCATCTCCCGCAACTCATCAGAGGTCATCTCGCCGTTCTCCAGCGCGGCATTGACCTGAATCTCGGCAAGGTCCGGCAGGCCGAGTGCGGTTACCACCGACAGCGTGATGATCCGCTTATCTCGCATCGACAGTCCGGGTCGGCTCCAGATGTTGCCAAAGAGGTGATCGACGGTCAGTGCGAAGAAGTCTCCGGGCATATCGGACATCTCCCAGGCGTATACCTCGTTCATCTTGGCTAGGCCCTTACGGCGCAACTCATCCATTTCTCACTCCTTCTCGGGTGGAGCTGATTGCTCATGCGGTACACCGAGCCCAGCGGCCAGGTTGCGGAGCGCCACTTCGGCAAGTGGCAGATCGACGTCGATTGACTCCCCCAGTGCCAGAGCCAGACTCAAGTCTTTCTCGCCTAGGCCGCGGGTGTGAGTGAAGGTGTCGTAGAGCCAGTGTCCGGGTTCGAGTTCGTGGGTGTTATCACGCACCATGATTGCGCCCGCGCCTCCGGTGAGCGCATCGGTATGCCGAACCACTCGTCCGAGTGCCTGCAGGTCCAGACCCGCGGCCTCGGCCAGCTTCATCGCCTCAGCAGCGGCAGCGAACGACGTGAAGGTCAGCATGTTGCGAGCCAACTTCATCCGCGTTCCGGCACCCGGCTCGCCGGCATGTATCACCAGCGACGCCCACTGCTTGAACATCGGTTTGACGCGCTCGTAGACCTCGCGTGACGCACCGACCATCGTCGCCAGCTCACCCTTGGCAGCCGCACCCGCTCCCCCGCTGACCGGCGCATCGATGACGTGGATGCCCTGCGGTGCGATATCGCGCGCGAGTTCTGCCGCGGTGGCATCGCCGATAGTCGAATGAATCGCGATCACGGTGCCCGGCGCGGCATGGCAGGCCAGCTCTGCCACCACCTCGCGGACCTGCTCGTCATTGAGCACCGTGACGCTGATGACGTCGGCTGCGGCGACGTCGGCGACACTGCCGGCCACGCTCGCACCAGCCTCGGCGAACGGCGCGATGACCTCATCGCGGACATCGAACACCACCAGACCGCCAGGCCAGTTCACCAACCGCATGGCCATCGGCGCGCCCATACTGCCCAGCCCGATATAGCCGAGCCTCGGATCAGTCCCCGAATCAACCACTGCCGAACTCCCTCACTACGACCGGATGATCTGGCCGCCGTCGACGTTGAAGATCTGCCCGGTGATCCACCTCGCCTGGTCGGACAGCAGGAACAAACACATGCCGACCAGGTCCTCCGGCTGGCCCATCCGGCTCAGCGGGATGGCTTTGACAATATCGGCCACCATCTCCTGCGGGGTGGTGGTTCGGTTGGCCTCGGTGTCGATCGGGCCCGGCGCGATGGCGTTGATGCGGATGTTCTGCCCACCCAACTCCCGTGAGAGTTGTTGGGTCAGCCCATTGATACCGACCTTGGCGAGTCCGTAGTAGTTGGCATAAAGCCATGCCGCGGTGGAGGACTGGTTGACGATGGCGCCGCCACCTCGTTTGGCCATCTTTCGGTAGACGGCGCGAGTGCACAGCAGCGCTCCGTCCATATTCACGCTCATGAACTTCCTGTAGTAATCCCAGTCCACGGTGACCAGGAAGTCCAGTTTCATGCCACCGAAGATCGCAGCGTTGTTGACCAGGTAATCGATACCGCCGAACTCAGCCAAAGTGCGATCGGCCATTGCCTTTGTCGACTCGACGTCCGAGACGTCTACCGGCACGGCCAGTGCGTTACCTCCTTCGGCGCGGATCCCGGCGGCAACCCGTTCAGCGCCCTCGGTGTTGATATCGGCAACGACCACCGCCGCACCCTCGCGGGCCAGTGCTTCTGCGTAGGCCTGGCCGATGCCACCACCGGCACCGGTGATGATGCCGACCTTCTCGTCGAACTGTCCCATCGTTCCTCCTCGCATGGGTTGATTAGATCGGCCTGATTAGACCGGCCTGACTAGACCGCTGTTGCAATGACTTTCAGCTCCAGGTACTCCTCGAAACCGGCTACACCCATCTCCCGGCCCACGCCCGACTGCTTGTAGCCCCCGAAGGGCACGTCTGCGGAATACCAAACCCCGCCGTTGACATTGACGGTGCCGACCCTCAGCCGGTTGGCCACCGCTTGCGCACGCTGCGGATCCGCACTGAACACGGTGCCTGACAGCCCGTACGGCGAATCGTTGGCAATACGAACCGCGTCGTCATCGCCGTCGTGGGCGATCACCGTGAGGACCGGGCCGAAGATCTCCTCACGCGCCACCCGGGCGTCATTGGTTAAACCGGCGACCACTGTAGGTTCGATGAAGAACCCACGGTCACGGTCTGCGGGTCGTCCTCCACCGCACGCGAATGTGCCGCCCTCAGCAATCGCAAGATCCAGATAGGACTGCACCCGATCGCGCTGAAGGGCGGAAATGACTGGGCCACATATGGTTCCGGGATCTAGCGGGTCCCCGGGTTTCATCCCGGACATGGTGGCGGCGGCAGCGGCGACGGCCTCGTCGTAGCGAGACCTCGGTACCACCAGGCGGGTGGTGATCGCGCAGCCCTGACCGGCGTGCATCGATGCGGTGAACGCCGCCATCGAGCACGCCCCGGCGAGGTCGGCGTCATCGAGGACCAGGAACGCGGACTTACCGCCCAGTTCCAGAAATACTTTCTTGATCGTTGCGGCGCCGGCGGCCATGACCGCACGGCCGGTCGCCGTCGAACCGGTGAACGACACCATGTCGACGCGGGGATCGGACGACAGCATCGCCCCTACCGCATGGTCGTCAGACGTCACGATATTGAGTACTCCCGGCGGGATGTCGGTGTGCTCGGCGACAAGTTCACCGAGTACTGCTGCGCACCAGGGGGTGTCCGGGGCGGGCTTGAGCACCACGGTGTTGCCGGCCGCGAGCGCCGGGCCGATCTTGGCAAGATTGATCTGGTGCGGGAAGTTCCACGGTGTGATAGCCCCCACCACGCCGACGGCCTCACGGACGATGGTGCGCTGGGTGGCGATTCCCATCGGACTGGCGACGCCCAGATCGGTGCGCCAGGAATAGGACTCCGCGGTGTCGGCGCCGAAGCTCAGGTCGGCGACCGGGCCCTCCAACTGCGCCATCCCGGTGAGCATGCGGGGCGCCCCGACCTCAGCCATGGTGATCTCGCGCAGATCCTCGATGTGCTCACGCATGGCGTCGCGAAGTTGGCGCACACACCGCACCCGTAGCTCGGTGTTGGTGGACCAATCGGTGTGATCGAATGCGCGGCGGGCCGCGTCGATGGCCCGGCTCATATCCTCGGCATCGGCGTTGGCCGCAGTGCCAAGCACCTCTTCGGTAGCCGGGTTGATGTTCGCAAACCGACCCGCACCGCCTGCCACGAGCTTTCCATCGATGAAGAGATCGCTGTTGCGATCGGCTGCAATCGCCATCCGCGCTCCTTAAACCGCTGTACCGCCATCCGCGGTGACATAACTGCTGTACCGCCATCCGCAGTGGCATCCCCACTGTATGGACACGTGTCCGGATAATCCGGTCGAACCTTATCCACACTGCTGTGAACTGTGCAAGGCCTAGATCGGCAGTGGCCGCGTTGATGTGGTAGTTCCGTGTCTTCTCTTGCATCGGGACGGCACCGGTGATTACGGTGGACATGTGTCCAGTGATGCAGTGGCGACCGCCCCCCGTGATCGGGCTGACGCGACCCGGCGGCCGCGGCAGGAGGAGACCTTCCGCAAGCTGGTCGGCGCCGCACTGGAAATGCTTCAGGAATCGTCCTATGCCGATCTGACGGTGCGCGGTGTGGCGGCGCGCGCGCAGGTAGCACCGGCGACGGCCTACACCTACTTCTCATCGAAGAACCATCTGGTCGCCGAGGTTTATCTGGATCTGGTGAGCGCGGTCCCCTACTTCATCGATGTCAACGACGCACGCCTCAACCGGGTGCAGCAGGCATTGCGCAGCCTGGCACTCGTGGTTGCCGATGAGCCTGAGGTGGCGGCCGCCTGCACTACCGCGCTGTTGAGCAACGATGCCGCCGTACGCAAGGTCCGCGACCGCATCGGCACCGAAATTCACAAGCGGATCAAATCCGCGCTCGGACCTGACGCCGATTCCCGCACTGTGGCGGCCCTGGAGATGAGTTACTTCGGCGCTCTGGTCCACGCCGGCAGCGGCGCGTTCACCTATCGGCAGATCGCTGACCGGCTGGGCTATGTCGTCGGTCTGATCCTGATGGCGAGCGATGGGGATGGCCAGTGACCGCTGAGACCGTTCCACTGGTGCTGGACCCCTACGACTACCACCTTCACGAAGACCCCTATCCGTACTACAAACGTCTGCGCGACGAGGCACCGCTGTACCGCAACGACGCACTGAATTTCTGGGCCTTGACGCGGCATGCTGATGTGCACAGGGGCTTCCGCAACAGCACCGAATTGTCCAACAAGCTCGGGGTGTCACTGGACCCCATCTCCCGTACACCCGAGGCCTACCGGACCATGTCCTTCCTGGCCATGGACGACCCGGGGCATCTGCGCCTGCGCACACTGGTGTCCAAAGGTTTCACTCCCCGGCGGATCCGTGAGCTTGAGGCCCGGGTCCTGGAACTGACCACCGAGCATCTCGATACCGCGCTGCAGTCCGACGATTTCGACTTCATTGCCGAGTTCGCCGGCAAGCTGCCCATGGACGTGATCTCTGAATTGATGGGTGTCCCGGTAGCGGACCGGGCCCGGCTTCGCGCGCTGGCCGATGGCGTGATGCACCGCGAGGATGGCGTGTCCGATGTTCCGATGGCCGCGATCGAGGCGTCGATGGAACTGTTGGTCTACTACGCCGACATGGTGGCGCAGCGGCGGAAGAAACCCACCGACGACCTTACGACCGCGCTCCTGGAAGCTGAGATCGACGGCGATCGCCTCGGCGACGAAGAGATCATGGCCTTCCTGTTCCTCATGGTCGTCGCCGGCAATGAAACCACCACGAAACTCCTTGGCAATGCGGCCTACTGGGGCGCAGTAAACCCCGATCAGCTGGCGGGAGTGCACGCCGATCATTCCCGGATTCCGCTATGGGTCGAGGAGACGCTGCGCTACGACACCTCCAGCCAAATACTGGCCCGCACTGTCGTCGCCGACATCGAGTTCTACGGCACCACCCTGCACGACGGCGACACCCTCCTGTTGGTGCCCGGCTCGGCGCATCGAGACGAACGGGTCTTCGACGCCCCCGACGAGTTTCTGATCGGCCGCGATATCGGCTCGAAGCTACTGAGCTTCGGCAGCGGTGCGCATTTCTGCCTCGGCGCGCACCTGGCCAGAATGGAGGCGCGCGTCGCACTCACCGAGCTGTTCAAACGGATCCGTGACTACGAGCTTGACGAAGCCGGTGCGGTTCGCGTGCACTCGAGCAACGTGCGCGGGTTTGCCAGCCTGCCGATAACGGTGAAGCTTCGCTGATGGCACGCTTCGAACCGCACCCCAGCCGCCGGCCCGTCATCATCGCCGGGGCGTCCTCGGGGATCGGCGCCGCCACCGCTGCCGAGCTTGCCGCGCGCGGATTCCCGGTTGCCCTCGGCGCCCGACGTGTGGACAAATGCGAAGAGCTGGCCGGCCAGATCCGCGCGGGTGGCGGTGAGGCCGTGGCTTTGTCGCTTGACGTCACCGACGCAGACTCGGTCAGCGAATTCGTGCGCCGGGCGGGCGAGGAACTCGGCGATATCGAGATCCTCGTCGCGGGCGCCGGCGATACCTTCTTCGGGCGGCTCTATGAAATCGACACCGAAGACTTCGAGTCCCAGATCCAGATTCACCTCATCGGAGCCAACCGGCTGGCCACCGCGGTACTGCCCGCCATGGTGTCTCGCCAGCGTGGCGACGTGATCTTCATCGGTTCCGATGTCGCGTCACGTCAGCGTCCGCACATGGGTGCCTACGGCGCCGCCAAGGCAGGCCTGACCGCGATGGTGACCAATCTGCAGATGGAGTTGGAGGGCACCGGCGTACGAGCCTCGATCGTTCACCCCGGACCGACCCAGACCGGCATGGGCTGGAACCTGCCACCGGAGTCCATTGCTCCAGCCCTGGAGGACTGGGCCAAATGGGGCCAGGCCCGCCACAGTTACTTCCTGCGGGCGGCAGACCTCGCCCGCGCGGTCGCTTTCGTCGCCGAGACCCCGCGAGGTGGGTTCGTCGCCACGATGGAACTGCAACCCGAGGCACCGCTGTCCAGTGCGCCCAAGGAACGCCAGCAATTGAAATACCCGGAGGACCAGTGACCCCCAACACGCCATTGAAGGAAGTCCGGCGGGTGTCCGGCGGCGCCGACGAACACGGTCACCTCGAGGAATTCCGTACCGATCCGATCGGCCTGATGAGCCGTCTGCGCGAGGAGTGCGGTGATGTCGGCGCCTTTCAGCTGGCTGATAAGCAGGTGATCCTGTTGACCGGGGAGGAAGCGAACGAGTTCTTTTTCCGCGCCGCCGACGAGGATCTCGACCAGGCGAAGGCGTATCCGTTCATGACTCCGATCTTCGGCAAGGGTGTCGTGTTCGATGCCAGTCCAGAGCGACGCAAAGAGATGCTGCACAACTCCGCACTGCGCGGCGACCACATGAAGAGCCACGCCACCACAATCGAGCGCGAGGTCCGCCGGGCGATCGAAAACTGGGGGGACAGCGGCGAAATCGACCTTCTGGACTTCTTCTCCGAGCTGACCATCTACACCTCGACCGCCTGCCTGATCGGGGCAAAGTTCCGCGAGCAACTCGACTCCCGTTTCGCGAACTTTTACCACCTGCTTGAGCGCGGTACCGACCCACTCTGCTACGTCGACCCCTACCTACCGATCGAGAGCTTCCGGATCCGCGACGAGGCGCGTGAGGGTCTGGTCGGGTTGGTGGGCGAGATCATGAATGGCCGTATCGCTAACCCGCCCGAGGACAAGTCCGATCGCGACATGCTGGACGTGCTGGTGTCGATCAAGGATGACGAAGGCAATCTGCGCTTCTCCGCAGACGAGATCACCGGCATGTTCATCTCGCTGATGTTCGCCGGCCACCACACCAGTTCCGGAACGTCCTCGTGGACGCTCATCGAGCTGATGCGCAACCCCGGCGTCTACGCGGAAGTCACCAGCGAACTCGAGGACCTCTACTCCGACGGCCAGGAGGTGAGTTTCCACGCGCTGCGGCAGATCCCAAAGCTGGAGAACGTCATCAAGGAGACTCTGCGGCTGCATCCGCCGCTGATAATCCTGATGCGCGTCGCCCAGGACGAGTTCGAGGTTCAGGGTCACCCAATCCGCAAGGGCGACTTCGTGGCGGCCTCCCCGGCGATCTCCAACCGCATCCCGGAGGACTTTCCCGACCCGGACTCCTTCGATCCGAGTCGATACGAAAAGCCGCTCGAGGCCGATGTACTCCACCGCTGGACCTGGATTCCCTTCGGGGCCGGACGGCACCGCTGTGTCGGGGCTGCATTCGCCACAATTCAGATCAAGGCGATCTTCTCTGTTCTGTTGCGCGAGTACGATTTCGAGATGGTCCAGCCACCCGAGAGCTACCGCAACGACCACTCCAAGATGGTCGTCCAGCTCGCCCGGCCCGCACTGGTCCGATACCGCAAGCGCACCGGCTAGGAGTCGAATCCGTGGGCAGTTACCGCGTCGACGTCGACCTGGACCTGTGCCAGGGACACGCCATGTGCCAGTTGGAGG
This sequence comes from Mycobacteriaceae bacterium, assembly GCA_037138615.1. Lineage (GTDB taxonomy): Bacteria > Actinomycetota > Actinomycetes > Mycobacteriales > Mycobacteriaceae > Mycobacterium. Next base: position 30,891 of record JBAXIA010000006.1, on the reverse strand, counting down.
CGCCGGACTACTTCTACGTTCCCAAGCGCGGCACCGTCGAGATCCTCGACACGCAACCACCTGACGGGGCGCGGCCCGACATCGAACGAGCAGTCGAGGCGTGTCCAACCCGGGCGCTATTCATCATCGATAAGGAGAACTAGAGCATGGCCGCATTGCCCAGAGAACAGTTGGAGGACTTCATTCAGCGGTGGATGGACGCCAACCGGGAAGCCGAACGCAAGGGCGACTGGAAAGGGCTGGCGGAATTCTTCGCACCCGACGCCACCTACGGCTGGAACATCGGCCCCAAGGAGGACGTCATGTGCGTCGGCCGCGACGAGATCCGCGATATCGCGCTCGGGTATGAGATGGCCGGTCTCGAGGGCTGGAGCTACCCCTATCAGAAGGTGATCATCGACGACAAGATCGGCGAGGTGGTCGGCTTCTGGAAGCAGGTCGCGACCGATGCCGAGGGAAACCAGGCGACGATATACGGAATCGGCGGGAGTTGGTTCCGGCTCAATGCCGATGGGTTGATCGAGTGGCAGCGTGATTTCTTCGACTTCGGTCACGTGCAGAAGCTGTATCTCAAGCTCATAGAAGAGGGAAAACTCTCTCAAGGCATGCAGGAACGCATCGAGCGCAGCCTGGCCGGGGAGAAATTGCCCGGCTACTACCCACTCGGGAAGGCTCCTGTACCGATCTGGTGACTTGACACCCGTCAGGTCCTAGGATGCGACACATCACGAGAACACGTTCTATCTCAGCCACACAGCCAGTCGGAGGATTGCAGTGAAGACAAAAGGCGCGCTCATCAGGGAGTTCAATCAGCCGTGGGCGATCGAGCAGATCGAGATCGGTGACCCTGCGAAAAATGAGGTCAAGATCCAGATGGAAGCCTCCGGCATGTGCCACTCCGACCATCACCTGGTCACCGGCGGCATCCCGATGTTCGGCTTTCCGGTCCTGGGCGGACACGAGGGCGCCGGCATCGTCACCGAGATCGGTGAGGGTGTGGAAAACGTGGCGGTCGGCGACCACGTGGTGCTGTCGTTCATCCCGTCGTGTGGCAAGTGTCCGTCATGTCAGGCCGGTCTTCGCAACCTCTGCGATCTGGGTGCCGGACTGCTGGCCGGCGTGGCTATCTCCGACGGCACACACCGCATCCACACCGCCGACGGCATGCCGGTGTTCCCGATGACACTGCTGGGCACCTTCTCGCCCTACATGGTGGTGCACGAGTCCTCGGTGGTGAAGATCGATCCGTCCATCCCCTTCGAGGTGGCCTGCCTGGTCGGCTGTGGTGTCACCACCGGCTACGGATCGGCCACCCACACCGCACAGATCAAGCCCGGCGAGGACGTCGCGGTGGTTGGCGTCGGCGGCGTCGGCATGGCTGCACTGCAGGGTGCTGTCATCTCCGGAGCCCGAAACATCTTCGTCATCGAGCCAGTCGAGTGGAAACGCGATGCGGCCCTGAAATTCGGTGCCACCCATGCCTATCCCGACATCGAGTCCGCCATGATGGGTATCGCCGAAGTGACCGGTGGCTTCATGGCCAAAAAGGTCATCGTCACCGTCGGTGAGGTCGATGGTGCCGATGTCGACAACTACATGAACATCACCTCCAAGTCCGGCACCTGCGTAATGACCGCCATCGGCAGCATGCTTGACACCAACGTCACGCTGAACCTGGCAATGCTGACCCTGATGCAGAAGAATCTGCAGGGCACCATCTTCGGCGGTGGCAATCCACACCACGACATCCCGCAACTGCTGTCGATGTACAAAATGGGCAAGCTCAACATCGACGACATGATCACCCGGCAGTACCGCCTTGAGCAGATCAACGACGGATATAAGGACATGCTGGAGGGGCGCAATATCCGTGGCGTCATCCGCTACACCGACGAGGATCGCTGACCTTGACGCAGAAGACCACCGAACTGACACCCGCCCTGGCTGCCTCACGGGAGTCCTGGCGGTGCGTGCAATCTCACGATCGCGACGGTTGGTTGGCGCTGATGGCACCGGACGTCGTCATCGAGGATCCGATCGGGCCGTCCTACACCAATCCCGATGGCCTCGGAGTGCGCGGCAAGGAAGCGGTCGCGGCGTTCTATGACGCCAACATCGCCGCCAACACCCTGCGGGTCACCTGCGAGGAGACCTTCCCGTCCAGCTCGCCGAATGAAGTGGCACACATCCTGGTACTGCGCAGCGAGTTTGAAGGCGGTATGACCAGCACCGTGCGCGGAGTGTTCTGCTACCTCGTCGACGACGCCGGTCTGATCACCAATATGCGCGGTTACTGGAACCTTGAGGGCATGCAGTTCGGGCAGGCGCCGGCCTGAGCGTGGCCGACCTTCCGCTTGACGGATTCGGTGCCGTCGTTGTCGGTGGGTCGCGTGGGATCGGCGCCGCGGTCGCAACCCTTCTCGCCGAGTTGGGTGCCGGTGTCGTGGTCAACGGCCGTGATGGCGACGCCGTCCGTGCGGCAGTCGGCTCCATCACCGCGGCCGGTGGACGGGCTGTCGGGTACCCCGGTTCGGCATCCGACGACGCTGTGGCCGACGACCTGATCGCGTTGTGCGAGAACGAGTTCGGCCAGATCAAGGCATTAGTGAATTGCGCGGGCACTGCCGAGCCGAACGGTTCGTCGATTCTCAATGTCAGCCCGAGAGAGTTCCGGGACCTAATCGACGTCCACCTCGGCACTGTAGTGGCCACCTGCCGTGCGGCCGCACCGAGGATGGTCGCCCAGGGTGGCGGGTCGATCATCAACACGAGTTCATTCGCTTTCCTCGGCGACTACGGCGGTACCGGGTACCCGGCCGGGAAGGGTGCCGTGAATGGACTCACCATGGCGATTGCCGCCGAACTTGCGGAACATGGCGTGCGTGCCAACGTGATCTGCCCGGGCGCCAAGACGCGGTTGTCCACGGGGACCGACTACGAGAACCATATCGAGTCGCTTCGCCGGCGCGGCATGCTCGACGAGATCAGCGCTCAGGGGGCGCTAGATGCCGCACCGCCGGAGTACGCCGCGTCGCTCTACGCCTATCTGGTCAGCGACCTCTCCCAGCGGGTGACGGGCCAGATCCTCATCGCCGCGGGCGGTTTCGTGGGTCGGTTCGACCGGCCTTCACCGGCGCTACTCGGCTACCGGGACCACCATGACTCGGTCCCGTGGTCGATCACCGAGATCGATCGAATGCTGTCCTGAGCCAAACCCTATGCTGGGGCGCATGCCGTCCGTCTTCACCATGATCATCAACCGCGATCTGCCGGGACGATTCGTCTACGAAGACGATGATGTCGTGGCGTTTCTGACCATCGAACCGATGACTCAGGGGCATACCCTGGTCGTCCCGCGCGCCGAAGTCGACAATTGGCAGGACGTGGAACCGTCGTTGTTCAACCACGTCATGGCGGTCTCCCAGCGCATCGGAAAAGCGGTCTGCGCGGCGTTCGGAGCCGAACGCGCCGGTGTGATCATCGCCGGGCTGGAGGTTCCACACCTGCACGTGCACGTGTTCCCGGCCTTCAACCTGACCGACTTCGGTTTCGCCCACGTCGATCGCAACCCGTCGCCCGAGTCTCTGGATGAGGCCCAGGTGAAGATCATTGCGGCGCTCGAGCATCTGCAGGCAGCCGGGGCGTAGTCGGCACGTCGACAATCCGGGGCAATGCGACTCGAAAGCGGCATCCCCTCCCCGGCGCAGTCACCACTGTGACGCGGCCCCCGTGGGCGCGCACCAGCGAGTCCACGATGGACAAGCCCAAGCCGGTGCCGCCACTCGCGCGGGTGCGCGAGGAGTCAGTGCGATAAAACCGTTCGAAGACTCGGTGGGCGTCAATGGGCTCCAGGCCCGGCCCTTCATCACCGACCTCCAGCACGGCTTCATCAGCGACAGTTCCCACCAGCACGGTGATCCGTGCAGTCTCAGGAGTGTGCTGCAGCGCATTCGCCATCAAATTCCCGAGCACCTGCCGAAGCCTGGCTTCATCACCGAGCACCTCGGGGGTGCCGGGCCCATCAAGAACCGCCAGGGTGATCGTTCGCGTCGGCGCTATCGATCGCACATCGTGGACAGCGTCGCTGGCCAATGCCAGAAGATCAACGCGGGTGCGCTCCAGCGGACGCTGCGCGTCGAGTTGAGCCAACAGCAGCAGATCCTCGACCAGACCGCCCATCCGACGGGATTCGCTTTCGATCCGCGACATCAACATCTCGACGTCTTGGGCCGCGCCCTGCCGGTACAGCTCGGCGAAGCCCCGGATCGTGGTCAACGGGGTGCGCAATTCGTGGCTGGCATCGGTGATGAACCGCCGCATCCGGTCCTCGGAAATCCGGGCCTTCTCTGCTGAGGCTTGCGAGGAGGCGACAGCGTACTGAATCTGGGCAAGCATCCCGTTGAGTGCGAGGGCAAGCTGACCTACTTCAGTTCGCGGATCACCCTGCGGCACACGGCTATCAAGCCAACCTTGGGCTATGGCTGCAGCGGTACCTTCGATTTCGACCAGCGGCTGCAGACTACGCTGCACCACCCAGTAGCCGACGATACCGAGGATCACCAATACAGCAGTACCTATACCAGCCTGCAGAAAGAGCAGTGATCGCACGGTGGACTGGATATCAGAAAGGTCGATGGCGACAGTGATCAATTCGCCGTTGGAAGCGCGCACCGACACGGCGCGCCACCTCACCTCTGAGCCGCCGGCTGACGTGATCGTCACCGGGACCGGGCCGACATCATTATTTGCGGGCAATGCCGGTCGCGCCTTGCGGTCATTGATGGCCATCCAAACCACGCCGGACGTGTCGACTCCCTGAACATAGAAATTCGACGGTGGCCGGGCTGGGTTGGGTTCCTGATCCGGCGGCAGTTCCCGGCGAGGCTCCTGCGCCCAGCCAGTCGAGGCGTCCATCAATGTCTGGTCCAGACGGTTGATCAGACTCTGCCGCAAGATCGATGTGACCGCGATACCCGAGGCCAGCAGTCCACACCCGACCAGCAGAAGCATGGCGGCGACCAAACCCACCCGCAGTGGCACTGCGCGAGACCGGCGGGCTTGCATGTCCCCATTATTCGCAGGAGACACCCGGGCCCGCCGGATTACCGTGGCTCCCGCAGCACGTAGCCCACTCCGCGCAGGGTGTGCAGGAGACGCTTCTCGCCGGTGTCGATCTTGCGTCGGAGGTAAGAGACGTATGACTCGACCACGTTGACGTCACCACCGAAGTCGTAGTTCCACACATGGTCCAGGATCTTGGGCTTGCTCAACACCGTCCCCGCATTGATTACGAAGTAGCGCAACAGGGTGAACTCGGTCGGTGACAGCGATACCAATTCCCCGGCCTTCCACACCTCATGGGTGTCCTCGTCGAGTTCGATGTCGGCGAACTTAAGGCGTGAGTCCTGCGGCTCCTCGACCTGCTTGGCTGTTCGGCGCAGAATGACCCGCAACCGGGCAACAACTTCCTCGAGGCTGAACGGTTTCGTGACGTAGTCGTCACCGCCCAGGGTCAACCCGGCGATTTTGTCCTGCAGGCTGTCCCGTGCGGTGAGGAACAAAGCCGGTGCCTCGATGCCATCGGCACGCATCCGACGCAGGACGCTGAGCCCGTCCATCCCCGGCATCATGACGTCGAGGATCACAGCGTCGGGGCGAATTTCACGGGCGAGGGCAAGCGCAGCAGGTCCACTGTTGGCCGTGTGTACCTCAAAACCCTGGAACTTCAGGCTCACCGCCAGAAGTTCGACGATGTTGATCTCATCATCGACAACAAGGATCCGGGCCTCAGGCGTCGCTTCGGCCCGGGGCTGCGATGTGGCTGGAAGCATGCTTCCAATCTGCTCCCCCTGAGGTGTCCTGGAGCTGCGAACCAGCTGGGAGATTCCTGTGAGCACCGAAGCGGCGACCGCACCGGGGTGCCGCCATAGACTTCAACCATGAATCTGGCCAAGGCGCTGGTGGACCTTGCAACCGCCCCGGTGCGGGTGAGTCTTGCTGCGGCGGACGCCGGGCTGATGGTTGCCGAAGCCGCCGTTGAATTCGCCAAGAACAGCCTGGGTGATGCGGAGTTCCCGTCACCGCGGGACTCCGTGATTCACCTACTCGGCCTGGATGAAACCCTTGAGCGCGCGAATAAGTTCGCCTCCCTCATCGAAGACGATGCGCCACTGGGACGGGCGCTGGCGCCGGACGGCCCGATGGACCGCCTGATGCGGCCCGGCGGGTTGATTGACCGCCTCACCGCCCCGGATGGGGTGCTGGACCGGATGACCGCCGAGGGCGGCGGGTTGGATCGGGCGCTGGCGCCCGGTGGGCTGGTCGACCAGCTGCTGGCCGAGGACGGGCTTGTCGAGCGGGTGCTTTCCGAAGACGGCCTGGCTGACCGGCTGCTCGCCGAAGACGGCCTGATCGAGAAGCTCACTGCTAGAAACGGGCCACTTGAGCAGCTGGCAGATGTGGCTGACACCCTCAACCGGTTGGCCCCCGGGCTCGAAGCCCTGGCGCCGACCATCGAGCTGCTTCGTGAGGCGGTCACGACGCTGGCCATGGTGGTCAACCCATTGAGCGACATCGCCGGCCGGATCCCGCTGCCCGGGCGCCGCCTGTGGCCGTTCAACTCCGAGCGGTTGGTCGACGGCGAGGAATGACCAGATAGGCTCTGGCCTCGGCCGGTTGCCACTGGCACCGCCACGCCTCCTTAGCTCAGTGGTAGAGCACTCGCCTTGTAAGCGAAAGGTCGTCAGTTCAATCCTGACAGGAGGCTCTGCTGCACCGTCACAATCATCGAGCGGCACGGATACGAACGGCCGCCTGATCATCGCAGCACGATCCCTTCCTTTCGCCGGCTGCGCGATTCAACCTGGCCGCCCTCCCAGGCAATCACCAGGAAGTCGGCATACCTTCGGTCGAATAACGCGAAAGGACACGATTCACGATGAAGCTCATACTCAAGTTGACGCTCGTCGCGGCAGGCATCGGTCTAGCGGTCGCCTTCAACGGCCCCGTCACCGCAGTGGCAAGCCCGTCGAGCTCGGTATCGGCACAGGACACCGACAGCAACGTCGACGGTGCGGCGATTGACACCGACGGCACCCAGGGCGACTTCAAGCCGGCCATGGACGGCACGACCACCGCGAACGGAAACGAATCCGCTCCGCAATTCAAGGCCGCTGGCTAGTTTCATCGGCTCAGTCGTCCACTGCCGTCATCAACAACGCGGTCCACCAGTTCACGGGCCAATGCAAACGCCGATGTCGCCGCAGGCGACGGTGCGTTGCGCACATGTGCGACGCCGCTGCCCCCGGAGATGACGAAGTCGTCGACCAGGGATCCGTCGCGTCCGACGGCCTGAGCCCGCACGCCCGCATGCGACGTGCCGTCCAGATCGGCGACTGACAGGCTCGGCATGTACCGCGCCGCGGCTGCAACAAATGCCCGCTGACTGGCGGCCATCCGCATCTCATCGATGCCCACCCGCCAGTACCGACCAGCGACCCGCCAGGTTCCCGGCCACGTCAACGATTCCCAGGTGTCGCGCCAGCGAACACGACGCAGCGTGTAGGCATCGCGGGCGGCCACCATCATCGCGGTAGGACCAAGGGTCACCGTGCCGCCGATATGTTTGGTGATGTGCACCCCAAGAAACGGCAGTTCCGGGTTGGGCACCGGGTAGATCATCCCCTTCAGCCTCGGCGTCGGCGTCGGCTTCAAGCCAAGGTAAGCGCCCCGAAAAGGCACGATCTGCGGATCACGCGGGGCGCCGGCGGCCCGGGCCAGCCGATCTGACCACAATCCAGCACACACGATCACCGTCCGCGCCGCCACGGGTCCGCCACTGGTATGAACCACCGCGTGATCTCCCCCTTCGACCGAAGTGACCTCGGTGCCGAATCGCAGGCACACTCCGCTGGCTGTCAGCTCATCCGCGAGGCAACGGGTCACAGCGCCGTAGTCGACGATTCCAGTGTTTGGAGCGTGCAATGCCTGCAGGCCAACGGCGTTGGGCTCGATCTCGCTGATTTCGGCTCCGGTGATACGTCGCAGACCGGGTACGGCATTGGCGACACCGCGGACCTCGAGATCATCCAGGCGCGGTAGCTCGTCAGCCGACAGAGCAACAATCAATTTGCCGCACCGCTCGTAGGGGATCGCGTGGTGATCGCAGTACTCGTACATCAACCGCGCGCCTTCGACGCACAACCGCGCCTTCAGTGACCCTGGCTGGTAATAGATCCCGCCATGGATCACTCCGGAGTTGTGTCCACTCTGATGCTGGGCTGGAGCTGACTCCCGTTCCAGCACGGTTACCGAGTCGTGCGGATAGCGCGCAATCCACTCCCGCGCCACCGCTAGACCAACAATCCCCGCACCGACGACCACCAGATCGGCGCGCTGTCCGTTGGCGGGCATCAGCCTTCGCCGTCTTCACCGGGTCGTTGACGATCGCCGAACGATGTCCGGCGCGCGGTCTGGTGGCCGTACACACCCTCTGCATACGCGGTCTCGGCGTGCTGTGTGAAGTCAACGCCGCTTGCCTCGTCCTCGGCGCTGAGCCGGAACCCCATGACCCGCTCGATCAACGCGGCAAGTCCGTAACTCACTGTGAAGGCGTATGCCGCGACCACCACTATCGCCAAGGCCTGCTTGCCGAGCAGACCCAGTCCGCCGCCGGAGAAGAGTCCCTGCGCACCATCTGTCATCACCGCGGTCGCGAGAAATCCGATCAGCAGTACACCGACGACCCCGCCGACCAGGTGCACACCGACGACGTCGAGTGAGTCGTCATAGTTCAGTTTGAACTTCAGACCGATGGCAAACGAGCACACGATTCCGGCCAGCAGACCAACGACTGCGGCGCCGAACGTGTTCACCGTTCCGCACGACGGTGTGATCGCCACGAGTCCGGCGACCACACCCGAGGCAGCACCGAAAGTAGTCGGCTTGCCATCCCGGATCTGTTCAACCGACAACCACCCCAGCATGCCCAGACAGCCCGCGATCAATGTGTTCAGGAAGATCGCAGAGGCCAATCCGTTGGCGGCCAGCGCCGAACCTGCGTTAAAACCGAACCAGCCGAACCACAGCAGACCAACACCCAGCAGCACGAACGGCAGGTTATGTGGGCGCATCGCCTCCACCTTGAACCCAATTCGTGGACCCAGCACAAGTGCCAGCGCCAACGCGGAAGAACCCGACACGATTTCGACAACAAGACCACCCGCGTAATCCAGCACCCCTAACTTGAACAGCCAGCCACCGGGTGCCCATACCCAATGCGCAACAACCGAATACACCGCCACTGTCCAGATCGGCACGAACACCATCCAGGCCGCGAACTTGGCCCGATCGGCAATCGCACCACTGACCAGGGCGGCGGTGATGATGGCGAAACTCAACTGGAAGGTGGCGTACAACAGTTCAGGAACCGATCCGTGAACTGTGTCCGGCCCTATCCCCCGCATCCCGGCATAGGTCAAACCACCGATGAATCCGCCCGCACGACCGTCGGAGAACGCCAGCGAGTAGCCGACCAGCAGCCAGGCCACCGTCACCAGCGGGATTGAGATGAAGCTCATCATGATCATGTTGAGCACACCGGACGTGCGCACCATGCCGCCATAGAAAATCGCCAGAGCGGGTGTCATCAGCAACACGAGAGCGGTGCTGACTAATAGCCAGGCGGTGGCGGCGGGATCGATGTCCAACTTTGAGACTCCTTCGAGGACGGCGCTGTGAGACCTAGGCGGCGGACGAATCAGACATAGACGGTAGACCGTGACGGTGTTTTGTCCGGAGTTCGGCACACCTCACGGCCACCATGCAATCTGCCAATCTCACCACCCCATCGAGCCCGGACCGCCTTTGAACGGACCGACGACCCCACGTGTAATCCAGCCGCCGTAAAAGCCACCCGGTTGCGGCACCACGACCTCGCCGTCGATGGTGCAGCGGTCGACCTCGCCGGCCATCACCGCGACGGCATCGGCAATCGGTCCGAATTCTCCAGTGGGCCTGGGGTAATTCCATGCCGATTTCCTGGCCACCTTTGCCCCGGTAACAAGGTCGAAGTAGCGGGCCTTCCCCTTCCACTCGCACCACGATTCGCCGTGCGCGTCGCGAAGGACGCCGTCGGCGAATGCGGCACGCGGCAGATAGTAGGTCGGCGGATGGCTGGTTTCCAGGACCCTCCAACCATGGTTGGTGGAGGCGATCACCTCACCACCGAGTTCGACGGTGATCAGCCCGCGAAATGGTTCGAGCCGGGGCGGACGCGGGTAGTCCCACACGGACTCCTGGCCCGGTCCGGGTTTATCAGGGTTCGGGCGCGCGGTCATCTCCAGGCTCAGACCACGCCGCGAAGCGCATCCGCGCCGAATAGAGGCTCCAGCATTCCAGACAGGTCGGGGCCGCGTCGCAATCCGTGACCGCCGTCGACATTGATGACCTGGCCGGTGATCCAGCTGGCCGCGTCGCTGAGGAGGAACATTGCCAGGTTGGCGACGTCTTCAACCTCACCGGTTCGGGGCAGCGGGGTGCACTGCCGATAGTCCTCGCTGACTTCGGGAGAACTCAGGAGCACCTCCACCAGTTCGGTGCGGATCAGGCCCGGCCGGATGCCGTTGACCCGAACCCACGAGGGACCGAGCTCGTCGGCGCCCAGCATCATCAGGTGGTCGAGGGCAGCCTTGCTCACTCCATAGGCCCCAAACCAACGGTGCACGTTGCTGGCGGCGATCGAGGAGATGCCGACAAACGAACCGCCCCCGGACCGGACCATCTCCCGCGCGGAATGCTTGAGCAGGTACATGGTGCCGTTGACATTGAGATCGACGGTTCGGCGCCACGCATCGGAGTCGATCTGCGTGACCGGGCCGATGGTCTCCGATCCGCCCGCGCAGTGCACCACCCCGTGCAGCCTCCCGTTCCAGGCCGTCGCCGCTTCGACGGCCTCGGCGACCTGATCCTCGTCAGTCACGTCAGCCGGATGCGCCAAGACGTCACCGACCTCGGATTGCGCCCGGATCTCCTCGGCGGCCGCCGACAGGCGTTCGGCAGTGCGGCCAAGAATCATCACCTTCGCTCCCGACCGGACCAGGCCGGCGGCCACGCCCCTGCCGATACCGCTGCCGCCGCCGGTGACCAGATAGGTCCGGTCGGTGAACGAGAGTTGCATGCGTTGCTCCTTCGATTACTCCGCGGGTCAGTTGTTCCGCACGCTGAAACGCGCACGGTGGGGCGCGAACGCGCATTCACACTAGTATCGGATCTGACCCCCTCGTGGGTATCTGAGACCTCAATCTCTGCGGGGCCAGCACCTCAAAAGACCGGTGAATATGCCAGTTGGCCAGGGACGTTACCCATCGACTTCGAAACCGGAGCGGGCAACCCGGCATCCCGTCGCGCACCGGTGACATAGAGTTGGTTCATGCCTGCAAAAACTGAACCAGCCGAGATCGACGATGTTGAGCCGTTGGCCGATAGCACGGCACGGCAGGCCAGGCGCGTCGTAGCCGCCTATGCCACCGACGCCGACGAGTGCCGGGTATTCCTGTCGATGCTCGGCATTGGGCCCGCCAAGCTCGAGGCCTAGTGGGCACCGGAGATGCCGGAACCGTACGGTCCGGAACCTCCGATTTCGTGGTGGTAGCCAACCGGCTACCCATCGACATGGAACGTCAGCCCGACGGGACCGTCGTCTGGAAACGCAGCCCGGGCGGTCTGGTGACCGCCCTGGAGCCGCTGCTACGACGTAACCGCGGGGCCTGGATCGGATGGCCCGGTGTGGTCGATGGTGCCGAGGATCCGATCTTCGAGAACGGTCTGCAGCTCTACCCTGTGCGGCTGAGCGAAGAAGATGTCGCGGACTACTACGAAGGGTTCTCCAACGCAACCCTGTGGCCGCTTTATCACGACCTGATCGTCAAACCGATCTACGAACGGCATTGGTGGGACCGCTACGTTGACGTCAATCGGCGCTTCGCAGAGGCCACCTCGCGCGCGGCCGCCGAAGGCGCCACGGTGTGGGTGCAGGACTACCAACTGCAGTTGGTTCCCAAAATGTTGCGAACTCTTCGGCCCGACCTGACCATCGGCTTCTTCATGCACATCCCATTCCCGCCCGTCGAGATCTTCATGCAGATGCCCTGGCGGACCGAGATCATCGACGGTCTCCTGGGTGCTGATCTCGTCGGGTTTCACCTCGCCGGGGGCGCACAGAACTTTCTTCTCCTGGCACGTCGGCTGGCCGGTGCTGAAACATCGCGCGCATCGATCGGAGTGCGGTCCCGGTTCGGCAAGGTCGACCTCGGCTACCGCAAAGTCAAAGTCGGCGCGTTTCCCATCTCAATCGACTCAGCCGATCTTGACAAGAAGGCACGCGAGCGCGACATTCGTCGCCGCGCCAAGGAGATCCGGGCCGAGTTGGGCAACCCCCGCAAAATTCTGCTCGGGGTGGATCGTCTTGACTACACCAAGGGCATCGAGGTTCGCCTCGAGGCGTTCTCACAATTACTCGCCGAAGGTAGGACGGGGCGCGAGGACACCGTACTGGTGCAGTTGGCGACCCCGAGCCGGGAACGGGTGGACAGTTACCGGATGCTGCGCAATGACATCGAACAGCAGGTGGGCCATATCAATGGCGAATACGGCGAGGTCGGCCATCCGGTGGTGCATTACATACACCGGTCAGTGTCGCGGGATGAATTGATCGCCTTCTTCGTCGCCAGCGACGTCATGCTGGTCACCGCGTTGCGCGATGGAATGAATCTGGTCGCCAAGGAGTATGTCGCCTGCCGGAGTGATCTCGGCGGCGCATTGGTACTCAGCGAATTCACTGGCGCCGCAGCGGAATTGCGTCAGGCCTACCTCACCAATCCCCACGACCCGGAGGGTGTCAAGGACGCCATCGAAGCCGCGCTCAATCAGAAACCCGAGGAAGGCCGACGACGGATGCGTGCTCTGCGCCGCCAGGTACTGGCCCATGATCTGGACCGCTGGGCAAGATCATTTCTTGATGCCCTCGCGGACACCAAGAACGACTAGTCCTCGATCAGACCTGTCGCACCGAAGGTGCGCTCGGGGTCACGACCAGTGAAATAGTCGCGCATCGAATCGCTCAGCGCAGCGGGGTCCCAGGCCGCGCCTTCGGCATGAAATCGATGCTCCGCCGTCGGAGCGGCCACCAGTGCCACGGTCGGGCCGTACACGACGAACACCTGTCCGTTGACTGCATCCGAGGCCGGTGAGGCCAGGAAGCGCACCAGGCTGACGACATGCTCGGGTGACAGCGGGTCGATCTCCCCGGATGCCAACTCCGGTGCCGCACCGAAAACCTCGGCCGTCATCGCGGTGCGTGCCCGCGGACAAATTGCGTTGGCACGCACGCCGTAACGCCCCAGTGCTCGCGCGGAGGTCAGGGTCAGTGCGTTGATACCGGATTTCGCCGCGCCATAATTGGCCTGCCCGACCGGACCCATCAGGCCGGCCTCGGAGGAGGTATTGATGATTCGGCCGTATACCGATCCGCCCGCGTCCTTGGCCTGATTGCGCCAGTAGGTCGCGGCGTTGCGGGTCAGTAGAAAGTGGCCGCGCAGATGCACGGCGATGACCGCATCCCAATCTTCATCGGTCATGTTGAACAACATGCGGTCCCGGGTGATACCCGCATTGTTGACCACAATGCTGAGCCCGCCCAGGCCTTCGGCGCAGGCGATCAACTCGTCGGCGGTCGACCGCTGACTGATATCGCCGACCACCGCAACGGCCTTGGAGCCGACAGCGCTGATCTCATCGAGGACGTCGGACGCATCCAACGCCGCGGCCATGTCATTGACAACGACGGTGGCTCCGGATCGTGCCAACCCGATGGCCTCGGCGCGACCCAGGCCTGCCGCGGCCCCGGTCACCACCGCGACGCGTCCGGACAGGTCGCTCAGCTGTTCATTTGCGGACAACTTTATGAATACCTCTAGTCCTTGCGTGTCAGCGCCGCGCGCGGGCACTCGGCGATGGCCTGCTCGGCCAGGTCCTCCTGATCGGCTGGGATGGGATTGGCCGTGACCATGACGTAGTCCTCATCGTCGAGGACGAACAACTCGGGCGCGATTCCCACGCAGACGGCGTTACCTTCACAGCGATCGCGGTCCACAACGATTCTCATGACAACCTCCTAAGGGCCGCGCCGGGGGTCCCCGGCAGGCCGCAGCATCACGGTACGACCGTAGCGGCTTCTTTACCCCAAGACTAGAACGTGTTACAAAAGTTGTATTAACAAGGCGGGTCGGCGGGTTGCCGGCGACCCCACCGAACCGGAGGCCAGACCGATGCGGATCAGTTACACACTCGAGCAGGACGAGCTTCGCCGCGAGCTACGCTCGTACTTCTCTCAGCTGATCACCCCCGAGCGCCGAGAGGCGCTGATGGCGACCGGTGGCGAGTACGGCACCGGAGACGTATACCGGGAGACCGTGGCGCAGATGGGCCGCGACGGCTGGCTGGCGCTGGGCTGGCCCACCCAGTACGGCGGCCAGGCCAGGTCCACCATGGACCAGCTAATCTTCACTGACGAGGCTGCCGTCGCCGGCGCACCGGTTCCGTTCCTGACGATCAATTCCGTGGCGCCGACGATCATGGCCTTCGGCACCGAGGAGCAGCGGAAGTTTTTCCTGCCCAAGATTGCTGCCGGGGAGTTGCACTTCGCGATCGGCTACTCCGAGCCCGGTGCCGGCACCGATCTGGCCGCGCTTCGGACGACAGCAGTCCGCGATGGCGAGGACTACGTGATCAACGGGCAGAAGATGTGGACCAGCCTGATCCAGTACGCCGACTACGTGTGGTTGGCGGTTCGCACCAACACCGAAGCCAAAAAACACCGTGGCATCTCGGTGCTGATCGTGCCGACCGCCGCCGAGGGCTTCTCCTGGACGCCGGTGCGAACGATGGCCGGCACCACCACCAGTGCCACCTACTACCAGGACGTGCGGGTCTCGGTCGCGAACCGGGTCGGTGAGGAGAATGCCGGCTGGAAGCTGGTCACCAACCAGCTCAATCACGAGCGCGTCGCACTGGTCTCCGCACAGCCAATCTTCACCGCACTCAACCAGGTTCGGGAGTGGGCGCAAAACACCAAGGATGCCCGTGGTGAACGGCTGATCGACTCCCAGTGGGTGCAGTTGAACCTGGCCCGCGTGCATGCCAATGCTGAGTACCTCAAGCTCTTCAACTGGGAACTGGCCTCGGCCGATGACGTGGCACCGTCGCCCGCGGACGCCTCGGCGGCCAAGGTGTTCGGCACCGAGATGGCCACCGAGGCCTACCGGCTGCTCATGGAGATCCTGGGACCGTCGGCCACGCTGCGTCAGGATTCGCCCGGAGCACTGCTGCGCGGACGGGTCGAGCGCATGCACCGTTCGTCGCTGATCCTGACCTTCGGTGGCGGTACCAACGAGGTGCAGCGCGACATCATCGGCATGGCCGCTCTCGGTCTGCCCCGCGTCAACCGCTGATCGACCCGACCACAAAGGATCGAAATGGATTTCACCCGAACAGAAGCTGCGCAAGATCTTTCCGGTCTGGTCGCCACGATCGTCGACTCGGTGTGCACTCCCCAGCACCAGCGCATGCTCGACGAACTCGACCAGCGCTTCGACAAGACGCTGTGGGCCAAGCTGATCGACGCCGACATCCTCAGCACGGCGGCACCGGAATCGGTTGGCGGAGGTGGATTCGGAGTTCTGGAACAGACGGCCATTCTCACTCCGCTCGGGCGTCAGGTGGCAGCGGTCCCCTACCTTGAGTCCGTGGTTCTGGGTGCGGGAGTGCTGGCCCACTTCGGCCCGGCCGGCCTGCAGCAGGACTGGGCTGTACCGGCCGTCGCGGGCGAGAAGATCCTGACGGTTGCCCTCGACGGTGAACTGGGCCAGGGTCCGGTTCAGGCCACCGCATCCGGTGACGGCTTCCGGCTGACCGGGACACGCACTCAGGTACCATTCGGGCCAGTCGCTGACGGGTTCCTCGTTCCTGCTGAAACCAACTCCGGCACAAAGGTTTTCCTGGTCTCCGCTGGAGACGCCGGGGTCTCGATAACGTCGCTGGAGACCACCGGCCACGGCAGCTCGGGCGAGATCGAATTGGCCGGTGTCGAGGTGGGCGCCGACCGGGTGGTCGGTGACGGTGATGCGCTGGCCTGGCTGGTGACCCGCCGCGCTGTCGGGCTCACGGCCTACCAACTCGGGGTGCTGGAGCGATCGCTTGAGTTGACTGCCGAATACGCCCGCACGCGTGAGCAGTTCGACCGCCCGATCGGGAGCTTCCAGGCGGTCTCGCAGCGACTTGCCGATGACTACATCGATATCAAGGGTCTGAGGCTGACATTGGAGCAGGCGTCCTGGCGATTGTCGGAGGATCTTCCCGCTGATACCGAGGTGGCCACAGCGGCCTTCTGGGCGGCCGAGGCGGGCCATCGCGTGGCGCACACCACCGTGCACGTCCACGGCGGGGTGGGAATCGACACCGACCATCAGGTGCACAGGTACTTCATCACGGCCAAGCAAACCGAGTTCGCCCTCGGCGGGGCGACGTCTCAGTTGCTCATCATCGGCCGCGACCTGGCCGACACCCCTGCCTGAATCAACGCCGGCCGCGCCGACGGTCACCGGACTGCTGGCAGGCCTGGCCGAGGTCGACGATCGTGGCGTACATGCTGACGACGGCTCCTACTCGACGTGGCGGCAGCATGTTCAGCACGCCGCCGATATCGCCGCACTGCTGCGGTCCCGTCTGAGTCCGGATGAGCCGCCACATGTGGGCGTGCTGTTGGGTAACACCCCACTGTTCTCGGCAGTTCTGGTCGCGGCGGGCTTGAGCGGCATCGTCCCGGTCGGGCTGAACCCGACCCGCAGGGGCGCGGCACTGCAGCGAGATATCTCCCATGCCGACTGCCAACTGGTGCTCACCGACGCCGACCCGGATTCCTTCGGACCGGGTTTCGCCCCTGACGGCGTGGCAGTAATCGAGGTGTCATCGCCGGAGTGGGCCGAGGAGTTGGCGAGGTTTCGCGGCTCGCCGGTGACATTCGCCGACCCCGCATTCGACGATCTGTTCATGTTGATATTCACCTCCGGCACCAGCGGTGACCCCAAGGCGGTGCGCTGCACGCACGAGAAGGTGGCGGGCCCCGGGGTGATGCTGGCCGACCGGTTCGGATTGGGGCCGTCCGATACCTGCTATTTGTCGATGCCGCTGTTCCACTCCAACGCGGTCATGGCGGGCTGGGCTCCGGCAGTCGCGGCCGGTGCGTCGATTGCGTTGCGGCGGAGGTTCTCCGCGTCACAATTCATCGGTGACGTCCGCCGGTTCGGAGCGACCTACGCCAACTATGTCGGCAAGCCGATGTCGTACATTCTCGCCACCCCACCCAAGCCGGACGATGCCGACAACCCGCTGCGGATCATGTATGGCAATGAGGGTGCGCCACGGGATTTGAGCCGCTTCGCACAGCGCTTCGGTGTCGTGGTGATCGACGGGTTCGGCTCCACCGAGGGTGGAGTGTCGGTGGCGCGCACCCCCGATACTCCGGAAAGCTCGCTGGGGCCGATCACCGACGATCTCGCGATCCTCGACGTTGAGACCGGTGAGCCATGTCCACCCGGGGTGATCGGCGAGCTGGTGAATATCGCTGGAGCGGGCCAGTTCCGGGGCTACTACAAAGATCCCCAGGCCGAAGCGCAGCGGATGATCGGCGGCGCCTACCACAGCGGCGACCTGGCCTACCGCGACGAAGCCGGCTACATCTACTTCGCCGGCCGCCTGGGTGACTGGATGCGGGTGGACGGCGAGAACCTCGGTACCGCCCCGATCGAACGCGTGCTGATGCGCTATCCGGGTGTCACCGAGGCGGCGGTGTACGGGATCCCGGACCCGGCAGTCGGTGACCGGGTGATGGCGGCACTGGTTTTTCCCGACGGCATCGAGTTCGACCCGGCGGCGTTCCGGGACTTCCTTGCCCAGCAGACCGATCTCGGCGGCAAGCAGTGGCCGTCATTCGTGCGGGTGAGTTCGTCGCTGCCCCGGACCGAGACCTTCAAGATCATCAAGCGTCATCTGTCCGCGGAGGCGCTCGACTGCGACGATCCGGTGTTCGAGATTCCGCGCTAACCGGCCATCGATGGCATGGTGATCTCGATCAGGTGCGGGCCGGGTTCATCGAAAGCCCGCTGCAGTGCGTCGGTGAGCTCGTCGACCGTAGCGACTCGGCGGGCCGGTACACCCATGCCTTCGGCGATCCGCACGAAATCCAATGCGGGGGGAGCTAACTCAAGCAGCGACTCGGCCTTGGGGCCAGGCTTCTGATCTGGACTCTGTGCACCCACCCGCTGTAGTTCCATCCGCAGGATGTCGTAGGCCCGGTTGGCATAGACCACGGTGGTGATGTTGAGGCACTCGCGAGCATGGCTCCACAGCGCGGAGATGGTGTACATGGCCGAGCCATCGGATTCCAGACACAGCACCGGGCGGTCCGGGGCGGCGATCGCGGCTCCGAGCGCCGCCGGCAGTGCATATCCGATCGCTCCGCCGGTCAATGTGAGCCAGTCATGTGGGGGCGCGCCCGCGGTGGAATGCGGCAGCAGGAATCCCGAGGTGTTGGCCTCATCGACGACGATCGCCCGGTCCGGCAGCAGCGCGCCGATCACATCGGCCGACGTCTGGATCGTCAGCGGTCCTGACGGCATCATCGGACGGGACAGTGCCGCCGTGGCGGCGACCGCGTCGGGTGCGAGCTCCTCGGCCAGCGCCCCGAGGGCTGCCGCGGCTCCCACGGGTCCGGATAGTGTGTGCACCTCGCAGCCCTCGGGCACCAGATCACTGGGCTTGCCGGGGTAGGCGAAGAATGACACCGGCCGCGCCGCCCCGGCCAGAACCAGATGCTTGAGGCCGGCCAGTTGCGCAGTCGCAGCCTCGGCGAGGTAGGCGATCCGTTCAGCGGCCGGCAGACCGGCCCCGCGCTCCAATCGAGCCGGGAACGTCTCGCAGAACAGTTTCGCCCCGAAATTCTGGGCGAGCCGGGTCGCCGCATCAAGACCCGCCGCCCGGGTGGCGTCCCCACCGATCAGGATCGCCGTCGGTTCACCGGACCGAAGAGCAGTCGTAACCGCATCACTGTCGCCGATAGGTGTGGGGGGTTGCACCGCAACAGCTTTCGCTTCTCCTGCTCCGCCTGTCCACGAAGTGTCTGCGGGCAGGATAAGCGACGCGATGTGGCGGTGTCGGCGGGCTGAGGTGACAGCCTCAACAGCGTCGGAGGCCACCTCTGCCACATCGGTGGTGCGCCGCAGCCATCCGGAGACGGTGCCGGCAACCGAGTCGATATCAGACTCCAGTGGGGCGTCGTACTTCTTGTGGTAGGTGGCGTGGTCGCCGACCACGACTAACATCGGTACGTGCGCACGCCGGGCGTTATGTAGGTTAGCCAGGCCATTACCCAAGCCCGGTCCGAGGTGTAGCAGCACTGCGGCAGGCTCATCGGTCATTCGGGCGTAACCGTCAGCCGCGCCGGTGGCGACGCCCTCAAACAGGGTCAGGACACCTCGCATCTGGGGCACGGTGTCCAAGGCCGCGACGAAATGCATCTCCGAGGTGCCCGGGTTGGCGAAGCAGACGCCCACTCCGTTATCGACAAGAGCAGACAATAATGCCTGAGCACCGTTCACCGGTCTGACTGTAGAGCCTCAGCGATCGCGAACACCATCGAGTCGCCGCGTTGCCTCGTCAAAGCCGGACACCAACTCGGCCATGATGTCGGCAACCGGTCGGATCTCGTTCATCCGGCCGACGATCTGACCCACCGGCATCGCGACCGTGGTGGGATCGGCTGACTGGCTCATCCGCTGATGCGCTTCGCTGACGAGGATGTTCTGTAGCGGCATCGGTAGAGCCTGCGGGGCATCTTCGGAGTCCCAGGCGTCGGTCCAGCGACTCTTGAGTAGGCGAGCCGGCTTGCCGGAGAAGATCTTCCGGCGGACCGTATCGCTGGAGCTCGCGGCCAGCAGTGCCTCCTGAATCACCGATGGACCATCGCCATGGCGAACGCCGAGGTCGTATTCGGCCGCGGTCAGGAACGCCGAGCCCATCCACACACCGGAGGCGCCCAGCGCAAGAGCGGCGGCTACCTGTCGCCCGCTGCCAATGCCGCCGGCAGCCAGGACCGGCGTCGGCCCCACCGCATCGACAACCTCCGGCACCAAAACCATGGACGCGATCTCACCGGTGTGCCCACCGGCTTCGTAACCCTGCGCGACAACGATGTCCACGCCATTATCGGCGTGCCGGCGGGCGTGGGTAGCGGTACCGGCCAACGCAGCGACGGGCACACCGGCGGCATGCGCCTGTTCGAGCACATCGGCCGGCGGAGAGCCAAGGGCATTGGCAATCAGGCTGATTCGGTGACCCAGGGCGACGTCGACATGCGACCTGGCAACGGAGTGCAGCCAGCCCAGGACGCCTTCACCACCCGGTCCGTCGCCGGGCAGGGGCGGGACACCGAGGTCGGCCAATGTCTTGGCGACGAAGTCACGATGCGCCTGGGGAATCAGCTTGTCGATGTCGACAGTGGTGCCTTCGGTAGGCACCGTGGCTGGCATCACGATGTCCACGCCGTACGGCTTGCCGAGAGTGTTGTCGTCCATCCAGCACAGCACCGACTCAAGTTCATCGGGGTGGTTGAACCGCACAGCTCCCAGGACACCCATACCGCCGGCCCGGGTGACGGCGGCGGCCACCTTTTCCGACGGAGTGAACACAAAGATCGGATACTCGATACCGAACCGGTCACAGAGTTCGGTGTGCATCATTTCGGCCCGGTGTGCTTGGAGTGCACCTCGTCAGCCGGCCGCTGCTCGGTCTGATCCTTGGCCCACTTGTAGTCGGGTTTACCGGCTGGTGAGCGCTTTACCTCGTCCACTATCCACAAACTGCGCGGGACCTTGTAGCCGGCAATCTCCGTGCGCACGAACGCATCCAACTCGGCGAGGGTCGGATGCTTGCCCTTGCGGGGAGCGACGACCGCCGCGACGTGTTGACCGAACCGCGGATCCGG
Source organism: Mycobacteriaceae bacterium (assembly GCA_037138615.1). Lineage (GTDB taxonomy): Bacteria > Actinomycetota > Actinomycetes > Mycobacteriales > Mycobacteriaceae > Mycobacterium. The sequence goes on along the minus strand of JBAXIA010000006.1, from coordinate 9,797 downwards.
AACTCCGACGACGAGGGCGTCGAACACGTCGGGGTGGCCTTTCAGAGCACCCTCGACCTCCTCGGGGTAGATCTTCTCCCCGCCACTGTTGATCGACACCGAGCCGCGGCCGAGCATCGTCACCGTGCCGTCCGCCTCGACCTGGGCGTAATCACCCGGGATCGCATAGCGCACCCCGTTGATGGTGCGGAAGGTCTCGGCGGTCTTCTTCTCATCCTTGAAGTAACCGAGGGGAATGTTGCCGCGCTTGGCCAGGATGCCGCGCACTCCCGACCCCGGGACCACCTCATTGCCGTCGTCGTCGAGAACAACCGTCCTCTTGTCGATGGTGACCCGCGGACCTCCGCCGCCACTCTGGCCCTTTGCCACGACGCTGGTGCCGCCGAACCCGGTTTCCGAAGACCCGATTGAGTCGGTGATCACCCGATTGGGCAGCAGCTCCAGGAAGCGCTCCTTGAGGCTTGGCGAGAATAGTGCGGCGGTACTGGACAACAGAAACAGCGACGAGAGGTCGCGTTTGGAAGATTCCAATGCATCGAGTAACGGGCGGGCCATGGCATCGCCGGTGAAGAACAACAGGTTGACCTTGTGGTGCTCGATTGCGCGCCACACCTCGTCGGCATCGAATTCCGGTGACAGCACAACGGTTCCGCCGGTGAACAGTGCCATCCAGGTAGCCGATTGTGTGGCTCCGTGAATCATCGGGGGAATCGGGAAGCGGATCATTGGCGGCCCGGCGGCGGCCTGCTTGGCGTGGTCGTACTCGTCAGCAACGAATTCGCCTGTGGCGAAGTCTGTTCCGCCGAGCAGCACCCGGTAGATGTCCTCATGGCGCCACATCACGCCTTTGGGAAAACCGGTCGTGCCGCCGGTATAGAGCAGGTAGATATCGTCAGCGCTGCGATCGGCGAAGTCACGCTCGGGTGATCCCTCGGCGATCGCCTGGTAGAACTCGACACCGCCATAGCTCTGATAGGTCTGTGTCGGCACCGAACTGCCATCGTCGATCACCAGGATGGTCTTGACGTTGGGGGTCTCGGGTAACACGTTGGCGACCCGCTCGGCGTACTGGCGCTCGTGCACCAGTGCAACCATGTCGGAGTTATCGAACAGGTAGCGCAGCTCGCCCTCGACGTAGCGGTAGTTGACGTTGACCAAGATCGCGCCGGCTTTCACGATGCCGAGCATCGCGATGACGATCTCGATGCGGTTTCGGCAGTAGAGGCCGACCTTGTCGTCTTTCTTGACGCCGTGGGAGATGAGGTAGTGGGCGAGACGGTTCGCCTTCTCCTCAAGTCCGGCGTAGGTGATCTGGTCGTCCCCGCAGATCAGGGCGACACGGTCTGGCACGGCATCGATAGCGTGCTCGGCAAGATCGGCAATGTTGAGGGCCACGGACTCAAACTAGAACCTGTTACAGTTCTCCACAAGTGCATCAGCCAGGAAGGTAGTCATCCGTGAGCGACGCCCTCATCGAGCAGCGCGGACACACCCTCATCGTCACGATGAACCGTCCGGAGGCGCGCAATGCGCTCTCCGGCGAGATGCTCTCGATCATGGTCGAGGCGTGGGATCGCGTCGACAGCGATCCCGATATCCGGGTGTGCATCCTCACCGGCGCAGGCGGCTACTTCTGCGCGGGCATGGATCTCAAGGCCGCTACCGCCAAGCCGCCGGGTGATTCATTCAAAGACGGCAGCTATGACCCGTCGCGCATCGACGGTCTGCTCAAGGGCCGCCGGCTGACTAAGCCACTGATCGCCGCGGTCGAGGGCCCGGCAATTGCCGGCGGCACCGAGATCCTGCAGGGCACCGATATCCGGGTGGCCGGTGCGAGTGCCAAGTTCGGTATCTCCGAGGCGAAGTGGAGCCTCTATCCGATGGGCGGCTCGGCCGTCCGCCTGGTCCGTCAGATTCCGTACACGATCGCCTGCGAACTGCTGCTGACCGGCCGACACATCACGGCCACAGAGGCCCTCGAGATGGGGCTGATCGGTCACGTCGTACCCGACGGCGAGGCACTGAACAAGGCCTTAGAGATCGCTGAGGTGATTTCGAACAATGGCCCACTGGCCGTGCAGGCCATCCTGCGCTCGATCCGCGAGACTGAGGGCCTGCACGAAAACGACGCCTTCAAAATCGACACCAAGATCGGCATCGAGGTGTTCCTCTCCGAGGACGCCAAGGAGGGTCCGCTGGCCTTCAAAGAGAAGCGTGCCCCGCAGTTCAAGATGCGCTAGATCCGCGCAGAGAGCTAGGCCAGCACCGGCTTGGACGGGGTGAACACCACCGGCATCGCCTCGAGGCCGCTGACGAAGTTCGCCGGCCGCAGTGGCAGCCGTGCGTCATCGGCCAGACGCAGGTCAGGCAGGCGCTGCAGGATCTTGCGGGTCATCGTGCTCAGCTCGAGCCGTGCAAGTTGATTGCCCAGACAGAAGTGTGTTCCGAAGCCGAACGCCATGTGGCTGTTCGGATTTCGGTCGATGCGGAAGTTCTCTGGGTCACCGAATACCGACTCATCGAAGTTTGCCGACTCGAATAGCAGCATCATCTTGTCGCCCTCGTGCAGCTGCGTGCCGTGGAACTCGGTGTCGGCGGTGGCCATCCGGCACATGTTTTTCACCGGTGAGGTCCAGCGCAGCATCTCCTCCATCGCACCGGTTATCAGTTCGCGGTCGGCCACCAGCTGCTCCCACTGATTCCTATGACGCAGCAACTGCTCGGTTCCGCCTGACAGGGTGTGACGAGTGGTCTCGTCACCGCCGATCAGAATCAGCAGTGTCTCGAAGACGATCTCGTCGTCGGACAGCTGTTCCCCGTCGACCTCGGCATTGACCAGGATGGAGAACAGATCATCGGTGGGCTCAGCACGACGCTTGGCAATCGTTTCCATGGTGAATGCGGTGTAGCCGGCGAACGCTTCCATCACCGCCTGCAGGGTGGCCTCGTCGGCGGTTGCACTCAGCCCGCAGACCAGGTCGTCGGACCACTTGAGCAGGGTGGCGCGATCTTCCGGCAACACCCCGAGCATGTCGCCGATTACCGCCATCGGTAGCGGCGCGGCGAGATCGCGGACGAAGTCGCACTCGCCCCGCTCACATACCGCGTCAATGAGCGTGTCGCACAGGGTGTCGATCCCAGGTGCCTTGTCGGTCACCCGCTTACGGGTGAACCCGGCATTGACCAGCTTGCGCCGCAGCAGATGAGCGGGATCGTCCATCTCGATCATGTAGGGCATGGCCGGGTTGTCTGGCCGGATGCCGCCCGCCGACGAAAACAATTCCGGATTGCGCTCATCATCAAGTACCGCCTGATAGGTGGCCGCGGCCGCGAGACCGTTGCGGTCGCGAAACACCGGTTCGTTGGCCCGCATCCAGCGGTATGCCTCGCGGGCGCCGCCGTCAGCGAAGAAGTTGCCGTCGGTCAGATCAACGTCCGGTTTGGTGTGTGCAGTCATCAATTGCCTTCCACGATATGGACTTGCCTCAGATCAGCGCGCATTACAGTGGCTGCATGCCAGCCGCACAACACACCATTGCCGGAACCGTACTGACGATGCCGGTACGGGTCCGCGAGGCCAATGTGCACACCGCGATGTTCTCGGTGCCCGCTGCGGCCGCCCAGCAACTGATCGACTACAGCGGGCTCAGGGTCTGCCAATTCCGCCCGGGACGGGCCGTCGTGACGTTGATGCTGGCGCGCTACGTCGACGGCGACCTGGGCCGCTACAACGAGTTCGGCACCTGCGTCATGGTCAATCCGCCCGGCTCGACAGCGAGTGGCTTCAAGGCGCTCTCCGATGCGGCGGCATTCATCCACCACCTGCCGGTCGACCAGTCGTTCACCCTGGAAGCCGGCCGGACCATCTGGGGTTTCCCGAAGATCATGGCGGACTTCACGGTTCGGGACGCCAAGACTTTCGGCTTCGATGTCTCCGAAGGCGGTTCGCTGATCGCGAGCATGGAGTTCCATCCCGGGCTGCCGATCCCGTCGCGGCGTTCGCGTCCGCAGGTTCTCAAGACCTATACCTACGCTGACGGCACAACCCGTGAGGTGCCCTGGGAGATGGTCAATTCCGGGGTGCGGTTCCGGCCGGGCGGCGCGCGCCTGCAACTTGGTGACCATCCCTACGCCAAGGAGTTGGCTGCCCTCGGCCTGCCGAAGCGCCCGATGATGTCCGGATCGGTCGGCAATGTCGACATGACGTTCGGCGAACCCACCATCCTGGGCTGAGCAGCGACTCGTCACCCGGCCAATCTAGAACGCGTTCTAACCGACCCGCAAGCAATCCCCTATAGCAGCGCGGCGAGTTCGTTGATCTGCTCGGCGCTGCGTGCGCCGATGACCATCATGGTGACGCCGGCGGCCTCCCACAGCTTGATCTGCTTGCGCACATGGTCAATATCGCCCACGATCGCGGCGTCGTCGACAAGTTCGTCGGGGATGATCGTCGCGGCCTCGTCCTTGCGGCCCGAACGGAAGAGCTTGGTGACGTCATCGACGACCTGGCCGTAGCCCATGCGCCGGTAGACCTCGGCGTGGAAGTTGGTGTCTTCGGAACCCATACCGCCCATGTAGAGCGCCACATAGGGCTTCATCATCTCGAAGGTGGCGGCGCGATCGTCGGTGATGACCACCTGCGCGGTGGCGCAGATCTCGAAGTCTTCGCGGCTGCGGCGCGCACTCGGGCGGGCGAAGCCCTCGTCGAGCCATTCGTTGTACATATCGGCGATCCGCGGCGAGTAGAAGATCGGCAACCAGCCGTCGCAGATTTCGGCTGCGAGCGCAACATTTTTCGGCCCCTCGGCGCCCAGCATGATGGGGATATCCGCCCGTAACGGGTGCACGATCGGCTTGAGCGCCTTACCCAGTCCAGTCGTGCCCTCACCACTCAACGGCAGCGGATAGTGCGGGCCGGCGCTGGTCACCGGCGCATCTCGGGCCCACACCTGCCGGACGATGTCGATGTACTCACGGGTGCGGGCCAGCGGCTTGGGGAAGCGCTGTCCATACCAGCCCTCGACCACCTGCGGACCCGATACTCCGAGGCCGAGAATATGCCGACCGCCGGAAAGGTGATCAAGGGTCAGTGACGCCATCGCGCACGCGGTCGGGGTGCGCGCCGATAGTTGCACCACCGAGGTGCCCAATCGCATGCGGGTGGTCTCGCGACCCCACCACGCCAATGGGGTGAACGCGTCCGAACCCCATGCCTCGGCGGTGAACACCGTGTCGAAGTTCGCCGCCTCAGCTGCGGCCACCAACTCGGCGTGGTTGGTGGGAGGTTGCGCGCTCCAGTATCCGAGTTGCAGACCCAGCTTCATCGGTGCAGCCTTTCCGTCGTCCTTGCCACGATTCCTAGAACCTGTTCTACTCGATGGTGTGACGCCCAGCCAAAGCAGCCCAGCCCTGTTCGATTCACATGAACCGCCCCTCTCGGCGCCGCTGCGACTGTCATTTGACTACACCCGTTCGGTCGGACCGACGCTGAGCGCCTTCTTCACGGCTCTGCGACAACGCCGCATTGTCGGTGTCCGAGGCTCCGACGGCCGGGTGCTGGTGCCGCCCGCCGAATACGACCCGGTTACCTACGACCCGCTGAGCGAGATCGTACCGGTGGCCAGCGTAGGCACTGTGCTGTCGTGGAGCTGGCAGGCCGAACCACTCGAGGGTCAGCCGCTGGACCGGCCGTTCGCCTTCGCTCTGATCAAACTCGACGGCGCCGACACCGCAATGCTGCACGCCGTTGCCGTTGACTCCCCCGCCGGCATCAAGACCGGCGACCGGGTGCACGTGCACTGGGTCGACGAACCCGTCGGTGCGATCACCGACATCGCGTGCTTCGTCCCCGGCGAGCAACCCGAATCCGTATCGGAGACCACAGACGACCGCGATCCGGTCACCATGCTGCTGTCACCGTGCAGCCTCGCGGTCCAGCACACCGCGTCGCGGCCGGAGAGCATTTTCCTGCGGGCGTTGCAGAACGGAACCCTGCTCGGCGCCCGTTCCGGGGCGAACGGCAAGATTTACTTCCCACCGCGTGAGGCGGACCCGGCCACCGGCAAGGAACTCGATAACTTTGTCGAGCTTCCCGACAGGGGAACCGTCACCACCTTTGCGATCATCAACATTCCCTTTGCCGGACAGAAGATCCCACCGCCCTACGTAGCGGCCTATGTCCTGCTCGACGGTGCAGACATCCCGTTCCTGCATCTGGTCACCGAAATCGACGCCGCCGACGTTCGGATGGGAATGCGCGTGGAGGCGGTCTGGAAGCCCCGCGATGAGCGGGACTTCGGTATCGACAATATCGACCACTTCCGACCGAGCGGCGAACCCGACGCCGAATACGACACCTACAAGCATCACCTCTAGTGACGAGGAATCAGCCCACCGATGAGCATCTTGCGCGAAGAGGAAATGACCCAGTGAGCAGAGATATCGCCGTCGTGGGCTTCGCCCACGCCCCGCACGTTCGGCGCACCGAGGGAACGACCAACGGCGTGGAAATGCTGATGCCCTGCTTCACCGAGATCTATGCCGATCTGGGTATCACCCAGCACGACATCGGATTCTGGTGCTCTGGGTCGTCGGATTACCTTGCCGGCCGGGCGTTTTCATTCCTCAGCGCGATCGACTCCATCGGTGCCGTGCCGCCGATCAATGAGTCGCACGTCGAGATGGATGCGGCCTGGGCGCTATATGAGGCTTATATCAAAATACTCACCGGTGAGGTGGAGACCGCACTGGTATACGGCTTCGGTAAGTCCAGTGCCGGCACCCTGCGCCGGGTGCTGGCGCTGCAGACCGACCCCTACACAGTCGCGCCACTGGTGCCTGATGCGGTATCCATGGCCGGACTGCAGGCACGCCTCGGCCTAGATGCGGGCAAGTGGACAAAGGAGCAAATGGCGCAGGTCGCACTGGAGTCGCTGGCGGTCACGCAACGCACCGATTCAGAGAAGTCGGCCAAGAACATCGACGAGTTATTGGCCCGGCCGTTCTTCTCCGACCCACTGCACCGTCATGACATCGCGCCGATCACCGACGGTGCGTCAATCGTCGTTCTGGCAGCGGACGATCGCGCGCGGGAATTGCGCGAACGACCGGCCTGGATAACGGGGTTCGAGCACCGGATCGAGACTCCCGTCATCGGTGCCCGAGACCTCACCACGTCTCCGTCGACAGCGGCGTCGGCCGCCCTGGCGACTGGAGGCGACACCGGCTCAATCGACGTGGCGGAGATCTATGCGGCCTTCACCCATCAGCAGTTGATCCTTACCGAGGCGATCGGCCTGAAGGACTCCACCAAGATCAACCCGTCCGGCGGCGCACTTGCCGCCAATCCGATGTTCTCCACCGGCTTGGAGCGCATCGGATACGCCGCCCGGCACATCTTCAATGGCTCCGCTCAGCGTGTACTGGCGCACGCGACAAGCGGTCCGGTGCTGCAACAGAACCTCGTGGCGGTACTGGAAGGAAAGAGTTAATGGCGGGCAGATACCTGGCTGCGGTTCTCGGCACCGGGCAGACAAAGTACGTCGCTAAACGGACCGACGTCTCGATGAACGGTCTCGTGCGCGAGGCGATCGACCGTGCGCTCGCCGACAGCGGGTCCACCTTCGATGACATCGATGCGGTAGTCGTGGGTAAAGCTCCGGACTTCTTCGAGGGCGTGATGATGCCGGAGCTGTTCATGGCAGATGCCATCGGAGCCACCGGCAAGCCGCTGATCCGAGTGCACACGGCTGGCTCAGTAGGCGGCTCGACCGGTGTTGTGGCCGCCAGTCTGGTGAAGTCTGGCAAGTATCGCCGAGTCCTGGCCGTGGCTTGGGAGAAGCAGTCGGAGTCGAATGCCATGTGGGCGTTGTCGATTCCGGTGCCGTTCACCAAGCCGGTCGGTGCCGGTGCCGGCGGCTACTTCGCCCCGCACATTCGGGCGTATATGCGCCGTTCAGGCGCACCGGCTCATATCGGGGCGATGGTGGCCGTCAAGGACCGGCTCAACGGGGCCAAGAATCCGCTCGCACATCTGCACCAGCCTGACATCACTCTGGAGAAGGTGATGTCCTCGCAGATGCTGTGGGATCCGATCCGATTCGATGAGACATGCCCGTCCTCCGACGGAGCCGCAGCCATCGTCATCGGCGACGAGGAGATCGCTGACAAACGGGTGGCCGCGGGCCACCCGGTGGCCTGGATTCACGCCACCGCGTTGCGGACCGAACCGATCTCCTACTCCGGGCGCGATCAGGTCAATCCGAAGGCCGGCCGCGACGCCGCGGCCGCGTTATGGAAGGACGCCGGCATCACCAGCCCGATCGATGAGATCGACGTGGCCGAGATCTACGTTCCGTTCTCGTGGTTCGAGCCGATGTGGTTGGAGAACCTGGGCTTCGCCCCTGAGGGCGAGGGATGGAAGCTCACCGAGGCAGGCGAAACCGCGATCGGCGGCCGGTTACCGGTCAACCCGTCCGGCGGTGTGCTGTCCTCGAACCCGATCGGTGCCTCAGGCTTGATCCGCTTCGCCGAAGCGGCGATCCAGGTGATGGGCAAGGCCGGTGCCCACCAGGTATCTGGCGCCCGCAAGGCACTCGGGCATGCCTACGGCGGCGGATCGCAGTACTACTCGATGTGGGTGGTCGGCTCCGATAAGCCGACCAGCAAATAGGGCTGGTCGGCTGCCGCCCCAGGGTCAGGCCGCCGTCGCATCCGACCGGCGTACGTGGACTAACCGACTACAAAACTGTAACGTGTTCTAGTTAGAGACGCACAGTGGAGGGCCACATGACCACCGAGATTCGCGATATCGACACCGGGTCCCTGCCCGATCGCTATGCCCGCGGCTGGCACTGCCTGGGTCCGGTCCGGGACTTCCTGGACGGCGAGCCGCATGCGATCCATGCCTTCGGCACCAAGCTGGTGGTGTTCGCCGATTCGAAGAACGAGCTGCATGTGCTCGACGGCTACTGCCGGCACATGGGCGGGGACCTTTCACAGGGCACCATCAAGGGCGACGAAGTGGCCTGCCCGTTCCACGACTGGCGCTGGGGCGGCGACGGCCGCTGCAAGCTCGTGCCCTATGCCAAGCGCACTCCGAAGCTAGCGCGCACCCGGTCCTGGCACACCGACGTGCGCGCGGGACTGTTGTTCGTCTGGCACGACCACGAAGGTAACCCGCCGCAGCCCGAGGTCCGTATCCCTGAGATCCCGGAACATGCCAGCGATGAGTGGACCGACTGGAACTGGAACACGATGCTGATCGAGGGTTCCAATTGTCGCGAGATCGTCGACAACGTCACCGATATGGCGCACTTTTACTACATCCATTTCGGGCTGCCGACGTACTTCAAAAACGTCTTCGAAGGACAGGTCGCCACCCAGTATCTGCACAACGTCGGCCGTCCCGATATCGGTGGGATGGGCACCGCCTATGGCGAGTCGCAGCTCGACTCCGAGGCAAGTTACTTCGGGCCCTCCTTCATGATCAACTGGCTACACAACACCTACGGTGATTTCAAGGCCGAATCCATCCTGATCAACTGCCACTACCCGGTGAATCAGGACTCGTTCATGCTGCAGTGGGGCGTCATCATCGAAAAACCCAAGGGCCTCGATGACGAGACGACGGAACGAATCTCGTCGGCGTTCACCGCCGGCGTCAGTAAAGGATTCCTGCAGGACGTCGAAATCTGGAAGCACAAGACCCGCATCGAAAATCCGCTCCTGGTCGAAGAGGACGGTGCGGTCTACCAGATGCGCCGGTGGTATCAGCAGTTCTACGTCGACGTCGCCGA
>JBAXIA010000005.1:0-63945 GCA_037138615.1 Mycobacteriaceae bacterium | reverse complement strand
GTCGAAGGCGAGGCGGTGGTAGAAGGTGCCGATGACGTCTCGGGGGTTGTCGAGGATGGTGCCGCGGTCGGCGGTGCCGATGACTGCTGCGTGGTGGTCGAGGATGTGGATGGTGACGGAACAGACCGTGTCGGAGCCGGAGTCGTAGCCGGAGTCGTAGCCGGGGTCATAGCCGGGGTCGTAGCCGGGGACCGCGGCGGTGGGGTACCGAGATCCCGCGGTGCGACGATCTGCGGCACAGGTTGCGGTAGCAGCTGCGGCATGATCGGCGGGACCATCGGCACCGGCGCTACGACGGGCGCAGGAGCGGGTTGGGGCGGAGCTTCGGGCGCGGGGGCGGGAGCCTGCGGCTCGAAGGTCGCAGCCGGAGCGGCTGGTGCCGCACCCCTCGGCGTGACGAAGACTGTGCGGGGCGCCTCCTGCACCACCGGCACCGGGTTCGCGATCGTCTCCGGTGCCGCAGAGACCGGCAGGGTGCTCGACACCGCTGCATTCCCACCGGGTTCGGGACGCTGATCGGCGGTCGGTCTGATGGTCACCACCAGTGAGGCCACCAATGCCGACACGCCCACGACGAAGATCGTCACGAGTGCGCTGCCAACGAGTAGGAACGGTTCGGAGGTTGCGACGGCGGCGTCGCGAGGATCGTCAGCGTCCTCGGGCTCATCCCAGAGGTCGTCATCAGCCATCGCGCTATATCCCAGCGGCGCCATATATCCGATGAACGCCCGCTGGGTGATGATCCCGGCGACCGTGGCGGTGTCGTCGGTGGATGCGAAACCGACGGTCGCGGCGGTGTGATCGACGTCCACATGCCCCTCCGCTGTGCGTTGATTGAACCGTTGACCGGTTCATCGCCGCAGACCGGGCGGGCGTTACAGCGGGATCTAGCCGGAGTTACGGATGAAGTTCTGGTAGGACTTCGACGGCGTGGGCCCGCGCTGGCCCTGGTACTTCGAGCCGACCGCGGCGCTGCCATACGGGTGTTCGGCCGGGCTGGTCAGCCGCAGCAGGCACAGCTGGCCGATCTTCATCCCGGGCCACAGCGTGATGGGCAGGTTGGCGACGTTGGACAGCTCCAGGGTGATGTGTCCGGAGAAGCCGGGGTCGATGAAGCCCGCGGTCGAGTGGGTCAGCAGGCCCAGTCTGCCCAGCGAGGACTTGCCCTCCAGTCGGCCGGCCAGGTCATCGGGCAACGTGCAGCACTCGAGTGTGGAACCCAGTACAAACTCCCCGGGGTGCAGCACGAAGGGCTCGCCGCCGTCCGGCTGCACCATCGTGGTGAGTTCGTCCTGCTGCATGGCCGGGTCGATGTGGGTATAGCGGGTGTTGTTGAAGACCCGGAACAGATTGTCCAAGCGGACGTCCACGCTCGACGGCTGCACCAGGGCGTCGTCGAACGGGTCGATGCCGAGGCGCCCGGCGGCGATCTCGGCGCGGATGTCGCGATCAGAGAGCAGCACGCAGGCAAGCGTATAGCCCACCCCTGAGGACGAGTGCACCTTCACCCGGGCGCCGATTCCCTGATGCTAGGTGAGCGGCCGTTTCGGGTTGCTATTCTCTAGCGACACATGCCGATGTAGTTCAATGGCAGAACATCAGCTTCCCAAGCTGAATACGCGGGTTCGATTCCCGTCATCGGCTCCATTCGGATGCGATCCGCGAAGAACACGCACACGATTAGCCCGCCAGCTCAATCGGTATAAGCAGCCAGGCAGGTGTCCGCTGTCCCCATCAGCCCTGCGTTGAGAGCGGCCACGCGGCTGCTCGCCACTTCTGGCCCTTCGCCTCCGACGGCGAATGCCGCCTCGGCGGCACGCTGTACGTCCTCGACGCTTCCCATAAAGCGGGGACTGGCGCCGTTGGCAACCGAGGCGAGGTAAACGCCGGCCAGGCAATCCGCACCACGCTCACTGACCGGTGAGTTCAGCGAGGCCTGAATCTGATGCCCCATCTCATGTGCCATCACATCGGCAACGGCCAATGCACCGCCGGCGGTATTGATCTGCTCCATCTCGGGCACATCCCACGCGACTTCGCCGCTGCAGAATCGCGCAATCCGAAGATTCTGCAGACATACATCTGATGGGACGGGCGCCGGAAGTGCGGCATAACCCGTTGGGGGAAAATATCGTCCAGGCAGTCCGGTGACGGACCAGAAACCCTCGACATCCGAGGCGACCTGCTCGGCGATGAAGTTCACCGGCGAGTACGCCTGCACATTGACAGTGACGGTCGGAGGCGGTGCGTCGGGGCGTAGACCCGTATCGTCGGCAGCTGCGACCGATGACACACCGACAGGCGACGCCACTGCGATAAGCGCAGACACGAACACCGAAGACCATCGTTTCAATTGCACTGCCTCACAGCCTAGTGCAGCTGAGTTAGCGGCCGGTCAGCTGATCAATCAGGTTGTAACTCGTCGGGTCATCGGGGAGAACCGGTGCGAAACCCTCCAGGAAGATGATTGCGATCACATTAGCCGCGATGACGCCGATGAACAGCCAGATCACCGCCGTGGAGAGCTTGTGCAGCGGACTGCCCGCGGCGGGCGCGTGAGGGATACCGCGCGGCATCACCATCAGCATCACACCGACGTAGATCATCACGACGGCGAAAGTGATGAAGGCCCACGTGTACAGGTGGATCCCGAGTACCGGATCGCCGTAGCCCTCATCGCCGGGCTTGATATGTAGAAGAATCTGCCGCACCGACACCGACGCACCGGCCAGCACACCGATAAGACCCATACCCAGACCCTGCGCATACCGGGCCGTAGTCAGCTCACCGCGCCTGGCCGCCATGATGACGAACAGCGCGCCGAGCGAGGACAGAAACATGCCATACCGCTGCAACATGCACAGTGGGCAGGGGAACTCGCCCATGGCGAACTGGATGTAGAACGCGCTGAGCACGACCCCGCAGTAAGCCAGTATCCAGGCGTGCAGTCCCCAGAATGTGAGCAGACCCCAGATACCGCCGCGGGGCGTCGTCGCGTCGTCAACGGCGGGTGGAGAGCCCACAACCATGTCGGCCATCAGAAGCTCAAATCCAGAACCGAGGTGACGTGGAAACGGAAAAGCCCGATCATCGCGACGACACCGACCACCCACAGGGCGATGACCACCCCACGATTGGCGCCGCGCCACATCAACAGTGCAATCGCCAGCAGCAGGATCATGATGAGAATGTCCATGCCTGAAGCCTATGGCGGGGTGGACGGGTTCGGGGCGGCTTTGAGCCCGATCGTGAGACCTAGTAGATCCGCACCCAGTCGACGAGCATCTCGGCCGGATACGTGCCCGGCCGCGGATCGCGCCCGCCGGAACCGCCGACGGCAAGGTTGAAGACCGGCCGCAGCTCATAGCCCGGATCGTTGAACGGCCAGTCCTCGATGGAGAAGGCCGGCACCGTGAAATAGGGCTCCATACCCGGCTTGTAGTCGCGCCAGAAGTACATGCCGGAGTCGTTCCAGGTCACCCGCCAGGAGTGCCAGAGGCTGTCCACCGGGAACGGTTGGGTCGCGAACGAGGTGCCGTCCAGTTTCGCGTGCACGGTGGTGCCCGACGGCCAGTCCATGTTTCCGTACCACTCCACGATGTCGACTTCGCCGCCACGCTCGGGGTTGTCATTCAACAACCACCAGGCCGGCCAGCTGCCCGCGGTGAGGCAGTTGAACTTGACCCGCGCTTCGAAGGTGTGGTTGATCCCCGCACCGAACGTGCCGACGACCTTGCCGCTGACGTAAGTGCCGTCGCTGCCGCGGGTGGCGCGGATGACCAGGTTGCCGTTGCCGTCGAGGAACACGTGCTGGCCGTCGTCGCGGTACTGGCCCATATTCTCCGGCCGGTCCCAGAACACCGGGTTCTTGATGAACTCGCGGGCCTGAGCGATCTGCCACAGTGCCGGGTTGGGGGGTGCTCCGGCCGGACCGTTGAACTCGTCGCCGAGGAACTCGGGCGCCGCGGCGACGGGGGCGGGCGCGACCTCCTGAGCAGGCGGCGGCATCGGCCACGGCGCCTCCGGGCCTGCCGGGTCGGCCCCGGCCTCCGGCGTGGGGAGCGCGACGAAGGCGACACCTAGGCCTGCCATCATCATCACGTTGCGACGGTCGATCTCGGGCATGGCTACTTACTTTAAAGCCCAAGTCGCACACCGCCTACGTTGGCGGGCGCCCACATCGCTGATCAGCTATGCATAGGTCTGCCCTAGGGATCGCTCTAGCTGCGGAAACCGCTCAAAACAACACTATGGGAAAAAGCCGCGACACCCCGCGCCCGAGCCTCCCGCGAAACCGCTCCCGCCCACCAGCCCCCTTCTCGAACGGTTGCCCCGCCAACGCCCGCCGATTAGGGCACAGTGTTCTTAATCCACAGTCCTTCGTCCGCTAGTCCTTGATCCGCTAGTCCTTGATCCGTACTGGACATGCCTTGATGGACTGTGACCTGCACGACTTGTGACTTGTACGAATACGAGGAGCACCATGACCAATCTGCGCCGTGCGATCACCATTCTCGGCATCACTGCAATCACCGCATCAGGTGTCACTGCGTGCGGTGGCACAAAGAGCCAAACCGCCGGCAACAGTGCCACCGCAGGTAAAGGCGCCGACATCAACGTCACGATGACCTCATTCCCCGACTACGTTGATCCGCAGCTGTCCTACACGGTGGAGGGTTGGGAGGTGCTGTGGAACACCTACGTCCCGCTGCTGACCTATCGTCATCAAAAAGGCGATCCAGGCACCAACGTGGTCCCCGGACTCGCCAAGGACATGCCGGAGATCTCACCTGACGGCAAAACCTACAAGCTGACACTGCGGCCGAACATGAAGTACTCAGACGGGACACCGATCAAGGCCAGCGATTTCACCTATGCCATCAAGCGCTTGTTCAAGGCCGACTCCGGCGGGTCGGTGTTCTACGAGGACATCGTCGGCGCTACGGATTTCGCCGAGGACAAATCCGACACCATCAGCGGAATCGTCGCAGATGACGCAAGCGGTGATATCACCATCACGCTGGATAAGCCCAACGGCACCTTCACCAATGTTCTGGGGTTGACCTTCGCCGCACCCGTTCCGCCGTCGACTCCGATCGACAAGGACGCCACCAACAATCCGCCACCGTCGAGTGGACCGTTCATGATCAGCAGGGTCGACGCACCCAACAGCCTGGTGATGGAACGCAACCCGCAGTTCAAGACCGTCGAAGACGCCGGTGCCACCGAAGTCACCGATGCCCAGGTCGACAAGATCATCGTCACTCAAAACAAGAACAACTCAGCTCAGGTGACAGGAGTCGAGCAGAACACCATCGACTACATGCAGAGCCCGCCTGATGCCGACCGGCTCTCCGAGGTGAAGGCCAAGTTTTCCGATCGGTTCCGGTTGGAGAACTCGATCAACACCTATTACTTCTGGATGAACAACAAGACCGCTCCGTTCAACGACGTCCGGGTGCGCCAGGCCATCAACTACGCGATCGACCCCGAGGCGCTCAACCGGGTGTTCGGCGGGAGGCTGCATCCCACTCAGCAGATCCTTCCGCCGGGTATGCCCGGTTATGACGAGTTCAAGATGTATCCCGGTCCCAACATGGACAAGGCCAAACAGCTTCTGGCCGAGGCCAATCCGGCCGACAAGGACATCACCGTATGGACTGACGATGAGCCGGACCGCAAGCGCATCGGCGAGTACTACCACGATCTCCTCAATGAACTCGGCTTCAACGCCCAGCTCAAGGTGATCTCCGGCGACGTGTATTTCACGACGATCGGCAACACCTCGACCCCAGATCTCGACACCGGGTTCGCGGATTGGTTCCAGGACTTCCCACACCCCGACGATTTCTTCCGTCCGCTGCTGAACGGCGAGAACATTCTGCCCACCAACAACAACAACTTCTCACAAGTCGCCATCGCGGCCAATGACACCAAGATGGACGAACTGCGCACCGGACAGCTCACCGAGGAGGCTCGGAAGCAGTACGGCGAACTCGACAAGTCCTATATGGAGCAGGCGGTGTGGGCGCCCTACGGTAACGAACAGTTCTCCACGTTTGTTTCCGAGCGGATGAATTTCGACAAGGTTTACTACCACTTGCTTTTCGCCCACGATTACACATCGTTCGCCTTGAAGTGATTTGAACACCAGCACGCTCGGTGGACGAAGTCCATGGCAACTTGCCGGGATTCGGCTACGGCGTAACCGATTCGCGGTTCTATTCGGGGTGCTCTTCGTCTTCATCGTGGTGTTCTGTCTGGCGGCTCCGCTGTGGGCAGATCACGTGGCCCACACCGGGCCAAACCAGAACCACATCACCGATAAGGTTCTTGTCGGCGGACAGTTGACCGACGTCGTCGCACCCGACGGAACCCCCTTGGGCCCCGGGCTGCGGGGTCGCTACCTGCTCGGCGCCGACCAGAATGGCCGAGACGTCATGGTTCGCCTCATGTACGGCGGCCGGACGTCGATCTACATCGGCGTCCTCGCCGCAGTGATTACCACCCTGCTGGCGGTGACGGTCGGCGTGCTGGCCGGCTACTACCGGGGCTGGATCGACTCGGTGTTATCCCGCATCCTCGACGTGGTCTGGGCATTTCCGGTGCTACTGCTGGGAATAGCGCTGGGCACCACGTTGGCGCTGGGTGGCTTGCGGATCGGTGGCATTCAGATCGCCGGGGATTCACTGTGGATTCCGATCCTGATCATCGGCGTCGTGTATGTGCCGTATATGGCGCGGCCGATTCGCGGTGAAGTTCTGGCGCTCCGGGAAAAAGAGTTCGTCGAGGCCGCCGTGGCCGCGGGTAAGGGACCGCTTCGGATCATGATCGCCGAGCTGCTGCCCAACATCATCTCGACCATCATCGTGTTTTCCGCGCTCAATATCGCCAACAACATGCTGCTGGAATCGGCGCTGTCATTCCTGGGTGCGGGCGTTAGGCCACCCAACGCATCCTGGGGAACGATGATCGCCGATGGGTACCAGACCATCTACACCGCGCCTCATCTGACGATCGTGCCCGGTTTGATGATCGTATTGACGGTGCTCTCGCTCAACGTGTTCGGGGATGGTCTGCGCGATGCGCTCGACCCGCGCGCGCAAATTCGGCCGGGGCGTTAATCATGGCCCGCTTTGCCGTACGACGTCTGGCCGGGATGATCGCCGTGCTGTTCGCGATATCTGTCATCGTCTTCCTGATCTTCAATGTGATTCCGAACTCTGACCCCGCTGCTCGGATCGCGGGCAAAAACGCCAACCCTGCCCTGATCGCGCGGGTACGGGCTGACCTTGGACTCGACCAATCACTTCCGGTGCAGTACCTGACGATGATGAAACAGATCTTCACCGGCCAGCTGACTTCCTATGCCAGCGACCAGAATGTGTTGCAACACATCATCAGTGGGCTGCCGGTCACGCTGTCACTGTGCGTCGGTGCGGCGCTGCTGTGGATGGTCCTGGCGATCTGGTTCGGCTATCTCAGCGCCGTGCATCCGGGCAGCTTCACCGACCGAAGCCTCACAGTCCTATCGCTGGTCGGCATTTCTCTCCCGGTTTTCTGGCTGGCCGCGATCCTGCTGTATTACTTCAGCTTCAAAGTGCAGGTGTTTCCCACCGGTAGCTATGTGCCGTTCACCGAGGACCCCCTTCAGTGGCTCTATCACCTGATCCTGCCGTGGATAACATTGGCCGTGTTGTACGTGGGTTTCTACAGCAGAGTGCTGCGGTCCAACATGCTCGACGTGATGAACGAGGACTACGTTCGTACTGCGCGGGCCAAGGGCATCAGCGAGCGGCAGGTCAGGCTGAGGCATGTATTGCGCAACTCGATGATCCCGATCGTCACACTGTTCGGCTTGGATTTCGGTGCGGTGGTCGGCGGGGGCACCATCCTCACCGAGACGGTGTTCAACCTCAACGGTGTGGGCTTGTACGCCGGCCAGGCGATCGGCAAGCTCGACTTGCCGCCCCTGATGGCGGTGACAATGTTCGGGGCGTTCTTCATCGTCCTGTTCAACACCATCGTCGACATCCTGTACGCATTTCTCGATCCGAGGATCCGGCTGGGCGAGGAGGCTCCGGCATGAGTCCGATCCTGCGCGTCGCCGATCTTCGGGTCTCCTTCGCAACCGACGAGGGTGTCGTGCACGCCGTCGACGGAGTGTCCTTCGATGTGAACCCGGGAGAAGTCGTTGCGATCGTGGGCGAATCGGGCTGCGGGAAGAGCGTGACAGCTCAAACATTGATCGGCCTCACCCGATCGCCCAACGCGACGATCAGTGGCACCGCGACATTCGGCGGCCGGGATCTCATTGACCTGTCCGACGACGAGTTGCGAACAGTGCGCGGTGCACATATCGCGATGGTGTTCCAGGACCCGATGACCTCACTGAACCCGGTGTACCGCGTCGGTGACCAGATCGCGGAGATGATCCGCGCCCACCGTGAGGTCTCGAAAAGGGAGGCACTCACCCGCGCCGTGGAGTTGCTTCATTCGGTAGGAATCCCCAATCCCGAACGCAGGGCGCGTGACTATCCGCACGAATTCTCCGGCGGCATGCGTCAACGGGTGATGATCGCCATGGCACTGGCGCTGGAACCCGAGCTGCTGATCGCCGATGAACCCACCACCGCACTCGACGTGACGATCCAGGCTCAGATTCTCAATCTCCTTCGCACTCTCAACCGCGAGAAGAACACCTCGGTGGTTCTCATCACCCACGACCTCGGCGTGGTAGCCGAACTCGCGGACAAGGTCGTGGTCATGTACGCCGGCCAGGTCGTCGAACAGGCGTCATTGGACGAGTTGTTCTACCAACCTCAACACCCCTACACCTGGGGGTTGCTCGGCTCGATCCCCCGCCCCGATGAGATCAGGCCCGATCGGCTCCCGCAGATCCCCGGCCAGCCGCCCTCGCTACGCAACCCTCCCACCGGCTGCCGGTTTGCCGCACGCTGCGAGTACGTCTTCGCTGATTGCGTCCAGCCGCCACCCCTGCGGTCGGGTTCCGGCATCGGGCATCTGGACCGTTGCTGGTTGTCCGCGGATGCCAAGGCGGGTAGGCGATGAGCGAGGCGCCACTGTTGGAAGTGACCGATCTGGTCAAGCACTTCGCCATCAAATCCGGCGTGCTGATCGATCGCGAGGTCGGCAGGGTTCGCGCCGTCGACGGTGTCAGTTTGACCCTGCACGAGGGCGAAACCCTCGGGCTGGTTGGGGAATCCGGGTGCGGCAAGTCGACCCTGGCCCGGGCGATACTGCAGCTGATAGCGCCGACGTCAGGTTCGGTGCGATTCGACGGCCACGAGTTGGTGGGCCTCTCACAGCGGGAACTGCGTCCGCTGCGCCGGCAGATGCAGATGATCTTCCAAGATCCCTTCGCCTCGCTGAACCCGCGCAAGCGAATCGGTCAGATTATCGGCGATCCGATGCGGCTCCACGGTGTGGCCGACGGCGCCCAATTGAAACGACGGGTGCAGGAACTGCTGGACCGGGTCGGCCTGCAAGCCGAGCACTACAACCGCTACCCGCATGAGTTCTCCGGCGGACAGCGCCAACGGATCGGGATCGCCCGCGCCCTGGGGACACAACCCAAGCTCATCATCGCCGACGAACCGGTGTCAGCACTCGACGTCTCGGTGCAGGCGCAGATCATCAACCTGCTCGAGGACCTGCAACGCGAGTTCGGAATGGCGTATCTGTTCGTCGCCCACGACCTCGGCGTGGTGCGCCACGTCTCCGACCGGGTCGCGGTGATGTACCTCGGCAAGCTCGTGGAGCAGGCTGATTCCGACACCCTCTATGCCCGCCCGCGACACCCCTATACGCATGCGCTGCTGTCGGCGGTTCCGATTCCTGATCCACGCAAAAACGCGGCGCGGGAACGGATCACCCTGGAAGGCGATGTCCCGAGTCCGATCGATCCCCCGCCGGGATGTCACTTTCACACCCGCTGCGCGTCGGCCACCGACATCTGCCGTCACGACGAGCCGGCGTTAGTCACCGATGACTGCGGGCACGCGACCGCCTGCCACCACCCGCTGTGACTACTCGGAATCCGGTTCGCCCTCATCGGCATCCAGGGCGGCGTCGAGCACACTGATGTCGATGCCGTACGGCAGGAAACGCACGTTGCGGTTTGGGTCGGTGTTGAGCTTGTTGGCCCGCAGCGCGTCGAGTTCGGTCTTGTAGACCTGCTCGACGTGAGCCTTACCGTCGTGATCGGACATGTAGATGGCCCAGACACCGTCGCCGGCCTCGCCCGCGGTCTCGGGCTGCGGACGTTGGCGCGGCGTCGGCCGCACGAACTGGTCGAACAGCGCTCCGAAACCGGCGCCCTGCGTCGAACTGGTGAAGAGCCGGCCGAAGGCGTCCCGGAGGCCTTCGCCCGCCTCGCGCGCGACCCGGTCGAAGTCCTCGGGGTCGAAGCCGAACGGCCCGTTGTTTTCCATACCCGCCAGTGTGCGCCGGGTTTGCTACCGCTGTCGATGGGTTCTCCATAAGCCACCAGCGAAATCGGTTCGGGCCGGCCGGGCGCCGCGCTAGACCACGGTCAGCGGCAGGGAGCGGCGCGGTTGGAATTCGAAGGTGGCACCCAGGCTGAACTTGGTCACCTCGACTTCGGGTGAGTCTTTGCCCGGGGTATCGGTCAGCTCGAATTCGGCGGTCCAGTCGTTGTCCACACCGGAGACCCGGACTAGCAGGTGCGGGTCAACGGCGGTTGCGATGGCCTGCAGCGCACCGGTGGAAGCCGGCGAGCACAGCGAGATCCAGGCCGCATCGTCATGTGCGGGCGAGGGTCGCACGTGCAGCCGTCCGTCGGCGATCTCGGCCACCACATAACCCGCCGGGTTCAGCAGCGGATGCACGCGCAGCACCCCGGTAAGCCCGGCGATGTCCGCGGGCAACTTCAGTGCCCGCCGGATTCGCTCGGCGGCCACCCCGGCGATACCGGTGAGCTGTTTGGTGCAGATCGAGGTGACCAGATCGGTGTTACCGGCCGCGCGGGCCCGCACTGCGATGCCGAAGGACACGTTCAGCAGATGCATCTGCAGACATACCTCGTCGGCGATGCGAACCAGGGCTGAGTGGGAGAACGCAGCGAAATCAATATCGGACAGCAGGGGTCCGGAGTAGTCGGCCTGCCCCTCATCGACCGGGTCGATCGATGCCAGTTCGTATCGCGCGGCCCTGGTTTCGGCGACGATGTCCAGCGCCGGGATGCTGCGCGCCTCCGGGTAGGACTCGTCGATGATCACCGTCCACGCGCAGTGCGGCTTCCGGTCGGCCGGCGTACGCGGGGGCCGATGTAACGGGCGGACCTGGGCCCGTGGGTTGGTGGCTACCGCGGTGGCGTCGAAAGTGGGGTCCTCGATGTCATGGCACATTCCCTGGACGTAGTCCGGACCCATCGGCTCCACATCGAGCAGGGCGCCGCAGTGGTCGAGGTGGAATTCGCCGTGCCAGCGGTCATGCACGGTGTAGCGGAAGTCCATGAACTGCGGCGGGGCGCCGATATCGAGCTGGAGACCCTTGAAAATGGTGATGATGTCGGTGCCGGAGTAGCCCAGTGCCTTCTGCATGCGTCTGGTGTAGAGCGGGCTGGCGCCGGCCCACTCCTCGATCGCGATTTGAAGCATCTCCGCACGGCCGAAAGACTGGATACACCAAGCCATTCCGGATCGGTCGATCAGCTGGCCGATCAGCAGAAGTTCGGGCACCAAGATGGCCAGTTCAGCGCGGGACAGAGCAAAAAAGCGACTCCGGGATTGGCTCACCCGTCAAAACCTAGTCCAGAACGGATGGGTGTGTTGCAATGTCGGGCATGGCTGATGTGGACGCGATCGAGGCAATCAAACAGGTGAAGTACCGCTACCTGCGGGCTCTGGACACCAAACACTGGGACGACTTCGCCGAGACCCTCACCGAGGACATCGTCGGCGACTACGGCTCGTCGCTGGGGAAGGAGCACCACTTCACCAATCGCACCGACCTGGTGGAGTACATGCGCACCTCAATGCCTGCCGGCGTGATCACCGAACACCGGGTGACACACCCGGAGATCACCGTGGACGGCGACGAGGGCGCGGCCACCTGGTACCTGCAGGACCGCGTGATCGTGCCGGAGTACAACTTCATGCTGTTCGGTGCCGGCTTCTACCACGACCGCTACCGCAGAACGCCCGACGGCTGGAAGATCTGTGCGACCGGATACGACCGCACCTATGACGCGTCGCAGTCCGTTGAGGGATTGAACTTCAAGGTGCGACCTGGCTCAGCAATTGCCTGAGCAATCGCCTTAGCGCGTGCCGGACCGCCTCCCGCCGAACATGGGCTGAGGCTGCGTCCACGGAGTTAGTCTGGCCGCACTAAGCGGTCGGTGAGAAAGCGGCGCGGCCGGTCGTCGCAAACGGGGACAGGAGACCTTCGCGATGTCCCTGTCACAGAGTGCGTCGTTGGTTCTTCTGGTCGCCATACTCGTCCTGGCTATCTGGCGGCGGATGAACATCGGGGTCCTTGCTCTGGCGGCGTCGTTGCCCGTGCTGGCTCTGTCGGGGCTGCCGGCGAAGACGATGTACACCGCATTCCCGGGCGAGATCTTCGTCCTCGTCGCGGGAGTGTCCCTGCTCTTTGCCCATCTGGAACGCAGCGGTTCCCTCGCCTGGTTCGTCGAGCGGGTGTATCGCGGCGTCGGTGATCGACACGCGCTATTGCCGTGGGCCGGTTTCTTGATCGCCGGTGCGCTGTCGACGGCGGGCGCGTTCTCCACCGCCGTAATCGCCTTCCTGGTGCCTATGGTCGCGCACGTCAGCCTCCGGTACCGGGGAACCTTCCTCATGTCAGAGCTTGCCGTCGTCATCGCAGCCAACTGTGCCGGTCTGTCGCCGTTGAACCCGACCGGCGCCGTCATCCGGGCAGCCGCCACCAAGCTCGGCGTGACCTACCCCGGCTGGGGTCTGTGGGCCGTGTCGATCGGCGTCGCCGCCGCAGTGGTCGCGGCGCTGCAGGTACTCGAGGCGCTCGCGCGGCGGCGGGGCCGCAATTACGAAGTGGCGCCTGCCGTTGCCGCGGCACACGAGGACGAGTCGCACCCCAACGTCGCGTACATGGTGTGCTCGGCGGTCGCCGTGCTCGCCTTCCTGCTGTTGGTGGTGGTGGCCAAAACCGACGTCGGGGTGACTGCGATGTGCATGGCTGTACTGCAGCAGATCGCCTTTCGTCCCGATGAGCGCGCATTGCTCGCGCGGATTCCATGGAACTCCATCCTGCTGCTCTGTGGCCTGCTGACCTACCTCGGATTAATCCAGGCCATCGGGACGATGGATGCGATCGCCCACATCTTGGGCCACTTTGGCACCGGCGCCGTGTTGATCCTGCTGCTCGCCTATCTGACTGCCCTGCTGTGCAACATCGAGAGCTCGACCCTCGGGGTGCTCGGGCTGATGACGCCGATCGCGTTCGGCGCGTTCGGTCATACCGGAATCGTGTTCTGGGTCGCTGCGGCGATGTGCGTGCCCGCGGCGCTGATGGTGATGAACCCGATCCACGTAGCGGGCACCCTGATCATCGGCAGCAGCGCCGTGGAAAACCAGGACGCTGTGTTTCGCCGGCTCCTAGCTCTTGCGTGCTGCTTGGCATTGATCGTCCCCGGATCGCTCGCACTCATACCGATTGCACTGAGTTGAAGGGCTCAGCAGGGGCGCTGGATGTCTCCCGCGCCTCAAGCCCGGCCTCAACTATTGCGCGATCGCGATCACCGCGCCGGGTTGGAGCCAGCGGATGATCTTGACCAGAGTGTCATCGTCGAGGGCCACGCAGCCCGCGGTCGGTCCGCCGTCGGTGGTGTGCACGAAGAAGGCGGCACCGTTGCCCGGGATGCGCTCCTTGTTCACGCCCATCACGATGGCATGTGCGTACTGCGGGATGTAGAGGTTCTCGGTGCCGCTGGCCGGTGAGGTGTCGAACGTGCAGTCGGCCTTCTTGCAGACCTGCATGGTGTTGTAGGTCGGGCCCTCGCTGGACCACCAGTAGTCCGGTGTCGTCTGCACGTACTTCAGGCCACCGCCGGGGTTGGGCTGGGTGCCGAAAACAAAGTCCAGGCTGTAGACCCCCATCGGGGTGGCCATCTTGCCGTCGTGAGCTTGGGGTGCCATCCCGTTGGCACCGACGTGGACACCGATCCCGGTGCCTACCGGCTCCCAGCCGGTAACGGTGCGCTGCCAGACGTCCATCTTGGCGGCGGAACCCCCCGTGCTCACGACGGAGAGCACCTGGGTGGCGTTGGCGACATTGGCCTCAAACCACGGTGTTTGGGCCCCACCCGGCGGTGCCGACGCAACGGCCAGCAGCGCTGCACCGACGGCAGCACTCAGCGAAACCACTACTCGGCGCATCCCCTCATCGTCCAGGGGTGGCTCAGCGGGGGTCAAGTCAAGGTTCGGCCACGGTTCGACTCGCCGCTGGTAGACGAGGTTCGGGTGAATACCGCACGGGCGACCGCGTCGATACGATCCGCGCCATGTCGGATCTGCCGAATGGCGAATGGTCGCAACTTCTCATCGGCCATCAGTGGCCCGGTTCGATGTCACTTGCCATCCTTGGTGCTGCCGCCGCCGACCGTGCCGCGCTCGGATCGGCCTATGACGATTACGCCGAGATCCTGCGGTCGGTTCGCACCGGCATCCTCACCGCCCAGGAAGGGCTGACCGCCGACAGCGCACGCCAGTCATTCGGACTCGGTGAATCCGGCGCACGCGATATCGCCGCGAGAAACCTCGCCAAACACACCTCCTACACGTCAGCCCACCAGTGGATCACCGAACTGCGGACAGAACTGGCGGCCATTGCCGCAAACGGCAATTCGGCGATCCGCCGGATTCTTGACTCAGGCGACCCGGGGCCGGAAAAAACCATCGCCATCGTGCAGACCGTGACTGACGCACACCAGCAGGCCAACATCAAAGCCGCAACCTGTAGCGCCAACCTGTGCGATGCGATCCAGTCGGTCTTGACTACAGGCCGAACGGAGATGTCGGCACGGCAGTTTGCACGATCCCATGGCGTCACGCTGGAACGCGCATTCGGGTCACCGAATCTGGAATTCATCCACGCTGAGGTCAGCGCCATGATGACTGCGCCCGCGGGCAGCCAGCCCGCACTGTCCCCCGAATCACTCGCTGACAGTCTGGCTTCCGGTATCTCTGCGGGAGCGCCGCTGTCGGCGGGGACTGAGGCACTCACCACCGACGCCGTGAGTGCGATCCGTGAGTCCCACAGCGATGCCCCGGCCGACCCACTCCCGACATCACCGGCGACAGTCGTCGGTGCACCAGTGTCCGCAATTGCCGTGCCACCAATCAGCTCCTCCGCCACTCCGGTATTCATGCCGGTCTCCACGCCGACCACCACACCTGTAGTCGCCGCCGGGCCGCTGCCCCGCTATGGCACAGATCTCCGGCCGGCCGGAACGACAACCGCACCGCCATCCACCGCTACCCCCACCGCTACCCCCACCGTCAGCCCCGGGGCGACACCGGCATCGGCTCCGCTGAACGCCGCCACCGCGGCTTCGCTCACGCATACCTCGGTAGCTCGTGGGCCGTTCGCCGCAACGGGCGCCAACGCCGTCACCGCCACGGCAGTCGGCGCCGCTGCAGGCACCGTCGCCGCGCTCTCGGCAGCCCGGTCCCGCCTGCGTCGGCTCCTGGACGCGGTGGCACGTCAGGAACCGACGTTGCGGTGGGCGATTGCCGATCGTCAGGATGGCAGCACCGTTCTGGTGACTGATCTGGCGAGCGGATGGATTCCCCCGCATATCGACCTTCCGGCCGGAGTCCGGGTATTGGAACCGGGTCACCGCAGCGGGGATCTGGAGACATTGGTCGGCGACGCGACGGTGACGGAAACGTATGCACCCGATGATGACACTGCCGGCGAGGCAGGCGAGGCGGTGCCGATGTCGAACGATGCCCGGCGAACCACTGCGATTGACGACCTGGGTTGGGAATTGACTCGGGCAACCAGGTGGCGCAGCGGACTGCCGCGGATGGCACACACGGTGGCTATGGCCACCATTGCGCGCACGGGTTGTCTGGATTCTGAAGTCGCTCTTTTACGCGATCACCTCAACGCGGTGGCCCACACCGTCCTGGGCAGCTACCCCGACACCGTCAGCGGCGTAGAGGTAGGCAACTGGCAGTTGTTAGCGACCGTAGACGCACTCATCAACGACGAGAGGACGCTTGCCGACTACCACTTCGCCTGGTTTCGTGCGCATACCTCAGCGGAGTTAGCGGCACGCCCATGAGCGGCGACCGACTGAACGCCGATGTCGCTGAGTACCTACAGGCTGCAGGGGCGAATGTGGCACCACCCCCCATCACCTCGGATCCTCTGGTGACCGGGCCCACCCCGATCGAACAACTTCTGCGCGTGCTCGGCCTGGCGGCCAATGCCGACGATCCGCCGGACAGCACTGACAGTGTCGTGAGACAGGCCGAGCGTGATGCCGCAGCGATCCTGGCCGCCGACACCTTCGCCGGCCAAGATCAACAGGCAACCTCTGAGTTGAACGGTGTTGCAGGACAGGATGCAACCGTTCAGATTGCCCAGCAGATTCCGCAGTTGATTTCTGGGATCGCCGGTGCGTTCACAGGTGCGCTGGGTGGCGCGTTGCAGCCACTGATTCAGATCCCACAACAGATCGCACAGGCGTACCGGGAGACCGGTTCATCAGATCCCCCTATCGACAACCCCATTCCGGGACTGGATAGCGGTGCGCTCAGCGACGGTGGTTTCGAAGGTGGTTTCGACAGTGGTTTTGATGGCGGTTTTGATGGCGGGGGCGGCGCGGCCGGTGCGGGCAGTGCGGTCGGTGGACTCGCAAACACCACTCCGACCGGACTGCTTCCGCCCGTGGCGTCGGCCGGTACCTCGCCGGCGTCGGCGCCGGCCTCGCGGATCGCACCGCCGGGTGCGGGGCCGACCATCTCGCCTCCGACAGCCGGTATGGCGGGAGTACCGATGATTCCACCCGGTGCCATGCACGGCGCCGTCGCCGACAAGGATGCCAAAACCGATACCAAACGTGTCTCGGTGCCGCCGGTGCGCAACGGATCACCGATCCAGGGGCGCATCACCTCACCACCGATCGCGCCGACGGTCACTAAGAAGGTTGAAGGTAAACCGGTTACCGCCAAAAGAATGATCGCACCGGACGCGGGCACCTCCGACAAGGACGGTCCAGCCCGTCGCTGACACGTCGACGCGGCACCATCAGACCAGCGGACGTCCGGTTCGGATGCGCCAATTCACATCGTGCAGAAGCATATTGAATGGGAAGGCCCGCACAAAGCGTGGCGCCAGATTGTTGGCAATCCGAATGCGATTCATCAGCCGGTCGAACTCAGCCTGCTTGGCCGGACTCCACTGAAGCTTCATCTCATCGCGGAACCGCTGCGGCAGGAAACCAGTTGTGATCAGAAGTGCGCGGCTCTCATTAAACTTCTGTATCGCAGCGGGCAGGCGGACGCCCTTCACCCGGGAAACCGCGATCGGATACAGGTATTCGCGCACCGTGTCGTCAATGTGAATCTGGTCCAACGACTCTTGCCAATACTGGTCGAAAGCGGCACGGTCGGCCGGCCACATCTCCGGCGGCACCTGCAGCATCGTTGCCAGCGCCATGCCCTCGCGGTAATGCTGATCGGCCGTCTCATCATCCATCTCGCCGATGAAGGTCCGATAAACGTCAACGCCACCCTTGTAGAGGCAGGCGCCGACCCACAACTGAAGGTCCCGATCGAACGCGTTGTATTCCACCGGACTGTCGTCGGTCGAATACACCTGGGCATGAGCGCGATTCACCGCCCGGCGATAGGCCTGCTTCTGCTCCTCGGTACCACGGCTGGCGACCGCGAGATAGGTGAAGGTGGTTCGCGCCCGCTTGATCGGATGGCGATCCACTCGACCGCTTTCCACCCGGCTCTCCAACACGCCGTATCCGACACCCGGGCGGGCCAGTTGCATGATCACGTTCGCCGACCCGGCCAGCAGCGCGATCCCCATCATGCCGTCGTCAGCACGCGCCCGCCATGATGGCCACCGCGAACGGCGGTCGGTGACAGCCGAGCCGGTCGATTCGCTGACCGGGCGCTCGACCGGATTAGTGCGCAACGACGTGCCGCGGCCTGCGGTCGGCCGACGTCTTGGTAGTGGCCGCAAGATACAGCGTCTTGATCAGCGGCAGGCCACACTCGAACTCGAGGTGGGGGTTGTGCGGTCTGATCATGTTGGGTGCCTCCTGGTCTACCCGGATTGTAGGCGCGGCTGGAAACGCCGAATATCGTCTACTGGCATGCCGCCGCCGATCGCCCGCGAGTTCGTGGGCATGGCCACGCACTATCTCGTCAATGGGAGACCAGATGCCAACTGATCCACTCGAGCAGGGGGCACTGCGCCGCGTTACCGTGCGACTGGTGCCGCTGTTGATGGCGCTGTACTTCGTCAACTACCTCGACCGCACCAACCTCGGGATCGCCAAAGCCGAGGTGAGCACGGACCTACAACTGTCGGCCACCATGTTCGGCCTGGCGTCGGGCATCTTCTTCATCGGCTACCTGTTGGTGGAGGTGCCGTCGAATCTGGCCCTGGTCCGCTTCGGAGCCCGGCGGTGGCTGGCCCGCATTGCGGTCTCCTGGGGGATCGTCGCCGTCGCGATCGCGTTCGCGCCCAACGCCACAACGCTGCTGGCGCTTCGGTTCCTGCTCGGCGTCGCCGAGGCGGGCCTGTTCCCCGGCGTGGTGTTTTACCTGAGCCAGTGGTTCCCGGCCGGCTACCGGGCGCGTGTCGTCGGCGTCTTCATGCTCGCCGTTCCGATCGCCTCGGCCATCGGAACCCCGTTGGGCGCCTGGCTGATTCAGACCGGGCACGGCGCCTTCGGCCTCGCCGGATGGCGGTTCATGATGATCGCCGTCGGCCTGCCCGCAGTGGTGCTCGGTGTGATCTGCTGGTTCTATCTGACCGACCGGCCCGCTGACGCCCACTGGCTGACCGATGCCCAGCGGCGCTGGCTCATCGACACACTGGCGGCCGAAGAGCACCACGTGAGCAACGCCTACCGGTATCCGCTTCGCCGCACGCTGACCAGCCCGCGGGTCTGGGCACTGGCCGTGGTCTATTTCGGCGTCGCCTATGGGCTTTACGCACTGGCGTTCTTCCTGCCCTCGATCGTCGCCGGCTTCAAAAAGACATTCGGAGTGCAGCTATCGCTCGTGCAGGTCGGCCTGATCACCGCGATCCCCTATACCTTCGGCGCGGTGGCAATGTTCCTGTGGTCCCGGCACGCCGACCGCACCCGCGAACACGTATGGCATGTGGCGCTCCCGCTACTGCTGGGCGGGGTCGCCATCCCGATCGCCCTGTACCTGCACCACCCGATCGGGGTGATGGTGCTGGTGACGATCGCGGCGATCGGCATTTTCAGCGCGCTGCCGGTGTTCTGGGCACTGCCGTCTCGATTCCTCGCCGGCGCCGCGGCCGCCGGCGGCATCGGGCTGATCAACTCGGTCGGCAATCTCGGCGGGTTCGCCGCCCCCTATGCCACCGGTGCACTGCACGACCTCACCGGAACCAACCGGGCCGGCATGTGGGCGGTCGGCGTGGTGATGATGCTGGGCGCGGCCCTGGTGGTCTGGTTGCGGGCCACGCCGAGCGTTGACCGGGTGGGCGATGACGCGGGGTATCCTCGGTCCCAATCCACCGGTTAACAGCCCACCGGTTAATAGGTACCAGGGAAGGCGATCCATTCATGCCCATCGCGATCAAACCTGAGCACCAGGACCTGGCCGAGTCAGTGCAGGCACTGGTGAAACGTGTTGCGCCACCGGAGGTTCTGCACGAGGCTCTTGAGACTCCGCTCCTGAATCCGCCACCGTTCTGGCGTGCCGCTGCCGAGCAGGGCCTGCACGGATTGCACCTTTCCGAGTCGGTGGGTGGACAGGGCTACGGTCTGCTCGAACTGGCGGTGGCGATCGCCGAATTCGGCTACGGCGCTGTGCCCGGCCCCTTTGTCCCGTCCGCGATCGCCAGCGCGCTGATCTCAGCCCACGACCCAGAGTCCAAGCTGCTGGCCGCACTTGCCACCGGTGATGCGATCGCGGCTGCCGCGCTCGAATCCGAGCTGACCGCCACCCGATCGGGCGACACCCTGGTGATCAACGGTGAGGCCCGTTCGGTGCCTGCGGCCGCCCAGGCCTCACTCCTGGTGCTCCCGGTCGCGATCGAGGGCGCAAGCCAGTGGGTGGTTCTGGATGCCACCCAACTCCAAATCGAGACGTGTAAGTCAGTGGACCCGCTACGGCCGGTGGCGCATGTGCGGGCCGATGCCGCCGAGGTCTCCACCGAGCGGCTGCTGTCGAACCTCTCACCGGCCGCGGGACGTGGGATCGTTACCACCATGCTGTCGGCGGAAGCCGTCGGAATCGCCCGGTGGGCCACCGACACCGCCTCGGCGTACGCCAAGATCCGTGAACAGTTCGGCCGGCCGATCGGGCAGTTCCAGGCGATCAAACACAAGTGCGCCGAGATGATCGCCACCACCGAGCGTGCCACCGCGGCGGTCTGGGACGCGGCCCGGGCATTGGACGAGGCGGCTGAGAACGAGTGGGACAACACTGACACCGCCTACGAGTTCGCCGCAGCGGTAGCCGCAACTCTGGCGCCGGTTGCCGCTCAACATTGCGCGCAGGACTGCATCCAGGTGCACGGTGGTATCGGGTTCACCTGGGAGCACGACACCAACGTGTACTACCGCCGCACCCTGGGTCTGGTGGCCGCCTTCGGTAAAACCTCGCAGTACGCGCAGCGGGTGTTCGATACCGCCACGACCACGGGCATGCGAACACTCGATATCGATCTGGACCCTGAGACCGAGCAGTTGCGTGATGAAATTCGCGCTGAAGTGGCTGGGCTCAAAGCGATTCCACGCGAGGAACGCAACGCCGCAATTGCCGAGGGCGGCTGGGTACAGCCGCATCTGCCCACACCGTGGGGCCGTGCATCAGATCCGGTCGAGCAGATCATCATCGCCCAGGAGTTCACCACCGGTCAGGTCAAGCGGCCTCAGATGGGTATCGCCGCCTGGCTAATACCATCGATCGTCGCCTACGGCACCGAGGACCAGAAGCAACGCTTCCTCCCCGCCACATTCCGCGGCGAGATGATCTGGTGCCAGTTGTTCTCCGAGCCGGGTGCAGGCTCGGACCTGGCCAGCCTCACCACCAAGGCCACCAAGGTCGACGGCGGCTGGCGGATCACCGGACAGAAGATCTGGACGACGGCCGCACAGTTCTCCCAGTGGGGCGCACTGCTCGCGCGAACCGATCCGAGTGCCGCCAAACATAACGGCATCAGCTATTTCCTACTGGATATGGCCAGCGAAGGCGTAGAGGTCAAGCCCCTGCGTGAGCTGACCGGTAATGCACTGTTCAACACCGTGTTCATCGACGACGTGTTCGTGCCCGATGATCGGGTACTCGGTGAGGTGAACCAGGGCTGGGAGGTCAGCCGCAATACCCTTACCGCCGAACGGGTTTCGATCGGCAGCAGTGAGCCTGGGTTCCTGCCGAACCTGGACCGCTTCGTGGAGTTCATCAGCGAGAGTCATTTCGATCAGGTCGGCCATCACCGGGCCGGGGAGCTGATCGCTGAGGGCCATGCCGCCAAGCTGATGAATATGCGATCGACGCAGCTGACTCTGGCCGGCGGTGACGCGATGCCCTCGGCAGCCATCTCCAAGCTGCTGTCCATGCGAACCGGGCAGGGGTACGCCGAATTCGTAGTCTCATCGTTCGGCACCGATGGCGCGATCGGCGACGGAGCGACCCCGCAGGGGCGGTGGGCTGAATTCCTGCTCGCAAGCCGGGCCACGACAATCTACGGCGGCACCTCAGAGGTGCAACTGAACATCATTGCCGAGCGTCTGCTGGGGTTGCCGCGCGATCCGTAACCGGGTCAGTGGATCTCGATCTGACGCAATTCGCGTTTGAGGATCTTGCCGGTGGGGTTGCGCGGTAATTCCGGAAGGAAGATGACCTCGCGTGGCACCTTGTAGCGCGCGAGGTGTTCGCGAACGTACTCCTTGATCGTGTCCTCGGTGAGATCAATACCCTCGCGCGGGACGACGAAGGCCCGCAGTCGCGCACCGAAGTCCGTGTCATCCACACCGATTGCGGTGGCCTCCACGACATCGGGGTGTCCGCTGATGAGGTCCTCGACTTCGGCGGGGAACACGTTCTCCCCACCGGAGACGATCATTTCATCGTCACGACCGCTGACGTAGAGCAGGCCATCGGAGTCGAAATAGCCCACATCACCAGAGGACAACAGGCCGTCGATGACTTGCTTGTTGCCGCCGCCGGTGTAGCCCTCGAACGGCATCGGGGTGCCGACGAAGATCCGGCCGACCTCTCCCTGCGGCAGTTCCCTGCCATGATCGTCGAGGATCTTGACCTTCGCGCCCCTGACCACCGGACCCACCGTTGCCGGGTTCTTCTTGAGATCCTGTGGCCGGGCAATGGTGGCGAACGCGACTTCGGTTGAGCCGTAAAGGTTGTAGACCACTGGACCGAGATCCTTCATCGCCCGGGTCGCCAGTTCAGCACCAAGCTGCGAACCGGAGACGAAGACAATCCGCAGCGACGACAGATCCGGTTTGGGATCCATCGTCTCCAAGGCGTCGAGCATGCGCGACAGCATCACCGGGACGACCACGACGGCCGTTGCCCTGTGGGTCGCGATGTCGGAGAGGACGGTGGCCGCCTTGAACCGGCGGTGCAGCACCAGGGTGGAGCCCAGGGTCGCGGCGATGGCGGCGTGCAGATAGCCGATGGCGTGGAACATCGGCGAGGGCAGCGCCGTGATCTCGCCGGCCTTGAACGGAACACTCGACAGGATGCCGCCGACCGGAGCCAGAGTCGGCGGGGTGTGCCGGGTGGCGCCCTTGGGTGTTCCGGTGGTGCCGCTGGTGAGGATGATGATTGCCGAGCGTTTCGTGGCTTTGGGTGCGGGAGCGGCGCTGCTGCGCGCGATCAGTTCGGCAAGGGTCTCGTCGGTGCTGCCCGACGGTTCATCACCCGGGACGAACGCCCGCAACTTACCCAGCGTGGGTTCGGCCAGTGTGACGGCCTCGGCGTACTCGTCGTCATAGATGATCAGCTTGGCGCCCTCGCGTTCCGAGACGTCGCGGATCTGCGGTCCGGAGAACTCGGTGTTGAGCATGATCGTGCGCGCCCCCACTCGCGCGCAGGCGTAGTTGGCGATCGAGAACCAGCGGTGGTTGCGGGCAAGGACGCCAACCCCGTCACCGCCCCGGACTCCCATGGCAAGCAGTCCGTTGGCCACAGCGTTGACCGCGTCATTGAGTTCGGAGTTGGTGATCGACCCCTCGTCATCGATGATCGCCAACCGGTCCGGGGCCCGTCGGGCGTTGAGCGCCGGGATCATGCCGACCTCGCCCCAGCGCCGGATATCGACGACCATGGCAGCAAGGTTCTGCGGTGGCTCGATCCCGAAGGCGCCTGCGGTGATCATCTTCTGGAGGTAGTGCAACTCGGCTGACCCACGTTCGGCGTACTGGCGCGCCTTGTTCAGTGCGCCGGCGGCAAGGTCGATGATCATCGGCATTTGCTCACACTAGGTGAGCGGCAGCCGCAGGACGGGCTGATCGCGCTGCCCTTATTCTGATGCAGTGGCAAGTGCGCGTCGTACCCGAACCGTGGCGGCCGTGCCGCAGGCCGTGTGGGACCTCCTCGCCGACTTCGGCTCCCTGAGTTCATGGGCACGCAACGTCGACCACTCGTGCCTACTGGAGCACCGTGGCGACGGGGTGGGTGTGGGAACGTCGCGCCGGGTTCAGGTCGGGCGTAACACCCTTGTCGAGCGGATCACCGAATTCGCACCGTTGACAACCCTCGGTTACAGCATCGAGGGCCTGCCAAGCAGGTTGCGCCGAGTGACCAACTGTTGGACGCTGGAACCTACCGCGCAGGGATTCACCACTGTCACCCTGACCACGGCGGTAGAGGTCGGAACCACTCCGGTGGCCCGGGTCGCCGCACGAGCTGTGTGTCGGCTGCTGACCAAACAGTCCGATGCGTTGCTGGCCGGACTTGCGCAACGAGTGGAGGGCAGACGATGACACAACATCCAGCAGCAGAACGCCCCGACGTCATCATCGTGATGACCGACGAGGAACGCGCAATACCGCCCTATGAGACCGATGACGTCAACACCTGGCGTCAGCGGACGCTATTGGGCCGACGCTGGTTCGATGAGAACGGGGTGAGCTTCACCCGGCACTACACCGGCTCACTGGCCTGCGTGCCGAGCCGCCCGACGATCTTCACCGGGCAGTATCCCGACCTGCACGGGGTGACCCAAACCGACGGTATCGGAAAGGTTTTCGACGACTCCCGGATGCGTTGGCTGCGCCGCGGTGAGGTACCGACGCTGGGCAACTGGTTCACCGCGGCCGGCTACGACACCCACTACGACGGCAAGTGGCATATCTCGCACGCCGATCTGGATGACCCGGCGACAGGTGGCCCACTGGCGACCAACGACAGCGACGGCGTGGTCGATCAGGCCGCCGTGCAGCGTTACCTCGACGCCGATCTGCTGGCACCGTTCGGCTTCTCCGGATGGGTGGGCCCGGAACCGCACGGGGCCGGGCTGGCCAACAGCGGTACCCGCCGCGATCCGTTGATCGCCGATCGTGTGGTGGCCTGGCTGGAGGATCGCTACGCCCGCCGCCGGGCCGGAGATACCGACGCACTGCGCCCCTTCCTGCTGGTGGCCAGCTTCGTCAACCCGCACGACATCGTTCTGTTCCCGACCTGGTTGGTGCGCAGCCCGCTGGGGTCCTCACACCTGGATCCCCCACCGGTACCGCCGGCGCCCACGGCCGACGAGGACCTGCGCACCAAACCCGCCGCCCAGATCGCCTTCCGCGAGGCCTACTACTCCGGATACGGCCCGGGTCCGGCGATTCAGGCCGTCTATGACCTCAACGGCCAGCGCTACCGCGACCTCTACTACCGCCTGCACGCCGAGGTTGACGCCCCCATCGACCGGGTCCGCAAGGCTGTGACCGACGGTTCGGCCAACGCGGTGCTGGTTCGCACCTCCGACCACGGTGACCTGCTCGGCGCCCACGGCGGGCTGCACCAGAAGTGGTTCAACCTCTATGACGAGGCAACCCGGGTGCCATTCGTGATCGTCCGGGTCGGCGATGGCGCCACCGGGCCGCGGACCGTGACCGCGCCCACCTCACACGTCGATATCGTGCCGACGCTGCTCGGCG
Source organism: Mycobacteriaceae bacterium (assembly GCA_037138615.1). Classification (GTDB taxonomy): domain Bacteria; phylum Actinomycetota; class Actinomycetes; order Mycobacteriales; family Mycobacteriaceae; genus Mycobacterium. The sequence continues at coordinate 38,582 of JBAXIA010000005.1, read as the reverse complement.
CCGCAGGGGTGGACGTCGACGCCGTCGCGGCAACGCTGCGCCAGGAGTTCTCCGAGGTGCACCCGCTTCCCGGCCGCAACCTCATGCCGGTCGTCGATGGCGCCTCGGCCGATGAGAATCGCGCCGTCTACCTGATGACCCGCGACAATATGCTCGAGGGCGACAGCGGCGCGTCTGGTATCGGACGGATACTGAAGCAGACCGTCAATCCGCCTGCACCGCTTCGTATTCGGATCCCGGCCCACACCGCCGCGAATTTCGAGGGCCTGGTGATCCGGGTCGACGACGACAACGCACCAGGGGGTGCGGGACACCTGTGGAAGCTGGTCCGCAGCTTCGACGACCCGTCGACCTGGACCGAGCCCGGAGTTCGCCAGCTGGCGGCCAATGGTCTGGGCGGTGAGGTATATCGCACCAGCCCGCTGGATGACCAGTGGGAGCTCTACGACCTGACCGCTGACCCGATCGAGGCGGTCAACCGCTGGGCCGATGAGGATCTGCACGAACTTCGGGGCTATCTGCGGATGGCTCTCAAACAGAGTCGGGCGAGCTCGGTTCCCGAGCGCAACAACCCGTGGCCTTACGCAACCCGGCGGTCAGAGCCGCACTGACGTCATCGACTCTGCGGCCAGATCGTGATTCGACCCGATTTTGCGGTCTGAGCGCAGAGTCGGCGATTGTTAGCCTGACCCGCAGGGTGTATGACAGCCTTAGGTAACCAACCGCAGCCTGATTCGAGGACGTAGCTATGAGTATTTACGCAGTGGTAAACCCGGCGACCGGCGATGTGGTGCAGGAGTACCCGACGGCGACCGATAAGCAGATCGAAGAGGCGCTGGCCTCGGCCCAGAAGGCTTACCGGGAGTGGTCCAAGAACTCCACGGTGGCCCAGCGGGCCGCGCTCATCCGCAAGGTCGCGGCACTGCACACCGAACGCCGGCAGGAGCTCGCCGAGATCATCAACCGCGAGATGGGCAAGGAGATCGAAAGCGCACTCGGCGAAATCGACTTCAGCGCGGCGATCTACGAGTACTACGCCGATAACGCCGAGAAATTCCTCGCCGACGAAAAGATCGACCTGCTTTACGGCGACGGCAGCGCGATCATCCGGCGCGGACCGGTGGGCGTCCTGCTGGGCATCATGCCGTGGAACTACCCGTACTACCAGGTGGCCCGCTTCGCCGGCCCGAACCTGACCCTGGGCAACACGATCGTGCTCAAGCACGCACCGCAATGCCCGGAGTCGGCCGCGGCCATTCAAAAAATCTACGACGACGCCGGCTTCCCCCAGGGCGCCTACGTCAACGTCTACGCCACCAACGAGCAGATCGCCGAAGCGATCGCCGACCCGCGGGTGCAAGGGGTGTCGCTGACCGGGTCCGAGCGTGCCGGTGCGGCAGTCGCCGAGGTCGCCGGACGCAACCTCAAGAAGGTTGTGCTCGAACTCGGTGGCTGTGATCCCTTCATCGTGCTGAGCACCGATGACCTCGACGCCACCGTCGACGCCGCCGTCGCCGGGCGTTTCGAGAACACCGGCCAAGCCTGCAACGCCGCTAAACGCTTCATCGTTGCGGCCGACATTTACGACGACTTCCTGGACAAATTCACCAAGAAGGTGTTGGAAACCGCCGACGGGCTGGCCCCGCTGTCCTCGGTGGCCGCCGCGAAACGTCTCGGCGAACAGGTCGACCGCGCGGTGGCCGACGGCGCCAAGTTGGTGTCGACGGGCGAACGCAAGGGTGCCCACTTCCCGCCCGGGGTGCTGACGAACGTCTCGCCCAAATCACCGTCCTACCGCGAGGAACTGTTCGGTCCGGTGGCCTGCGTCTACAAGGCCGCCTCCGAGGACGAGGCAGTCGAACTGGCCAATGACACCCCGTTCGGACTCGGTTCCTACGTCTTCACCACCGACGCCGAGCAGGCCAAGCGGGTGGCCGACAAGATCGAGGCCGGCATGGTCTACGTGAATCTGGTCGGCGCCGACGGTGTGGAGTTGCCGTTCGGTGGCGTCAAGCGATCCGGGTTCGGCCGCGAGTTGGGCCGTTTCGGCATCGACGAGTTCGTCAATAAGAAACTCATCCGGATCGGATAGCGATGACAGCGACGGTAGCCCCACCCAAGAAGGACACCTACACCCCGTTTGAGCTGTTTGACATCGACCGGTTGCTCGACGAGGACGAACGCGATATCGCCGCGACCGTACGTCGCTTCGTCGACACCAGGTTGCGACCCAATGTGGCGGACTGGTTTGAAGCCGGCACGCTGCCAAAGGAACTCGCCAAGGAGTTCGGCGGCCTCGGTCTGATGGGGATGCACCTCGACGGCTATGGCTGTGCCGGCACCAACGCCGTCAGCTACGGGTTGGCATGCATGGAACTCGAAGCCGGCGACAGTGGCTTCCGCAGTTTCGTCTCGGTGCAGGGATCGCTATCGATGTTCTCGATCCACCACTTCGGATCCGAGGAACAGAAACAGCAGTGGCTACCGCGATTGGCATCCGGGGATGCGATCGGCTGCTTCGGGTTGACCGAGGCCGACTTCGGCTCGAACCCGGCCGGGATGCGCACCCGTGCCCGGCGCGATGGTTCCGACTGGGTGATCAATGGCACCAAGATGTGGATCACCAACGGCAACCTCGCCGACGTCGCCACCATCTGGGCGCAAACCGATGAGGGCGTTCGTGGTTTCCTGGTGCCGACGGACACACCGGGATTCACCGCGAACGTGATCCATAAGAAGCTCTCACTGCGAGCCTCAGTCACCTCCGAGTTGGTGTTGGACAACGTGCGGTTGCCGGCCTCGGCGCAGTTGCCGAAAGCCATCGGTCTGGGGGCGCCGCTGTCGTGTCTGAACGAGGCGCGGTTCGGCATCGTCTTCGGCACCATGGGCGCCGCCCGGGACTGCCTGGAAACCACCCTGGCCTATACCCGCGATCGTGACGTCTTCGACCGGCCGCTGTCGAGTTATCAGCTCTCCCAGGAGAAGCTGGCCAATATGGCCCTCGAACTCGGCAAGGGTGTGCTGCTCGCTATCCACCTGGGCCGCATCAAGGACGCCCAGGGCGTACTGCCCGAGCAGATCAGCCTGGGCAAGCTCAACAATGCGCGCGAAGCGCTGGCGATTGCCCGGGAGTGCCGAACCCTGTTGGGCGGCAGCGGAATCACCCTGGAGTACTCACCGCTGCGGCATGCCAACAACCTGGAGTCGGTGCTGACCTACGAGGGCACTTCCGAGATGCACATGCTGTCGATTGGACGGGCCCTGACCGGACACGCGGCGTTCCGCTGAGATGAGCGAGGGCGTAGCGCTCCGCCAGCTGATCAACGGTGCATGGCGGCCCGGTAGCGGCGCCCGGCTGCAGAGTCTGAGTCCCACCCGACCCAATATCATTGTTGCCGAGGGTGATTCGGCCACGGTGGGCGATGCTGACGAGGCCGTCGCCGCCGCACGCGCCGCTCTGCCCGGTTGGGCGGGCACCACGATGCATCAGCGCGGCGCCATCCTTGCTGCCGCAGCCGCGATCGTTGAGCGTCACGGGGCCCAGTGGGGTCTGGAGTTGACCCTCGAGGAGGGTAAGACCAAGGCCGAGGGCATCGCCGAAGTCGGACGCGCGGCACAGATCCTTCGGTACTACGCGGGCGAAGGCGACCGGCAGGCCGGGGAGATCTTCTCCTCGCCGCGGGCCGGCGAGCAGATTCTGGTGACCCGCAAACCGATCGGCGTGGTCGCGGCGATCACCCCGTTCAACTTCCCGATCGCGATACCGGCCTGGAAGATCGCCCCGGCACTGGTCTACGGCAACACCGTGGTGTGGAAGCCGGCGAGTGCGGTGCCACTGTTGGCACTGCGGCTGGCCGAAGCGCTGACCGAGGCTGGCTTGCCGCCCGGTGTGCTCAACCTGGTGATCGGCAACTCCGCTGCCGGTGACGCCCTAGTCAGCCATGCCGACGTCGATGCCATCACCTTCACCGGCTCGACCGGCGTGGGTAGGCGGATCGCCGCGGCAGCAGCGGCCCGCGGCGTTCCGGTCCAGGCCGAGATGGGCGGCAAGAACGCCGCCGTCGTCCTCGATGATGCCGACTTCGATCTCGCTGTCGAGCAGGTGATGCTGGGTGCGTTCCGCTCAACCGGCCAGAAGTGCACGGCGACGTCGCGATTGATCCTCACCAAGGGAATCGCCGATCGGTTCCTGGCGGCTCTGATCGCGAAGGCCGACGCCCTGGTCGTCGGGGACCCGAGCAACGATGCGACCCAGATGGGCCCGGTCGTCAGTCGCTCGGCCCAGACCGACATCATCGGCGGTATCGATACCGCGAAGGCGCAGGGGGCATCGGTGCGGGCCGGCGGTGGCGGTTACAGCGACGGACCGCTTGCAGAGGGCCATTTCGTAGCTCCGACCATCGTGGAGTTGACCGAAGCGGCCGATATCTGGACCGAGGAATTGTTCGGACCGGTACTCGCGGTGCGGCGGGCTGCCGATGCCGAGGAAGCCTTCACGTTGGCCAACGACGGCGAATTCGGTCTCTCCGCAGCGGTTTTCACCCAGGACCTCACCCGGGCTTTACAGGCTATTGACCGGGTGGACGTCGGAGTACTGCACATCAACTCCGAGTCCGCCGGTGCCGATCCGCACGTGCCCTTCGGTGGCGCCAAGCGCAGCGGGTTGGGCCCCAAGGAACAGGGTGGCGCAGCACGGGAGTTCTTCACACACACGACCACGGTCTATCTACGCGGCGGTGCGGCGAACGCGTGAGTCAGTGCACGCCTTCCATGAGGCGGCTAATGCGCGGTGCCAGCACCCACACGATCGTGCCGACCACAACGGCCGCTGAACCGATGATCCCGAAGTAGGCGAACTCGTGTTCGGGGTCGTAGTAGCGGGCGAGAACGCCGGACATCGCGGTACCCAGTCCGACGGAGAAGAAATACAGCGCCATCATCTGCGCCCGGAAAGCGTTGGGCGCCAGTTGAGTGGTGACCGATAGCCCAATCGGGGACAGCAGCAGCTCCGAAATGGCAAAGGCCCCCATGACCGCGACCACGAAGAGCACCGGTACCGATCGGCCCGTCGTTCCGGCCATCGCCATGAACAACAGAAATGCCAGACCCATGCCGATGACTCCGTAGGCGAACTTGCGCGGAGTCGTCGGCGCACGACGGCCGAGTTTCGTCCACATCACCGCGAACACCGGGGACAGCAGGATGATCCACACCGGTTCGATGGAGCCGATCCAACTCGAAGGTGCCGTCCACCCGAAGATCGACCAGTTCATTCGTTCGTCGGAATAGACCGCGAGCACGGTGAAGATCTGCTGGAACAGCGACCAGAACACCGCATTGGCGATGAACAGGGGGATGAAGGCGCGAACTCGGGTGCGCTCTACCGCGTCCACCCGATCACTGGTCAGCATCACGGTGAAGTAGCTGACCGCTGCGATGATGATCAGCCCCGTGGTCACCTGGGAAAGATTGGCGAGTTTCACCACTCCCGTCGCGAAGCCCAGGATGATCGCACCCAACACCGCACCCGCAACCGCGGCCGCCCGCAGGAATGCCTGCCGGGTCAACGGGTTCGGAACGGTACGGCCGTGAATGCCGAGGTTGCGCCGAAACACCACGTACTGCGTCAACCCGAGAGCCATACCCAGCGCCGCCGCACCGAAGCCGTAATGGAATCCGAGGCTGGTCTGCAGCAGACCTGTGAGCAGCGGCCCAAAAAAAGCACCCAGGTTGATGCCGAGATAAAACAGGGTGAAGCCGCCGTCACGGCGCGGGTCACCGTTGTCGTAGAGGGTTCCCAACAACGAGGATGCGTTGGCTTTCAAGGCGCCCGCACCGAGTGCGATGAGGACCAGACCCACCGCCACCCCGGTGAGACCGGGCAGGATCGCCAGCGAGATGTGACCGCACATCACAATCACGCCGCCATAGAAGACGGTGCGCTCCATGCCCAGTACCCGGTCGGCCACCCATCCGCCCAGCACGGTGGACAGATAGACCAGGCCGCCATAGGCGCCCACAATCCCGGTCGCGGTGGCCTTCGGCAGGCCAAGCCCACCGTCGGTCACCGAGTAGTAGAGGTAGTACCCGAGGATCGTGAGCATCCCGTAGAACGAGAAGCGTTCCCATAACTCGACACCGAAGAGGTTGATGAGTCCGACCGGATGGCCAAACCGGGTCTGGTGCGTCGACGCGTCGGTGCGCCCGGAGAGTTCAGTCACGGCGATCACCCTGCCATGGACCTCACCAGGATTCGACGGGAAATACACTCTCCCGTGTGAAAGTCACCGCGATCCACATCGCGCCCGGAAGCCGACTGCCGACACGTGCGGTGGACTCCGTCGTCGCCGAAGCGCGCAAGGGCCTGGTTGGGGACCGCTATCACGGAAGTCGGCACCGCCAGGTCACCCTGCAGTCACGGGAGGCGCTCGACCAAGCAGCCGAGGAGCTGGGCCACGGATTTGACGCCCAGGCAACCCGACGCAACATCACCGTCGACGGTGGCGATATTCCGGCCAAGCCCGGTACCCGCCTGACGATCGGTGCGGTCGAGTTCGAAGTGGTGCGTGACGCGGCGCCGTGCCGACTGCTCGACGACTGGATCGGCCCGGGCGCGATGAAAGCACTTCGCGGCCGGGCAGGCTCGGCCTTGCGGGTTCTGAGTTCGGGGACCATCAGCGTCGGCGACAGCGTCACGATCACCAGCACGGTAACCACGACCCTGTGACGCCCGTTCTGCTCGGGTTCGTCACCGGACTGAGCCTGATCGTGGCGATCGGTGCGCAGAACGCGTTCGTTCTGCGACAGGGCATCCGCAACGAACATGTGCTGCCGGTGGTGATCCTCTGCGCCGTCTCAGATCTGGTGCTGATCGTCGCGGGCATCGCGGGCCTTGGAGCACTAATCACCGCGCATCCGCAATTGCTGAGCGTCGCTCGATACGGCGGTGCGGCATTCCTGGTGGGCTACGGCCTGCTCGCTGCCCGCCGCGCCCTGCACCCGGCCACCCTGACACCAAGCGATGCAGCACCGGCGCGTCTGACGTCGGTGCTCGTGACCTGTCTGGCGCTGACCTTTCTCAACCCACACGTCTACCTCGACACGGTCGTCCTGGTGGGAACGCTGGCCGCCCAGCAGGGCGAGGCGCGGTGGCGCTTCGGAGCCGGTGCGGCCACCGCGAGTGTGGTCTGGTTCTTCAGCCTCGGTTTCGGTGCGCGCCGGCTTGCCGGCCTGTTCGCCAAGCCGACGACGTGGCGGGTTCTGGACGGGCTTATCGCGTTGATCATGATCACCCTCGGTATCTCACTGGCACTGGGCACAACGCGATAGCCTCGCGCGATGGGTACGCACCACAGCAGGCGCGGATTCCTGGGCATGGTCGGTGCCGCCACTGTCTCCGTCGCGTGTGCTCCTGGCGGCGGAGACAGTGGCGGGGCCGTGACGATCAAGCACATCTTCGGTAAGACCACGGTGCCCGGACCACCTCAACGGGTCGTCAGCGCCGGCTTGACCGAACAGGACGACCTGCTCGCCGTCGGCGTGGTACCTATCGCCGTCACCAACTGGTTCGGTAACCAGCCCCTCGGTGTGTGGCCCTGGGCGCAGTCGGACCTCGGCAACGCGAAGCCCGTCGTGCTCAACCTGGACAACGGAATTCCCGTTGACCAGATCGCCAGACTCTCTCCTGACCTGATCATCGCGATCAACGCCGGACTGGATTCCGACACATACCAGAAACTGTCCGCGATAGCCCCCACTATCGCGCAGTCGGGCGGCGACGCGTTCTTCGAACCGTGGAGGGATCAGGCCGCCACGGTAGGCAAAGCGGTATTCCGGACTGATCAGATGACGACATTGATTGACGGTGTCATTGCCAAGTTCGCCGCAGTTGGAGACGCCAATCCGAACTTCAAGGATCGCAGGGCGCTGCTGTTGGACGGCCGATTCTCCGGCGACATCATCGGTGCCACGGTGGACGGCTGGCGAACCGCGTTTCTGACCGCAATGGGATTCCAGATTCCCGACCGCAGCGGTGAGATCACGCGAACAGAGTTGGCAGGTGTTCTCGAGGGAATCGACGTGCTGATCTGGTGCACGACGGACGATACCGAACAGGCGCTGCTGCTGGCCGAACCGGCGATAGCCGGTCTCCGGAGCCGCAATATCTTCACCAACCTCGAACTGGCCGGGGCGATCGCATTCGCCTCGCCGCTGTCGTACCCGATCGTCGCCGAGCAGTTGCCGCCACTGCTGGCGCGCGCACTTACTTGAGCATCGTGCTTGGATGGGTTCCGTGACAGCTGACGTCGAGACCACACCGGAGGCGCCCGGGTTCGCCCGCGTCGGCAGCGTCTACTACCCGATGCTGGTGGCCGTCTTCACCGCGCTGGTCATCATCTCCAACGTCAACGCCACCAAGGGGGTGGCGTTCGGTCCGATCATCACCGATGGCGGTTTCATCGTCTTCCCTCTCACCTACATCATTGGCGACGTGCTAGCCGAGGTCTATGGTTTCAAGGCGGCTCGACGGGCAATCGTCCTCGGATTTTTGATGAATGCCCTTGCAGCGCTGGCATTCTGGGTGACGGTCTATCTTCCGTCGGCCGACTTCTACCCCAATCAGGAGCACTTCGCCAATGTCGTCGGCGCCTACACCCAGCTGATCATCGCCGGTTTGGCCGGGTTCATCGTCGGGCAGACCATCAACGCCTGGACCGTGGTCAAGATCAAGGAACGAACCAGGGAGAAACACCTGTGGGCCCGGCTGGTCGGTTCGACCTTCGCCGGCCAACTGGGTGACACCCTGGTCTTCTGTGCGATCGCCGCGCGGGCCATCGGAATCACCACGTTCGCCGATTTCGCCACCTATGCCGCACTCGGCTGGGTGTACAAGACCGCCGTCGAGGTGGTTCTGCTACCGGTGACCTATCGGGTGATCGCCTACATCAAACGCCACGAGCCCACCTACACCGCCCTGGTGTGATGAGCGCGCCGACGATCCGCGACTACGGCGATCGGGCACTGCTGCTCGAATGCGGCTCCACCGATGAGGTTCTCGGTTGTGCCGCAGCACTGCGTGCGGCCGATATCGCCGGGGTCACCGACATCGTTCCCGGTGCCCGCACCGTGCTGGTGACTCTGACCGATACGACATATCAGGCTGCGACGCGGACCCGGCTGGCCACGGTCGAGTTCACCGCGCCGGCGGACCCGGTGCCGCCCGGTGATGCCGATGTGGTGATCGACGTGGTCTACGACGGTGCCGATCTCGCTGATGTCGCCGCGCTGGTGGGCATGGATACCGATGGCGTCATCGCGGCTCACACCGGAACACCGTGGCGCGTCGGATTCGGCGGATTCGCACCGGGTTTCGCCTATCTCGTTGGGGGTGACTCCCGGCTGTCGGTTCCCCGGCGGGACCAACCACGCACCCGGGTGCCGGCCGGCTCGGTGGCGCTGGCCGGAGAGTTCAGCGGTGTCTACCCGCGGGAGTCACCGGGTGGATGGCAGCTCATCGGCCGAACCGAGACGGTGCTCTGGGATATCGACCGGCCGCTGCCGGCCCTGCTGGCCCCTGGCATGTGGGTGCAATTCCGGGCGGTGGACCACCTGTGACGGTCCTCGAGGTGGTGGGAACCGGACCGCTCGCCCTGGTGGAAGACCTCGGGCGGCCGGGCCTGGCGCACATCGGGGTCACCCGCTCAGGTGTCGCGGACCGTTACTCGCACCGGCTGGCCAACCGGCTGCTGGCCAATGACGGTGACCGGGCGACCATCGAAATCACCCTTGGCGGTTTTAGCGCCCGGATCCTCGGTGGTGACCTGGACATTGCCATCACCGGAGCAGATGCCCACCCTGCTGTCGACGGAATCCCCCTCGGCACCAACAGCATTGCGCGTATCCGAGACGGACAGGTGATCTCCCTCGGGACACCACACACCGGACTGCGCAGCTACCTTGGCGTCCGCGGCGGCATTGCCGTGGACCCCGTTCTGGGTTCACGCAGCTATGACATGTTGTCGGGGATCGGACCGCCGCCGCTGCGTCCGGGTGATGTGCTTGCAGTCGGTGAGCCGGCCGATCGCTTCCCCGAACTCGAGCAGGCGCCCGTCGCTGCGATCACCGGCGGACTCGTCGAGTTGCGGGTGACGCCGGGCCCGCGTGATGACTGGTGCGTCGACTCCGACGCGCTCGTGGTTACCGCGTGGGCGGTATCTGAGCGCAGCGACCGAGTGGGCGTCCGACTGACCGGAACCGCGCTCGAACACCGCTGGCCGGGGCGTCAACTGCCCAGCGAGGGCACCGTCCGGGGCGCCATTCAGGTTCCGCCCGACGGCCAGCCGGTGATCCTCGGAGCCGACCACCCGGTCACCGGCGGGTACCCGGTCATCGGCGTGGTCACCGACGCCGACACCGACAGATTGGCGCAACTGCGTCCTGGCCAACCGATCCGGCTGCGCTGGAGCCGCGCCCGTATCGCCACGGCGGAGATGTCCGACTGGTAGAGCTGGGTTGTGCGCTCGCAGGTCCACACCGCCAGGCTGGTCCACACCAGTGACCTGGATAGCGAGATCCTGCGCAACGCCCACGAGTTTGTGATGCGCGCATTCGCCTCAGGTGGCGAGCTGACGTTCACCGACGCTGACTGGGATCACTCCCTCGGCGGGATGCATGCAGTCATCGTCCACCGCGGAGCGTTGATCGCCCACGGTGCGGTGGTGCAACGCCGGCTGATTTACGGTGGCGCGGCGCTGCGATGCGGCTACGTGGAAGCGGTTGCGGTCCGGGAGGACTGGCGCGGCCAGGGTCTGGGTCACGCCGTGATGGACGCTCTCGAGCAGGTGATCGATGGTGCTTACCAGCTGGGCGCGTTGAGCGCATCGGGGCTCGGGGCCAAGCTCTACGAGTCGCGCGGGTGGTTGCGCTGGCGCGGCCCGACCGCGGTGCTGGCGCCCGGCGGACTGATCCGAACCGCTGACGAGGACGGCAGGATCTTCGCCCTGCCGGTCGCGTTAGACCTGGATCCGGGGCTGGAATTGGTCTGCGACTTCAGAGACGGTGACGTCTGGTAGTTCGCGCGCCACCGCGCCAGGCCAATGACGTGACGCGTCTCACGGTCACATTCCTGGTCTGACTAGGATGAATGGACCTAGTGTGATCCGTGACACTCCCGAGGAGGTCCGATGTCCAAGTCCGCTGAACTGACCGAATTGCACCACCACATTGGAAATCTGCGCCGGTGCGTGAACTCGCTCCAGGACCGGTACGGCGACGCCCCGGCAATGCGACGGGTCGCCATCGATATCGAGAGAATCACGGCTGACCTGGAACTTCTCGAGATGGATGCCGCAGAACTCGAACTCACGTCGCACACCGTGGTGTTCTCGGGCGAGAAGATCCAGGTCTCCGACACTCCCTATGACCGGGAATTCTGGCGCGACGTCGACGACGAGGGTGTTGGCGGCCATAACCGGCGCTGACCCACGTGAGAACGGGTGCCCGTGTTCTAGGTACCCTGCGTTCAGTTGACCTGAAGGGGATCACTGCAGATGAGCGCACCCACCGCGAACCGGCGAGGCACCGGTGTCTTCTCGCCCGGCCGGGCCGAGATCCCGCAGAAGACACTGCGGACCGACAATTGGTGGAAGTCACCGATTCTGACCGACCTGGGTTTCGCCGCGTTCTTGATCTACGCGACGGTGCGGGCGTTCCAGAGGGACAACTTCTTCGTCGAGAAGTACCACTATCTGACGCCGTTCTACTCGCCGTGTATGAGCGTCAACTGCGGTGAGGCCAGCGATTTCTGGCCGCAGATACTTCCCGGCACGGGCCTGCTGTCGTACCTGCCGTACGCCTTGTTCTCGCTGCCGTTCCTGCTCCTGTTCCGGTTGACCTGCTACTACTACCGCGGCGCCTACTACCGATCGGTCTGGCAGTCGCCCACCGCATGTGGCGTCGCAGAACCGCACGCGACCTACACCGGCGAAACGCGGTTCCCGCTGATCATGCAGAACCTGCACCGCTACTTCTTTTACGCGGCCGCCATCCTTTCGGTGATCAACACCATCGACGCCGTCAAGGCCATGCACTCGCCGACAGGTTTCGGGTTCGGCCTCGGCAATGTCATCCTGTGGGTCAACGTGATCCTGCTGTGGGTCTACACGGTGTCGTGCCACTCCTGCCGGCACGTCGTGGGCGGGCGTCTGAAGCACTTCTCCAAGCACCCGGTGCGCTACAAGCTGTGGACGGAAGTCAGCAGGCTGAACGTTCATCACAAGAAGTTCGCCTGGATCACCCTGGGCATGCTGATGTTCACCGACTTCTACATCATGCTGGTGGCCAGCGGCAGCATCTCCGATCTTCGATTCATCGGCTAACTGGGGATTTCCCTACTGATTTCTAAGGCGAGGGCAAATGGTTGAAGTAGAGCGGCATTCCTACGACGTCGTCGTGATCGGCGCCGGTGGCTCTGGACTGCGTGCAGTCATCGAGGCGAGACAGCGGGGCTTGAAGGTCGCCGTGGTGAGCAAGTCGTTGTTCGGCAAGGCGCACACGGTGATGGCCGAGGGTGGTTGCGCCGCGGCAATGGGCAACGCCAACTCCAAGGACAGCTGGAAGGTGCACTTCGCCGACACCATGCGGGGCGGGAAGTTCCTCAACAACTGGCGGATGGCCGAGTTGCACGCGCAGGAATCCGCCGAACGGGTCTGGGAACTGGAGACCTACGGCGCGCTGTTCGACCGGACCAAGGACGGACGGATCAGCCAGCGCAACTTCGGTGGCCACACTTACCCGCGCCTGGCACACGTCGGCGACCGCACCGGACTTGAGATCATCCGCACCCTGCAGCAGAAGATCGTCTCGCTGCAGCAGGAGGACAAGGCCGAGCTCGGTGACTACGAGGCGCGCATCAAGGTGTTCGCCGAGTGCTCGATCACCGAGTTGATCCTGGACGAGACCGGCGGTGAAAAAAGGGTTGCGGGTGCCTTCGGCTACTGGCGCGAGACCGGCGAGTTCATTCTGTTCGAAGCGCCTGCGGTGGTGCTCGCCACGGGCGGGATCGGCAAGTCGTTCAAGGTGTCCTCGAACTCCTGGGAGTACAGCGGAGACGGACACGCACTGGCTCTGCGCGCAGGTTCGGCTCTGATCAATATGGAGTTCATCCAGTTCCACCCCACCGGGATGGTGTGGCCGCCATCGGTCAAGGGAATCCTGGTGACCGAGGGCGTACGTGGCGACGGCGGTGTGCTGAAGAACTCCGAAGGCAAGCGCTTCATGTTCAACTACATTCCCCCGGTCTTCAAGGGTCAGTACGCCGAAACCGAAGCCGAAGCCGACCAGTGGCTCAAGGACAACGACTCGGCTCGGCGGACTCCCGATCTGCTGCCGCGCGACGAAGTCGCCAGGGCCATCAACTCTGAAGTCAAGGCCGGCCGCGGCAGCCCACACGGCGGCGTCTACCTCGATATCGCCTCGCGCATGACGCCCGAGGAAATCAAGCGGCGGCTGCCGTCGATGTACCACCAGTTCCTGGAGCTGGCCGAGGTCGACATCACCAAGGACGCGATGGAAGTCGGGCCCACCTGCCACTACGTCATGGGCGGGATCGAGGTCGATCCGGACACCGGTGCGGCTGCCACACTCGGACTCTTCGCCGCCGGCGAATGCTCCGGCGGTATGCACGGCTCCAACCGCCTCGGCGGTAACTCGTTGTCCGATCTGCTGGTGTTCGGGCGTCGGGCCGGACTGGGTGCCTCCGATTACGTCCGCGCACTGTCGAGCCGCCCGACGGTGTCGCCGGCTGCGGTCGAGAGCGCGGTGGAGTTGGCTTTGGTGCCCCTCACCGGACCGCAGGGAACGGCCAAGCCGGAAAATCCCTACTCACTGCATGCCGAGTTGCAGCAGACCATGAACGATCTGGTGGGCATCATTCGCAACGAGACCGAGATTCGCGAGGCAATGGCGAAGTTGGAGGAGTACAAGGTCCGCTTCCGCAACATCGAGTCCCAGGGCGGACGTGCATTCAACCCCGGCTGGCACCTGGCCCTCGATATGCGCAACATGTTGCTGGTCAGCGAGTGCGTGGCCAAGGCTTCACTGGCCCGTACCGAAAGCCGCGGCGGGCATACCCGCGACGACCACCCGAAGATGGATTCCGAATGGCGTCGCACCCTGCTGGCATGTCGTGCGGGAGGCAATGACCCTGTCGTTCCTGAGGTCACCGTGACCAAGGAGCGTCAGGCGCCGATGCGCGAAGACCTGCTCGCGCAATTCGACCTTGAGGAACTCGGCAAGTACTACACCGACGAGGAACTCGCGGCGCATCCGGGACGGACGGAGGAGCTTCCATGACCTATGAGGCAAAGCTGAGGGTGTGGCGCGGCGATGACGACGGTGGCGAACTGCGTGACTTCGCAGTCGACGTCAACGACGGTGAAGTCATCCTCGACGTCATCCACCGGCTACAGGCTGAGCAGGCACCTGACTTGGCGGTGCGGTGGAACTGCAAGGCGGGCAAGTGCGGATCGTGTTCGGCCGAGATCAACGGCCGGCCGCGGCTGATGTGCATGACCCGGATGTCGACCTACGACGAGGCCGAGACGATCACCGTCACGCCACTGCGGGCCTTCCCGGTGATCCGGGACCTGGTCACCGATGTGTCCTTCAACTACGAGAAGGCACGCGAGATCCCGGCCTTCGCCCCGCCCAAGGATCTTCAACCCGGCGAGTACCGGATGGACCAGATCGATGTGGAGCGCTCCCAGGAGTTCCGCAAGTGCATCGAGTGTTTCCTATGCCAGGACGTCTGCCACGTGGTGCGTGACCATGAGGAGAACAAGAAGGCCTTCGCGGGCCCGCGTTTCCTGATGCGCACCGCCGAGTTGGATATGCACCCACTGGACACCCTGGACCGCAAGGATATGGCCCAGGAGGATTTGGGCCTCGGCTACTGCAATATCACCAAGTGCTGCACCGAGGTGTGCCCCGAGCACATCAAGATCACCGACAACGCGATCATCCCGATGAAGGAACGCGTCGCCGACCGCAAGTACGACCCGGTCGTCTGGCTCGGCAACATTCTGTTCAATCGGACCAAGTAGCGGCGATAGCAGTTCTGGTGCGCCGCTAGCCGTCGAGGCGGCGAAACGTACTGCGGTGAAAAACGATCGGCGCCACATCGGCGTGGATCTGGATATCACGGATACGCAGGATCACGATGGTGTGGTCACCGGCCGGGACCAGTTGTTCGATCGCGCTCTCCAGCCACATGCAGGTGCCCTTGATGAAGACGGCTCCGGCAGCCGACGACACCGTGTCCAGCCCGGCGAATCGGTCCCCGGCCTTGGCCGCCAGAGAACGCACTGCTTCGTCATGGCCCTCTCCGAGCACACTGATTCCCAGTGCCGGCAACTTCTCAAGTTTGGGCCAGGTTTCCGAGGTGTTCTGGATGCAGAACGACACCAGCGGGGGATCCAGCGAGACAGGCACGAACGTGCTGGCGGCCATGCCCAGCCGTTCCCCGGCCAGCTCGGCGGCGATCGCGATGACGCCGGAGGGGAAGTGACCGAACGCCTCACGCAGGGCGGGCGGTTTCAGGTGCGCTGCACTCATAACTCCCCTATCTTCACACCGCGCCAGGGCGGTGGGCCGCTCGACCTCGAACCCGGCCGGGAAGAGAGTCAGCAACGTCACATCCACCGGCCGAGAATTTCGTCACAGAAGTTTTGCGCGCAACTTACCGAGCGGTATAGTTAGCGTGTTACTGGTGGGTAACTTAGTCCTGGGTACCCAACCCTGAAGTGGCGTTTTCACCGAGGAGGAACAGTGGGCCACTATAAGAGCAATGTGCGCGATCAGGTCTTCAACCTGTTCGAGGTACTGGGCCTCGATAAGGCTTTCGGGCAGGGTGCTTTCAGCGACCTCGACACCGACACCGTGCAGGAAATGCTCGGTGAGATG
The DNA here is from genome assembly GCA_037138615.1 of Mycobacteriaceae bacterium. GTDB lineage: Bacteria > Actinomycetota > Actinomycetes > Mycobacteriales > Mycobacteriaceae > Mycobacterium. The sequence goes on along the minus strand of JBAXIA010000005.1, from coordinate 22,622 downwards.
GCGCGGCTGTGCGAGGGACCGGTCGCGGACTCCTTCGTCGAGGGTGACCGCAATCCGCCGGTCTTCGACCCGGCGACGCACTCCGTGACACTTCCGGAGTCATTCAAGAATTCAGTCCACGCGCTGGTCGAAGCCGGCTGGGACAAAGTCGGTATCGAAGAGGAGCTCGGCGGTATGCCGATGCCCCGGGCGATCGTCTGGGCGCTCGCCGAGCACGTCCTCGGTGCCAACCCCGCTGCCTGGATGTACGCCGGCGGTGCGGGCTTCGCCAGCATCTTCTACAAGCTGGGCACCCCGGAACAGAAGAAGTGGGCAGTCTTCGCCGCCGAGCGCGGTTGGGGTTCCACCATGGTGCTGACCGAGCCGGATGCAGGCTCGGACGTCGGCGCCGGCCGCACCAAGGCGATCAAGCAGGACGACGGATCCTGGCACATCGACGGCGTGAAGCGGTTCATCACCTCCGCGGACTCCGATGACCTGTTCGAGAACATTTTCCATCTGGTGCTGGCCCGCCCCGAGGGTGCCGGCCCGGGCACCAAGGGACTCTCGCTGTTCATGGTGCCGAAACTGCTGTTCGACCCCGAGACCGGCGAACCCGGCGAGCGCAACGGCGCCTTCGTCACCAACGTCGAGCACAAGATGGGCCTGAAAGTCTCGACCACCTGCGAGTTGACCTTCGGTCAGCACGGCGTGCCTGCCAAGGGGTGGCTGGTCGGCGAGGTGCACGACGGTATCGCGCAAATGTTCGACGTTATCGAGATGGCCCGAATGCTGGTGGGCACCAAGGCAATCGCAACGCTGTCGACCGGTTACCTCAATGCCCTGGAGTACGCCAAGAGCCGGATCCAGGGCGCCGACCTGACCCAGATGACCGACAAGGCCGCGCCCCGCGTCGCCATCACGCATCACCCGGACGTACGCCGGAGCCTGATGACGCAGAAGGCCTACGCCGAAGGCCTGCGGGCGCTGTACCTCTACACAGCGACCTTCCAGGACACCGCGGTTGCCAAGGCGGTTCACGGAGTGGACGCCGAGTTGGCGGTCAAGGTCAACGACCTGATGCTGCCGATCGTCAAGGGTGTCGGCTCGGAGCAGGCCTACGCCAAGCTCACCGAGAGCCTGCAGACCTATGGTGGTTCCGGCTTCCTTCAGGACTACCCGATCGAGCAGTACATCCGGGACGCCAAGATCGACTCGCTCTACGAGGGCACCACCGCCATCCAGGCGCAGGACTTCTTCTTCCGCAAGATCATCCGCGACAAGGGTGTGGCGCTGGGCTACGTGGCCGGCCAGATCGACGAGTTCGTCAAGAACGAATCCGGCAACGGACGTCTCAAGACTGAGCGCGCACTGCTGGCCAAGGCGCTCGAGGATGTCCAGGGCATGGCAACAGCGCTGACCGGCTATCTGATGGCCGCCCAAGAGGACACCAAGAGCATCTACAAGGTGGGCCTCGGGTCGGTTCGGTTCCTGATGAGCGTGGGCGACCTCGTCATCGGCTGGTTACTGTTGCGCCAGGCCGCCACGGCCATCGGGGCGCTGGACACCGGCGGCGTCACCACGACCGATGCGCACTTCTACGAGGGCAAGATCGCGGTCGGCTCGTTCTTCGCCAAGAACTTCCTGCCGCTGCTCAGCAGCACACGACAGGTGATCGAGTCGGTGGACAACGAGATCATGGAGCTCGACGAAGCCGCCTTCTAAAGACATCCCGGGACCTAGCCTCACGCTTCCAGGATGGCGGTCACACCCTGTCCGCCCGCGGCGCAGATCGAGATCAACCCGCGCACCGGCGTCGAGGTGCGCGACTTCTTCTCGGCCAGTTGTTTGGCCAGCTGGGCGACGATCCTGCCGCCCGTGGCCGCAAACGGGTGACCGGCGGCCAATGACGAACCGTTGACATTGAGCTTGGTCCGATCGATCGAGCCCAGCGCGGCATCCAGGCCCAACCGTTGCCTGCAATACTCCGGCGACTCCCAGGCCTGCAGATGGCATAGCACCACTGAGGCGAAGGCCTCGTGGATCTCATAGAAATCGAAGTCCCCCAGACCCAGTCCGTTGCGGGCCAGCAGTCGCGGCACGGCGTAGGTGGGCGCCATCAACAGCCCGTCGGTGCCGGTGACGTAATCCACCGCGGCGGTCTCGGCGTCGACAAAGTAGGCCAGCGGGGTCAGTGCGTGCGCCTGTGCCCAGTCCTCGCTGGACAGCAGGACCACCGAGGCGCCGTCGGTCAGCGGCGTGGAATTACCGGCGGTCATGGTCGCATCGCCGGCCTTCACCCCGAACACCGGCCGAAGCGTGGCGAGCTTCTCCGCGGTGGAATCCGGCCGCAGGTTGTCATCGCGGTACAGACCGAGGAACCCGGTGACGAGGTCATCGAAGAAACCGCGATCGTAGGCGGCCGCCATATTGCGGTGGCTGGCGGCGGCCAACTGGTCGGAGTCGACTCGTTTGATGCCCATCTGCTTCGCGGTGATCGCTGCATGCTCGCCCATGGACAGGCCGGTGCGTGGCTCACCGTTGGTGGGGATCTCAACACCGAGTGCGGCCGGTAACCGGCCAACCAGCTTGACTCGATCAACCGTCGAACGCGCCCGACGTACCGCAAGAAGTGAACGTCGCAGGTTGTCGCCCAACCCGATCGGGGCGTCGGAGGTGGTGTCGACGCCACCGGCCGCGGCGACCTCGTATCGGTCGGCTGCAATTCCGTCGGCGGCGGCGATCACCGCCTGCAGACCCGTTCCACAGGCCTGCTGCAGGTCGAATGCTGGCGTGTACGGCGAAAGTGGGCTGCCAAGAACGCATTCGCGCATCAGGTTGAAGTCGCGGCTGTGTTTGAGCACCGCTCCGCCGATCACCGCGTCGAGTCGCTCACCATCCAGGCCGAAGCGCTCCGCCAGACCCCTCAGCACGGCGGTGAACATGTCCTGGTTCGACGCCTCGGCGTAGGCGCCGTCCGATCGTGCGAACGGAATACGGTTGCCACCGAGCACGGCGACCCTGCGACGGTTCGTTGTGGCCATCTGACGTACGTTAGCGAACGTGGCTTCCGACCTCGTTTCCCAGGTGATCACATCCGCGCCGGGGTCGTTCCTGGCCAAGCAGTTCGGCCTGCCGGCACCGGAGACGCTGCGCCGCTACCGGCCCGGCGATCCGCCACTGGCCGGCCCGCTGCTGATCGGCGGCGAAGGCCGACTGGCCGAACCACTGCGGGCAGCACTTACCGATGACTACGACATCCTCGGGAACAACCTCGGCGGACGGTGGGCCGACACCTTCGGTGGTCTGGTCTTTGACGCCACCGGCATCACCGATCCCGTCGGATTGCGCGGATTGTTCGAGTTCTTCACCCCGCTGCTGCGCAACCTCGGGCCGTCGGCTCGTATCGTCGTGCTGGGCACCACCCCCCACGAGGTCACCGACGCACGCGAACACATCGCGCAGCGGGCCCTCGAGGGGTTCACCCGGTCGCTGGCCAAGGAGATGCGCCGCGGCGCCACTGTCGCACTGGTCTACGTCTCCCCCGGTGCCAACGCGGGAGCCACCGGTTGCGAGTCAACGATGCGGTTCATCCTGTCGGCAAAGTCCGCCTATGTCGACGGGCAGGTGTTTCACATCGGCGCCGCTGACTCGTCGGCGCCCGCGGACTGGAGCACACCACTGGCCGGCCGGGTGGGCATCGTCACCGGTGCGGCCCGAGGGATCGGAGCCACCATTGCCGAGGTGTTCGCCCGCGACGGTGCCCAGGTGGTGGCGATCGACATTGAGGATTCCGCGCGGGCCCTGGCGCAGACTGCGGAGCGGTTCGGAGGGACCGCACTGGCGCTCGATGTCACCGCACCCGACGCCGTCGAGAAGATCACCGCCCATCTCCGCGAACACCACGGTGGCCGAGCCGACATCCTGGTCAACAATGCTGGAATCACCCGCGACAAGCTGCTGGCGAATATGGATGAGGCTCGATGGGACGCGGTGGTCGCGGTGAATCTCCTTGCCCCGCTCAGGCTTACCGAAGGTTTGGTGGCCAACGGATCCATCGGCACCGGGGGCCGGGTGATCGGACTGTCGTCGATGGCGGGAATCGCGGGCAACCGGGGCCAGACCAACTACGCCACCACCAAGGCCGGCATGATCGGTATCACTACGGCATTGGCACCGTCACTGGCGGACAAAGGAATCACCATCAACGCCGTGGCTCCCGGATTCATCGAGACCGCAATGACTGCCGCGATCCCACTGGCCACCCGGGAGGTCGGCCGTCGACTCAACTCGCTGTATCAGGGCGGCCAACCCGTCGACGTCGCGGAGACCATCGCCTATTTCGCCAGCCCGGCGTCCAATGCCGTCACCGGCAACGTGATCCGGGTATGCGGCCAGGCCATGCTGGGGGCGTGATAGCGCTGAATAATCTTCTGCGTGCGGCCATCGGTTCGCTACCGCTGATTCCCCGCGGCGATCGGCTGCCGGATCGGATGCTCACCGTCGACGGCGTCGCGATAGACCGTGCAAACGTCGCCGCCTACGCCGCGATCACCGGCCTGCGCTACGGCGATACCGTGCCGCTGACCTATCCGTTCGTGCTGACCTATCCGGCGGTGATGGAGTTGGTCACCGGTTTCGACTTCCCCTTTGCCGCCATGGGCGCGGTGCACATCCAGAACCGAATCACCCGGCATCGGCCGATCGCGGTGACCGACACTGTCGGTATCTCCACGCGCGCCGAGAATCTCCGCGAACACCGCAGCGGTCTGCTGGTTGACGTCGTGAGCCGGGTGTCGGTCGGCAACGAGCCCGCCTGGGATCAGGTCACCACCTTTCTGCATCAGCAGCGAACCAGTCTGTCCGGGGATCCCAAGCCCGAGCAGCCGCCGGCGCAGAAACTGACGCCACCCAACTCCACTCTGCGAATCACACCGCGGCAGATCCGCCGCTACTCCTCGATAGGCGCCGACCACAACCCGATCCACACCAGTCTTCTGGGGGCAAAGGTGTTCGGTTTCCCACGGCCGATTGCACACGGGATGTTCAGTGCCGCAGCGGTTCTGGCCAATATCGAAGGACAGCTTCCTGACGCGGTCAGCTACGCGGTCAGGTTCGGCAAGCCGGTGTTTCTCCCGTCGGAACTCGGGGTGTACATCGACAGGGTAGAGCTGGGTTGGGATATCGCGCTGCGCGATCTGGCCAAGGGCCACCCGCACCTCACCGGATCGGTAAGGGCGCTCCCTTGAGGCCTCGCCAGAACAGGTTGATCAGCAGTTCGGCCGCCTCGTCGACATCGGCGTCACCGACACTGACCCGGGCCGCGACAGCCTCGCCCGCCCCAACCAGGGCTACCGCCATCATGTGAAAGTCGTTGTCCGGCTCAGGATTTCTGGTGCCGTTCTCCAGCAGCCGGGCCACCAGGTCGATGATCTTCTCCCGACCCTCCCGGATGGTCTGCGCGAATGCCTGTGAACTGGTTGCCTGGGTATAGAGCACGATCCACGACGCCCGGTTGGCATCGATGTAGTGCAACACCGACAGGATGGTGCGGCGCAGTAACTCATGCGGACTCTGTTTGAGGTCGATGTCGGCGCGGACCACTTCCACGAAGCGGCTCAGTTCCCGGCTCAGACAGGCGGCGAACAACTCCTCCTTGGAGCCGTAGTACAGATAGAGCATCGGCTTGGAGATCTCGGCGGCTGCGGCGATGGCGTCCATCGACGTCTCGTGGTAGCCGTTGACTGAGAACATCTGTACGGCGGCATCAAGCATCTGCTGCTCACGCACCGCCCGCGGTAACCGCTTGGTACCACCGGCGCCACCGGCCATGACTAGCCGCCGCAGCGAGCGCTGGGGCCCTTGATGCCGGCCATCCGCAGCACCGAACCCTCAACGGCAGGCAACGCCAACTCACCGGCATTGAGCGCCTTCTCCAACCGGTCCAGCACCGCGGGAACCTCGGCGGTCGTGATCCACAGGGCCACATCGGTACCGGCCTGCAGTGCACGCAGCACCGCCTCGGCCACCCCGTAGCGCGACGAGATCGCAGCCATGGACGACAGGTCGTCACTGAAGATCGGTCCGTTGAAGCCGGGGCCGCCGTAGCCGCCACTGCGCAGCAGGTTCACCGCGGCCGCACTGAGGCTGGCCGGAGTGTCACCGGTTAGTCCGGGCACCTCGAGATGGCCGATCATCACCGCGACCGGAGCCTCGGTGGTCAACGTGCGGTAGGGCACCAGATCACTTGTCATCAGAGCCGACAGTGGTGGGGTGGTCACCGCACCTGCGGTGTGCGAGTCACCGGAGCCGTGACCGTGGCCGGGGAAGTGCTTGAGCACCGGCAGAACGCCGGCGTCGCGCAGGCCGCGGGCGAACGCCCCCGCGTAGGTGGTGACCGTCGCGGGATCGTTGGAGAATGAACGGTCACCGATGACGGTGTCGGCACCCTGGTTGGAGACGTCCACCACCGGAGCGAAGTCGACGGTGATGCCCAGGCCGCGCATCTGCTGACCGCGTGCCAGCGCCAGGTTGTAGACCTGCTCGGGCGTCTGGGTCTGCGCCAGGGTGCGCGCCGAGGGTGCCGCGCCGATCAGCGAGGACAGCCGTGATACCCGACCCCCCTCCTCATCGACGCTGACCGCCAGCGGCAGCGGTCCGATATTGGCGATGTCGTTGACGGTGCCGTCGTTCAGCATCGACAGGTCGGTCCAACTGCCGATCATGATGCCGCCGACGTGATAGTTGCTCACCACCGCTCGGGCGTCGGCGGAGTTCTTGATGCCGACCATCAGCAACTGGGCGAGTTTGTCGCGGGTCGACAGCGCTGCCACGTCGCCGCAGAACGGCGGCGCCGGGGCTGCCGGCGCCGGGACGGGCCCGGCCATCGCGGTGATGCCATCGGATTGCGCGGAGCTGACCTCCGTGGTGGGTGCCGATGAGGTGCGGGAGGCCGGCGACGAGCAGGCTGCCAGTGCGAGTGGTACGACTGTCAATACCGCAATGGCGCGGACCGGGAGCAGGCGAATGACCATTCCCCCATGCTGTCATGGCCGTCACCGGAGTCCAACGCACCATCGGGGGAGCGCGCCCCCGTGCTAGGTTCACCAGCGGGGTTGATCTCGACCTGGCCAGTTCCAGCGACCGCGAGGAGTGCTGATTATGACCCGGTTCGTCGTGCCGGCGGGAGCCTCCATTCTGGTCGGACTACTGCTTGGTGCGGCCTCGGTATTCGGGGTGACCCTGATGATTCAGCAGGACACCAAGCCGCCCCTGTCGGCTGGCGACCCGGCGTCGTCGGTGCTCAACCGCGTCGAGTACGGCAACCGCGGCTAACCTGAGCACCCTCGCCCCGCCCACGGCCGCGGCGGACACCACCACCGGATCGCCGCTGTCGCGTCGGTGGTTGGCCGGGATCTTTCTGGCGGCGCTCGCACTGTGCTTCGTCTCCTCGCCCGGACTGATCGCGCCGGACACCAAACTGGATCTGACTGCGAACCCGTTGCGCTTCCTGGCCCGGGCCGCCGACCTGTGGAACAGCGACCTGCCATTCGGTCAGGTGCAGAACCAGGCCTACGGCTACCTGTTTCCGCACGGGACGTTCTTTCTGCTGGGGCACGCGCTCGGGGTGCCCGGCTGGGTGACCCAACGTCTGTGGTGGGCCGTACTACTCACGGCCGGATGCTGGGGGCTGGTGCGGGTAGCCGAGACCCTGGGCATCGGGACCCGCACGTCGCGGCTCGTCGGTGCGGTGGCGTTCGCCCTCTCGCCTCGTGTGCTGACCACCCTGGGGTCGATCTCCTCGGAGACGCTGCCCATGATGCTGTCGCCGTGGGTGCTGCTCCCGGTGATCCTGGCGCTCAAAGGACACCGGCAGCCGCTGCGGATACTGGCCGCCCGGGCAGGACTCGCGCTGGCGCTCATGGGCGCGGTCAACGCTGTTGCCAGCCTGGCCGCGTGTCTGCCCGCCCTCATCTGGTGGGCCTGTCATCGGCCCAACCGGGTGTGGCGCCGGTTCACCGCCTGGTGGGCACTGACCTCTGTGCTCGCCGTGACGTGGTGGGTGATCGCTCTGGTTCTGCTGGGTCGAGTCAGTCCGCCGTTCCTGGACTTCATCGAGTCATCCGGCGTCACGACCCAGTGGACATCACTGACCGAGGTGCTGCGCGGAACATCCAGCTGGACTCCGTTCGTGGCGCCCGACACGACCGCGGCATCGTCACTGGTGTCTCAGCCGGTTGCGGTCTTGGCCACCATCCTGGTCGCCGCAGGCGGACTGGCCGGACTCACGTTGCGCTCGATGCCGGCTCGAGGTCGGTTGGTGACCATGCTGATCGTCGGACTGGTGCTGATGGGCGCCGGGTACTCAGGTGGGCTCGGCTCGCCGCTGGCTCATGCGGTTCAGACTTTCCTCGATGCGGCCGGGGCGCCACTGCGCAACGTGCACAAGCTCGAGCCGGCCGTCCGAATACCGGTGGTGCTCGGACTCGCTCATCTGCTGGGCCGAATCCCGTTGCCCGGCAGCGTCCCTCGGCCGGTGTGGGTCCGCGGGTTCGCTCATCCCGAGAACGATAGGCGAATAGCGGTGGGGATCGTCGTGTTGACCGCGCTGGCGGTCGCCACCTCGCTGGCCTGGACCGGTCGGCTCACCCCACCGGGGGCATTCCGCGCCATCCCGGACTACTGGCACCAGACCGCCGACTGGCTCAGCGAGCAGGACATGAAGGGGCGGGTACTGGTGGTTCCCGGAGCTCCGTTCGCCAACCAGGTTTGGGGCAATACCCACGACGAACCGCTTCAGGTTCTAGGCGAATTCCCCTGGGGCGTTCGCGATTCCATCCCGCTGACGCCGCCGCAGACGATCCGGGCATTGGATTCGGTGCAGCGGCTGATCGCGGCCGGCCGGGGATCGGCCGGACTGGCCGACACTCTGGCCCGCCAGGGCATCTCCTATGTGGTGGTACGCAACGACCTCGATCCCGATACCTCGCGCTCGGCGCGGCCGCTGCTGGTGCACCGGGCGGTGAGCGGATCGCCGGGCCTGGAGAAGGTGGCGCAGTTCGGCGAACCGGTCGGGCCGGGAACCGTGGAGGGCTTCATCAGCGACAGCGGACTGCGGCCCCGCTTCCCCGCAATCGAGATCTTCCGGGTCCGACCCGTCGGCACCGGCGATCCCGGTAGCCCCTATCTCAGTTCCGCCAATGACATGGTGCGCGTCGACGGTGGCCCGGAGTCACTGCTTCGCATCGATGAACGTCGCCGCCTGCTCGGCCAGCCCCCGCTGGGACCCATACTGCTGACCTCCGACGCGCAACGGGCCGGATTGTCGACACCACCCGGCCGCGGCGTGATCGTGACCGACACCCCGGCCGACCGCGAGACCGACTACGGCCGCGTCGACGACCATTCGTCGGCTATCCGGGCACCCGGCGACCGGCGCGACACCTTCAACCGGGTGCCTGACTATCCGGCACCGGACGCCGCGCTGACACAGGGTCAGTGGTCAGGTGGCCGGCTGAGCGCCTCAAGTTCGTCATCGGATGCCACCGCGCTGCCCACGGTCGCGCCGGCGAGTTCCCCGGTTGCCGCGGTCGACTCCGATCCGGCGACGGCGTGGGTGTCCAACTCGCTGCAGCCGGCACTCGGACAGTGGCTGCAGATCGACTTCGATCGCCCGGTCACCAACGCCACTCTGACCATCACACCGAGTGCCACCGCGGTCGGTGCCCAGGTGCGACGGATCCAGGTGTCGACCGTCAACGGCACCAGCACGGTCAGCTTCGATCAACCGGGCATTCCGTTGACCGTAGCGCTGCCGTACGGGGAAACCCCGTGGGTCCGGATCACCGCGGTGGGCACCGACGACGGATCCTCCGGCGTGCAGTTCGGTATCACCGAACTGTCGGTGACCCAGTACGACGCATCCGGATTCGCCCATCCGGTCGATCTGCGCCACACCGTGGTCGTACCGGCACCGCCGAGAGGGTCCGAGGTGGCGGCCTGGGACCTGGGATCAGAACTGTTCGGCCGGGACGGTTGTGCCGAGGCCGCCGACGACGTGCACTGTGCGGCGTCGATGGCGGTGGCACCCGAGGAGCCCGTGACGCTGAGCCGAACGTTGAGTGTGCCCACCCCGATCGATGTCACCCCGACCGTCTGGGTACGCGCCAGACAGGGGCCGCGCCTGGCGGACCTGATCGCCCAACCCGACCGCACCCGGGCCCGCGGCGACGCCGACCTCATCGACGTCCAGGGATCTGCCTACGCGGCCACCGATGGTGACCCACGCACCTCGTGGACCGCGCAGCAGAATGTGGTGCAGCGCGGCACCTCGCCGACGTTGACGATGACACTGCCCGGTTCCACTGCGGTGACCGGACTGCGGCTGATGGCCAGCGCATCAGAACTGCCCACCCATCCGACGATGATCGCCGTCGACCTCGGTGACGGCCCCCAGGTCCGCCGGCTCAGTGCCGATGCCGGAGAGCAGACGGTGTCACTGCACCCCCGCGTGACTGACACCATCCGGATCAGCCTGCTGGACTGGGACGACATCATCGATCGCACCGCGCTGGGTTTCGACCAACTCAAACCACCGGGCCTGGCCGAGGTCAGCGCGCTGGGTTTGGACGGTAAGCCGATCGCTCCCGCGGACGCTGAAATAAACCGCACCCGCACGATCGAGATACCGTGCGGCCAGGGACCGGTGATCGCGGTGTCGGGCCGGTTCGTGCAGACCTCGGTGTCGACGACGGTGGACGAGCTGTTGAAGAGTAATCCGATCGCGGCGCAGGCGTGTGATCCGGCTCCGATCGCGCTGCGCGCCGGAACCCAGGAGTTGCTGATCAGTCCCGGTCCGGCATTTATCGTTGACGGTGCACAGCTCGACGGACCGCTGGCAGCTGAAATCACCACGGCACCAACGACTCCCGCACAGATCACTGGCTGGACATCTGACCGTCGGACAATCGAGGTGACACGATCACCCATCACCCGGGTCGTGGTGGTACCCGAAAGTGTGAACTCCGGCTGGGTCGCACACACACCGGATGGCGCCACGCTGACACCGGTGATCGTCAACGGCTGGCAGCAGGGTTGGGTGGTGCCGGCCGGCGCACAGGGCACCATCACCGTCAGCTTTGAATCGAACTCCATCTACCGTGCGGGACTCATCGGTGGCCTTGCGCTGCTGCCACTGCTGCTGCTGCTCGCGCTGATACCGGCCCGCCGGCCGGTATCGCCGGAACATCCGGCCGTGCCCTGGTCGCCGGTCGTCACGGCCGTAATCGGGTTGGTGGCTGCGGGCGCGGTGATCGCCGGGGTGGGAGGCATCGCGGTATTCAGCGCGGCACTGATCACCGCCTACCTGCTGCGCCGCCGGCGTCATCTTCTCGACCGGCTGACCCTGGCTGTGGCACCGGCCGGACTGATCCTGGCCGGAGCGTTGCTCGCGCGGTACCCGTGGCGCTCGGTCGACGGCTACATCGGTCACTCTGCCTGGGTTCAACTGCCGGCCCTGGTCGCCGTCGCCGCACTGGCCGCCTCGGTGCTGCCCGAAAAAGATCACAGCACAACCGCTGCGCCGTAGGGTGCGTCACATGACGCAGCAGTCCGAAGTGGAAACCGTTGGTGGCCGGATCGCGATCGCCGATCTGGGTGTCACGCTCATGCACGAGCATGTGTTCGTCCTGTCCCCGGAGATCATGGCGAATTACCCCGAAGGTTGGGGCGACGACCAGGCCCGCGAGGATGCCGCGGTCGAGAAGCTCAACGCACTCAAAGCGATCGGCGTCGACACCATCGTCGATCCAACCGTCATCGGACTCGGCCGCTATATCCCGCGGATCCAGCGGGTAGCTGCCCGAACCGACTTGAAGATCGTGGTGGCCACCGGCGTCTACACCTACAACGACGTTCCGATGTACTTCCACTTCACCGGACCCGGCACCGCACTCAACGGGCCGGAAACCATGACCGACATGTTCGTGCGCGATATCACCGAGGGCATCGCCGACACCGGTGTCAAGGCCGCGATCCTGAAGTGCGCGACCGACGAACCGGGGCTCACGCCCGGTGTCGAGCGGGTGTTGCGCGCAGTCGCCCAGGCGCACCGCGCCACCGGGGTGCCGATCACCACCCATACTCACGCGCACTCCCGACGAGGTCTTGATCAGCAGCGCATCTTCGCCGAGGAGGGTGTCGACCTCGGCCGGGTGATCATCGGGCACAGCGGGGACACCACCGACCTGGACTATCTCGAGGAGATGGTCGCAGCAGGTTCCTATCTGGGCATGGACCGCTTCGGTGTGGACAACATCCTCAGCTTCGATGACCGGGTCGATACCGTGGCGAAAATGTGTGAACGCGGCCATGCCGACAAAATGGTCCTGGCTCACGACGCGTCCTGCTTCATCGACTGGCTTCCGGAGGCCGCGCTGCCCGTTGTCCTGCCGAACTGGCATTACCTGCATATCCACAATGACGTGCTGCCAGCGCTTCGGCAGCGCGGTGTCACCGAGGAGCAGATCACCACCATGCTGGTGGACAACCCACGCACCATCCTCGGCCACCGGGGCGCCTACTAGTGGCGGACCTGGAGTCGGTTGCGCCGATCGGGACACAGATGAGCCAACTGGCCGCCGAGGCCCCGGATGCCCCGGCGGTCACACACAGCGGGCGCACTGTCACCCGCGGTCAGTTGGAGGCGATCACCAATCGGCTTGCCCGGGCTTACGCCGAACTCGGTGTGGGACAGGGCGATTACGTCACCATCGCCCTGCCCAACTCGATCGAGTGGGTGCAGGCGGTGGTGGCAACCTGGAAACTCGGTGCCATTCCGCAACCGCTGTCAGCGAGGCTGCCCGACACCGAGTACGCCGACCTGCTGGACCTGACGCCCCGAGCGTTGGTGGTCGGTCGGCCTGATCCGCGCGGGATGGTGCACTCGGTCGCCGGTGACTTCACGCCCCGCACCGAGCTGTCCGACGCCGGCCTGCCCGAGGCGGTGTCGCCGTCGCTGAAGTCGATGGCATCGGGGGGAAGCACCGGTCGTCCCAAGCTGATCGAGGCAGGTAACGACGGTCGCTTTCAGGGCGCACTGGTGGCGGCGATGATGGGGAACCTACCGAGCGACACCCAGTTGGTGTCGGTGCCTCTGAGCCATAACACCGGATTCACCTCGGCCACCATGGCGCTGGCGACCGGCCAGCACCTGGTACTGATGAATCGTTTCGACCCACTCGAGTTCCTGCGACTGATCACCGAATATCGGGTCAACTACCTGGCGACCGTGCCGACCATCATGCAGCGATTGCTGCCTGTCTACCGCGCCGATCCGGGCAGCTTCGACCTGTCGTCGGTGCGCCGGTGGTGGCATCTGGCCGCACCGTGCCCGCCTCATATCAAGGAGGCCTGGATCGAGATTCTCGGCCCGGAGGTGGTGTGGGAACTCTACGGCGGCACCGAACTTCAAGCGCTGACGTTCATCAGTGGCACCGAGTGGCTGAGCCATCGCGGGTCGGTAGGCCGGGTGGTGTCCGGAGAGATGAAGGTGCTCGACGACGACGGTAACGAATGCCCGCCGGATGCGGTCGGCGAGATTTACATGCGTCCCCGCCCCGGCAGCAGACCGACCTACCGCTACATCGGCAGCACCGCGAAAAGCCGTGACGGGTGGGACTCGCTGGGCGACCTGGGCTGGTTCGACGCCGACGGATATCTGTACCTGGCCGACCGCCGGGTCGATATGTTCACCGTCGGCGGCCGCAACGTCTACCCGGCTGAGATCGAGAACGCGCTGTCCGAGCATCCAGACGTGCTGTCATGTCTGGTGGTCGGTATCCCGCACGAGGACCTCGGACAGGTTCCACACGCACTGGTTCACACCCAGACGGACGGACTGGACGAAGCCGGCGTTCGGGCTTTCGTGGCCGAGCGGCTCGCGGAATACAAGGTGCCGCGCAGCGTGGAGTTCGTTGACACCCCGCTGCGCGATGACGCGGGAAAGGCGCGTCGCACCGCAGTGCGCGACGAGGTCGTCGCGCGGCTAAAGGCTCAAGCGCGCTGACGTCAGCGCGCGATAACGGGTTCAGGCGCGTCGGTGACCGAACTATCCAGCGGAGGCACCGGCACCGGCGGTCGTCCGCCTGCCCGGCCCGGTTGCGCCCGCCGGTATTCCCAGCGGCGCAATGCATTCCGGCACGGTGACTCGATCAGCGCGTAACTGACCGCAGCCATGGCGAATCCAAGTACCAGCGTCAGAACAAGCACCACGAAGAAGTTGCCGTTGAACATGAACTTTCCCACCATCGGGAAAACCATCACCAGCGCCGCCAGGTGCCAGACGAAAAGCCCGTAGGACCACCGGCCGAGAACCACCATGGCCGGGCTGCCCAGAATCCGGTGCGGGGTATCGGGACGGTCGAGTACCAGCGGGGCCAGTAGCGCGCCGGCGACAACGGCCCCCATCGAGGTGCGCACCACGAACTGACCGAGCGTGGCCGGAACCAGATCCTTGGGCCCGGCCAGTGGCGATGCGGAGATCAGGTAGGCCACCAACGCGATCGCGGTAATGACCGGCCGATTGCGGGCCAGCCTGTGCGCCCATCCGATCGGGCTGACAGTCCATTCGGCGAGCAACATCCCAGCCGCGAACCAGGACGCGTAGGCCGGCGGCCAGTTGAGGAAGTTGACGCCCGCGGCGGTGTGGATCGGCAGCAGCCCCCATCCCAGGCTGATGACCGCCACCGCGGCGATCACCGGTACCCGGGCACGCAGCGGCAGCCGGTAGGCGAGCAACGCCAGGATCGGCAGGGCCAGGTAGAAGCTGACCTCCACCGAGAGACTCCACATCTGGGTGAGTCCGGCCGTTAACGTCAGCGGCACGTACACCTGGGTGAGTGTCAGATTGGCGAACCACACTGTGGGGCTGGCGTGGTTGGCCTCGGGCAGCAGGGTCAGGATCACCACCACGGCGAACAGGTAGCCCGGCAGGATGCGAACCAGCCGGGACCGCAGATAGTGGCCGGTGGCGGGCCGGTGGCGCAGTCCGCGTGCGGCCGCCGCGTGTCCGCGCCACAGCAGGAAACCCGACAACGCGAAGAACACCGCGACAGCCAGGTCGAAACGGTGCAGCAATCGGCCCACCACCGCGCCCGACGTGCCGGTTTGGAAGGCGACGTGGGTAAGCACCACCCCCATGGCCGCGCAGGCCCGCAGACCCTCGACTGCCGGCAGAAAATTCCGGGTCCCACCGACCTGCTCGGACTCGGGTTTCATGGCAATCAGTGTGCCGGTGCCGGCGTCGCCCGCGGTAGCGGGTGGAGCGGAATCCACGCGGCGGGCGGTTTGGGCCCCGTTTCTGCTGTTAGGGTCAATCCCGTTTACAGGACAGCCCATTACAGGACAGCCCGTCGGACAGATCAGCACTGAGGAGGCCGGGGCAGCGTGAACCGCGCAAGCGTGTTGCGTCTCGTGGCGTTGGCCGTCATGGGCCTGGGAGCCGCACTGCTGACCGCCGCGGTACTGCTGAGCACCTACACCGCCGGCAAGATCGAGAAGATCCCGCTCGACATCGACGAGACACTCGTCAGCAGTGGCACGGGGACGGCTCTGGATCCGGCCTCGCTGTCGGCAACACGATTTGTCATCGACAAGGACGTGCCGCTGGTCTCCCAGCAGGCGATCACCGTCGAAGCCCCCGCCAATGCACAGGTGGTGACATTGCAGGTGGGCACATCCGTCCGGCGCACCGACAGGCAGCAGGAGAACGGACTGCTGCTGGCAATGGTCGACACCGTGACGCTGAACCGCAGGACCGCGCAGGCGGTGTCCGACGACGAGCGTCCGGGCGGCTCGGTGCAGAAGCCACGCACGTTTGATGACGACAAGCCGTCGACCAACATCGCCCTGCCGCATGAGGGCCTGGCCTACCGATTCCCGTTCAACACAGAGAAGAAGTCATATCCCTTCTTCGACGCGATCGCACAGAAGCCCTTCGACGCCAATTACGACGGCGAGGACGATGTGAACGGGCTGACCACCTACCGGTTCACCCAGAACGTCGGCTATGACGCCGACGGAAAGCTGGTCGACCCGATCAAGTACGCCTCGCTGTACGACCGAAACGAAGACGGAGAGGTCACTGCTCGGGCTGAACTGTGGGGCTTGCCGGGCGACCCCTATGAGCCGATCACCATGACCCGGTTCTACGCCGCCCAGCGCACGTTCTGGGTCGATCCGGTAACCGGAGTTGTGGTCAAGGCGCAGGAGCGCGCCAATCATTACTACGCGCGGGATCCGCTCAACCCTGAGATGGCACTGGCCGATTACAAGGTGACCTCCACCGAGCAGACCGTCGAGTCACAGGTGGCCGCGGCCCGCGACGAGCGTGACCGGGTGGCGCTGTGGTCGCGCATCCTGCCGATCAGTTTCACCGCCGCGGGTCTGGTCGCTCTGGTGGGTGCGGGCCTGCTGGCGTGGTTCAGCGTGCGCGTCGAGTCGGCACTGGCCGGGCCCGGCGAGGACGATATCGAATTGGGAATCTTCGGTAAGGACGAGACCGGTCCCATGCCCGCCGCGCAGGCGCCGACCGAGAAGATCCCCACCCGGCGACCGGAGCAACCACCCGCGCAGCGGTGACATCGATGACCGTGGCGCACCGCCGAATACTGCGATGGGTGCCGTCGGGCTATGCCGTGGCGCTGACGTTGGCGGTGACCGCACCGCTACTGACACCGGGGTACCTGCTGTTGCGGGACGCCGTTTCGACACCGCGTTCCTATCTGTCCGACTCTGCGATCGGTCTCGGCGAAGCCGCCCCGCGCGCGGTGCCGCAGGACTTCGCCGTCGCGATACTGTCGGCGATCCTCGACGGTGGTGTGGTCGTCACAGCGGTTCTGGTGGCCGGGCTATTCCTGGCCGGCTGGGGTGCGGCCCGGTTGGCAGCACAGCTGCTGCCCGATGCCGGCGTGCCCGGCCAGCTGGTCGCCGCGACGGTGGGGATCTGGAACCCCTATGTCGCCGAACGCCTGTTACAGGGTCACTGGAGCCTGTTGCTGGCCTACGGCGCCCTGCCGTGGGTGGCAGCGGCAGTGGTGCGGCTGAGAACCGGGCCGGCCGAACGCTCAGCATGGGCGGCGGTCGTGTTCTGGATCGCGTTGGCCGGGCTCACCCCGACCGGCCTGATGCTCGCGGCCACCGTCGCACTGGTGTGCCTGGCGGTTCCCGGGGACGGAATCGACCGGATACGTGCTGGCACTGCGATAGTGGTCATCGCCGTGCTGGCGGCCCTGCCATGGCTGACGGCCTCGGCGCTGGGTGGCGCACTGGGCGGATCCCAGTCCGCGGGGCTGGCGCCGTTCGCAGCGCGGGCCGAACCGGGCCTGGGTACCCTCGGCAGCCTGGCCGGCCTGGGTGGCATCTGGAACGCCGAGGCGGTACCGCAGTCACGGACAACGGTGTGGGCGCTGGTGGCGACCGTGGTGCTGCTGGCGGTGGTGGCATGCGGGATTCCCACACTGCTGCGCCGCCCGGCGGTGAAGCCGCTGCTGGTTCTGGCGGCGGTGAGCGTGCTGGTGGTAGCGGCGATGGCCACCGGGGCAGGCATGGCGCTATCGCGTGTGCTCGTCGACGGCGTGCCTGGATTGGCTGTACTACGCGACGGTCAGAAATGGGTGGCGTGTGCGATGCCGGGCTACGCGCTCGCCGGTGCCGGCGCGGTAGTCACCCTGCGCCGTTGGATGAGGCCCGGTGTCAGTGCTGCGGTGTGCGCCGCCGCGGTGATTGCAGTGCTGCCCGACCTCGCCTGGGGGGTCGGGGGAAGTCTCGCTCCGACGCACTATCCGCAGGGTTGGGCGGCGGTCGCAGCCAGGATCAACACCGATCCGCAGAATGTCGCGGTGCTGCCGCCGCAAACCATGCGGCGATTCGACTGGGCGGGGCCGGCACCGGTACTGGACCCGCTGCCCCGGTGGGTTCGGGCCGATGTGCTGTCCACCGGCGATCTCATCGTGTCCGGGCGCACCGTCACCGGCGAAGGTGACCATGCCCGCGAGGTGTACCGACTGCTATCGGAGGGCGCCGATCGCGCGACATTGGCCGCGGCCGGGGTGGGCTGGGTGGTCACCGAGTCCGGAGTTCAGTCACTTGCGCAACTGCCGGTCGACTATGCCGATGGCGATCTGACGCTGTATCGGGTCGGCGGTATCAGTCCGGCTGTACCGCAGTGGAAACGGAATGCGGCGATGGTGGCCCACCTGATCTGGGCAGGGATGCTCGTTTTCAGCGCGACGGTGCTGGCCGGCATGACGGTGAGACGGCGCCCTCAGTCCTCAGAGTGACCGTGGCGCCGGCGGTAATCCTCGCGGAGGTGGGCATCGCGCTGTCGGTCCGCCTCGTCGACGAGTTCGGGATCGAGGCCGTGCTGACGCAACCGGTGGGCACGCCAGATCTTGTCCAGGGCGTGGGCGAAGTAGACGCAAGGCAGGAGCAGCAGTGCCGACATCGCCAGATGCATGCCGAGGGTGGCCGGGATCAGCCACAGCGGTGTGATGACCAGCACCGCAGGAATCGTGACGCGAATGAGGTTGCGTCGCCGCGCACCCTTCCCGGCCAGATCGGTACGCACCCAGTCGTCGTACTCGGCGGGCAGCACCTTGCCGTAGCAGTAGGCGATGTACTCCAGCAGCCCGGGACGTGCAGCGGGCACCTAGATCACTCCGCTGACGCGGCCACCGGTGTGAACAGTCTCCAGCACACTGCTCATCGCCGCCGCGCTCTGTGGCCAGGAGAACTCCTGGCTGCGCGCCGCGGCCTTGGCGCCGAGCTCCGAACGCAGTACGGCATCGCCGAGAAGTTGCTCGAGACGCCGAACCAGTTCGTCGTGATCGTCGACCAGTAGCCCGGTCACCCCGTCAACAACGGAATCGTTAAGGCCACCGGAGGATCGATAGCCGATGGTCGGTACGCCGTGCTGGGCCGCCTCGATGACCGCCAGGCCCCAACCTTCCTTGGCCGACGGCAGCACATGAACCCAGCAGCGTTGCACCACAGCGTGTTTGGTGGTGTCATCGACGTGGCCGTGGAAGGTGACGGCATCGGCGATCCCCAACCGCTCCGCATGCTGAACCAGGTGGTCCTGCCACCAGCCGCCGCCGATGACGTCGAGGTGCAGGTCCGGCATCCGGGTACGCAACACCGCAACGGCATCGAGGGCGTCCTCGATCCGCTTATGCGGCACCAGACGCGACAGCACCACCGCCCGCGGGGTCGCCGACCGCGGGCCGATCAACGTGTCCGGCGGTGCCTCATCGAGGCCATTGCGGACGACAGCGATCCGGTTCGCGTCGACGCCGAGATCGGTGAGGTCACGTGCCGACGGCAGCGATACCGTGACGTACTGGTTGTTGCGGTGCAGCCACGGCGAGAGTCGGGACTCCACAAACCAACCGAACCGAGCCAGGAATCGTCCGGCAACCGGCCATTGCTCGCGGTGACAGTGATGCACCAGCACGACGACCCGGCGCCCGAAAGCCAACCGCGCCAGGAACGGCAGGCCGTTCTGGCTGTCGATCACCACATCGGGGCGCGAGTGCCGCAGCGGACCGAGGCCAAGCCGCGCGGCCACCATGGCCAACCCAGCCCAGATATAGACGGTGTAGCGCCCACCGCCGCGGCTGACGGCCACGCCGTCGACCACGTCCCGGCGCGAAGCACCCTCATACCGGGCGGTGCGCAGTGTGACGTCGATTCCCGCCTCGGCCAAGACAGCACCGATGCGCTGCAGGTAGGTCTCACTGCCGCCGCCCTGGGGGTGGCCGGTGTCACGCCAGCACAGCAACAGCACTGAGCGGACGGGAGCGGGCATCCGGCCAGCTTATATCTGGCAAGGTGAGCGTTGATGGCCGTCACCGACCTGTTCGCCCGGCGGGCCACCCTGGCCCGATCCACCCGGTTGCTCGCACAGTTCCGGTACGAGCAAAGCGACCCGGGCCGCTTCTACGGTGCGCTGGCCGCCGACACCGAGGCCATGGTCGCCGATCTGTGGCGGGCTAGCGGGTCCTCGGACCACCGTGGCTGCACCATCCTCGACGTCGGCGGGGGTCCGGGTTATTTCGCGAAGGCGTTCACTGACGCCGGCTGGGACTACGTCGGTGTCGAACCCGACCCGGCCGAGATGCACGCCGCCCATGCGGTTCGCGGCGGGCCGGGCACCTTCGTCCGGGCATCGGGGTTGGCGCTGCCTTTCGCTGACCACAGCGTCGACGTGTGCCTGTCGTCAAATGTCGCCGAACACGTATCGCAGCCGTGGCAACTGGGCGCGGAGATGCTGCGGGTCACCCGGCCCGGCGGGCTGGCGATCCTTTCCTACACCGTCTGGCTGGGGCCGTTCGGCGGCCATGAGACCGGCCTCTGGCACTACCTCGGCGGTGCCCGAGCGGCTGCGCGGTACGCCCGACGCCACGGCCGTCGACCCAAGAACGACTACGGGTCATCACTGTTCGCCGTCTCGGCCGCCGACGGTCTGCGCTGGGCCGACTCCACCGGGTCGCTGCTGGCCGCATTCCCCCGCTACCACCCCCGATGGGCGTGGTGGCTGACCTCGGTGCCGGGTGTGCGGGAGTTTCTGGTGAGCAATCTTGTGGTGGTGCTGCAATCACCGACTGAAACAGGTTCTCGTCGCGGCTTCTGATCGGTACTGTGGCGACCATGACGCAGACCGCCTACAAGACCGAGTACGACAAGCTGTTCATCGGTGGCCAGTGGGTCGAGCCATCGACCGCTGATGTCATCGAGGTGCATTCACCGGCCACCGGCGAGTACGTCGGCAAGGTGCCGATGGCCGCCGCCGCCGATGTCGATGCCGCCTGCGCCGCCGCGCGCAAGGCATTCGATGAGGGCCCGTGGCCGCGGATGACACCGCAGGAACGTCAGGCGGTGATCAGCAACGCGGTCAAACTGATCGAGGACCGCGACGATCTTTTCAAGTTTCTCCTCAAGGCCGAGACCGGTCAACCGCAGATGATCGTCGACATGATGCAGTACGGGGCGGCGATCTCGGGGCTGCAGTACTACGCAAGCGCCGCGGACAAGTTCACCTGGTCGGACATCCGCGACGGCATCTACGGCCAGACACTGGTGCTGCGCGAGCCCATCGGCGTCGTCGGTGCGGTGGCGGCCTGGAACGTCCCGCTGTTCCTGGCGTGCAACAAACTGGGCCCGGCACTGCTCGCGGGGTGCACCATGGTGCTCAAGCCCGCCGCTGAAACCCCGCTGAGCGTCAACGCGCTCGCGGAGGTGTTCGCCGAGGCCGGCCTGCCCGAGGGTGTGCTGTCTGTGGTGCCCGGCGGGGCCGAGACCGGACGAGCGCTGACCGCCAATCCCCTGGTGGACAAGTACACCTTTACCGGCAGTTCAGCGGTCGGCAAAGAGGTCGGCAAGCTGGCGGCTGAAAAACTGAAGCCGTGCACGCTGGAACTGGGCGGCAAGTCGGCGGCAATCATCCTCGAGGATGCCGACATTGATTCGACCCTGCCGATGCTGCTGTTCGCCGGTTTGATGAATTCCGGGCAGGCCTGCGTGGCGCAGACCCGGATCCTGGCGCCGCGGTCACGCTACGAGGAGATCGTCACCAAGCTCGCTGCCGCAGTGGCCGCGACGCCGGTGGGTCTGCCTGATGATCCGGGTGCGTTCATCGGGCCGCTGATCACTGAGAAGCAGCGCGAGCGCGTTGAGGGCTACATCAAGAAGGGCATCGAGGAAGGTGCCCGCGTCGTCACGGGTGGCGGCCGTCCCGAGGGCCTCGACAGTGGTTACTTCGTGCAACCGACGGTGTTCGCCGATGTCGACAACTCCATGACCATCGCCCAGGAGGAGATCTTCGGGCCGGTGCTGTCGGTGATTCCCTATGACACCGAGGAGGACGCGATTCGGATCGCCAACGACTCGGCCTACGGCCTGGCCGGCAGCGTGTGGACGACCGATAACGACAAGGCGATGAAGATCGCGTCGCGGATCCGCACCGGCACCTACGCGGTGAACATGTATGCCTTCGATCCGGGTGCGCCATTCGGCGGCTACAAGAATTCCGGTATCGGCCGCGAGAACGGGCCCGAGGGCATCGACGCCTACGTCGAACTCAAGAGCGTGCTGCTGCCGTTCGGTTACACGCCAAAGACGTCACTGTAAGAAGTCGTGGGTGCAGCGGCCTTAGTCGGTCGAGTTGGCGGATTGGCGGTGGCGCTCGGCGCGGGCGCGACCGTGTTGTACGCCGGCGGGGTCGCCTCGGCTGACACCGCCGGACCGGGTGCCGGGGGCTCCAATACCGTCGCCGCGGCGAGTGCTGCCGGACCGCGGTCGACCGCGGCGTCACACCGCAGCGTCTCGGGCAGTGCGATCCCGAAGAGCAGCGACCGCCAACGCGGTGCCGCCCGCCGCAGCGCAGCGACAGCGACAGCCGGCACCCTCACCGTCAATCCGACGGTGGAGATCGTTGACGGCATCATTCAGGGCAGGCTCAACGCCACCGGTGGTCGCGGTAGTGCCCTGACCTACACCGCCCTCGGTCCCGCCGCCGGGTTCGACTCCACGGTGGGCGAAAGCGGCGGCAAGATCAGCCTGGGCACGGTGCCGGTCAGCCCCCCGAC
>JBAXIA010000004.1:0-67963 GCA_037138615.1 Mycobacteriaceae bacterium | reverse complement strand
GCCAGCGGCGCAGTCCCTCGTCAGCCATCGGCAGCAGGTGGCGCAGAACCAACTCGTCAGGTGTCACTTCACCCAGTCCCGGCCAGTACAGCCGGGCTGACATTCCGTTTCGTGCGGCTTCGTTGAAATTGTCATGTGCGGCAGCGAAACTCATCTTGGTCCACAGTGGCCGGTCCTCTTCGGAAATGGTGCGCAGCAGGCCGTAATAGAACGCCGCATTCGCCATCATGTCAACGACGGTCGGTCCGGCGGGTAGCACTCGATTCTCGACACGAAGATGGGGTCGGCCGTTCGCGACGTCGTACACCGGCCGGTTCCAGCGGTACACCGTGCCGTTGTGCAGACGCAGTTCCGCCAGCAGGGGGGTGCGTCCGGCGGCCAGTTCGGCCACTGGGTCCTCGTCGGACATCTCAGGAAGTAGCGACGGGAAGTAACGGACATTCTCCTCAAAAAGATCGAAGATCGACGTGATCCATCGCTCGCCGAACCACACCCGGGGCCGCACGCCCTGAGCCTTGAGCTCATCTGGCCGGGTGTCCGTGGCTTGGGTGAAGAGCTCGATGCGGGTCTCAGCCCACAGTTGGTGGCCGAAGAAATATGGTGAGTTGGCCCCGAGCGCCAATTGCGGCCCGGCCAGAACCTGGGCGGCGTTCCAGTTGTTGGCGAAGTCGGCGGGCGAGACCTGCAGATGCAGCTGCATGCTGGTGCAGGCCGATTCCGGAGCGATGGATTCGGCGTGGATGCTCAACCGGTCCGCCCCGGTGATGTCGATGAGGATGTCCTCGCCGCGAGCGGTGAAGATGGAGTCGTTGAGAGCCTGATAACGCATCGACGGGCTCATCCAGCTACCCGTCAGGTCCTCTGGCATCAGGGTGGGCAGAATACCGATCATCACAATGTGCGAGCCGTCGGCGCCGGCCTTGGTTTCGGCGGCGTTAAGGCTGGCCCTGACCTCAGACTCCAACTCCAGCGCGGCGCGGTCGGCTAGCGGACGGGGCGGAACGTTGAATTCGATGTTGTAGGCGCCTAATTCGGTCTGATAGGCCGGATCGGCGATGGCGGCAAGCACCTCCTGGTTCGACATCGCCGGTTGATAATCCGCATCGACCAGGTTGCACTCGATCTCCATACCGGTCAGCGGCCGGTCGAACTCGAAGCTCGACTCCGCCAGCATGGTTTCGAGCACGTCCAGGCAGAGCTGAACCTTCTGCCGGTAATCCTGCCGCTGTTTGCGGCTGTAGGTGGCATTCGTTACTTGTTCTCCCACGCCGACGATGCAACAGGTTCAGCGGCGGTCCCGCAAGCAAATCGTCGTCGGGGTCGGTTTTCCTGTATGAACCGTCATCGGCGGTGGCAGACTCCCAGGACAGTTCGTACGCGCCAATTCTTCAAGGAGCAGTGTGACCCACTTCGTCGCCTCAATCGACCAGGGCACTACCAGCACCCGCTGCATGATCTTTGACCACAACGGTCTGGAGGTCGGCCGCCACCAGCTGGAGCACGCACAGATCCTGCCGCGTGCCGGGTGGGTCGAGCACAACCCGACCGAGATCTGGGGAAACACCCAGACGGTGGTGACGTCAGCCCTCAACAACACCAACCTGAAGGCCGGCGATCTCGTCGCCTTGGGCATCACTAACCAGCGCGAGACCACGATCGTATGGAACCGCAAGACCGGCCAGCCCTACTACAACGCGATCGTCTGGCAAGACACCCGTACCGACCAGATCGCCGCCGCACTGGATCGCGACGGCCGCGGTGATGTGATCCGGCGCAAGGCGGGTCTGCCGCCCGCGACCTATTTCTCGGGCGGGAAGCTGCAGTGGATTCTGGAGAACGTTGATGGCGTTCGTGCGGACGCCGAACGTGGCGATGCGTTGTTCGGCACACCAGACGTCTGGGTGCTGTGGAACATCACCGGTGGCCCGGCCGGGGGAGTGCATGTCACCGACCCCACCAATGCCAGCCGCACCATGTTGATGGATCTCGAGACTCTGGATTGGGACGACGAGCTCTTATCGTTCTTTGGGATTCCACGCCAGATGCTGCCCGCTATCCGGCCGTCGTCCTCGCCGAATCCGTATGGGGTGACGCGGGCGGACGGCCCGATGGGCGGGGAGGTGCCGGTGACCGCCATCCTCGGCGATCAGCAGGCCGCCATGGTGGGCCAGGTGTGTTTGAAGCCAGGCGAGGCCAAGAACACCTACGGCACCGGAAACTTCCTGTTGCTCAACACCGGCGAGAAGATCGTCCGTAGCTCCAACGGACTGTTGACCACGGTGTGCTACCAATTCGGTGATGCCAAACCCATCTACGCCCTCGAAGGTTCGATTGCCGTGACAGGCTCAGCGGTGCAGTGGTTGCGTGATCAGCTGGGCATCATTAGCGGCGCAGCGGACAGTGAGACCCTGGCCGCGCAGGTTGAGGATAACGGCGGCGTCTACTTCGTACCCGCCTTCTCGGGTTTGTTCGCGCCCTATTGGCGTTCCGACGCACGCGGGGCGATCGTGGGGCTGTCCAGGTTCAACTCCAATGCCCACATCGCCCGAGCAACGCTCGAAGCGATCTGCTATCAGAGCCGCGACGTCGTTGATGCCATGGCCGCCGACTCCGGGGTACCCCTGGAGGTGCTCAAAGTCGACGGCGGGGTCACGCTCAATGAACTGTGTATGCAGATTCAAGCGGACGTCCTCGGCGTGGACGTCGTGCGCCCAAAGGTTCCCGAGACGACAGCCCTGGGCGCGGCCTATGGCGCCGGCTTGGCGGTCGGCTACTGGTCGGATCCCGAAGACCTCCGCGCCAACTGGCAGGAAGATCGCCGGTGGAAGCCCTCGTGGACCGAAAAACAGCGCGAAGCCGGGTACGCCGGCTGGCACAAAGCCGTACAGCGGACTCTGGACTGGGTGGACGTCTAGCTGACAGGGAGCGGTTTCGTGCGCAGAGCGCAGAAAACCGCGCCAAAAAATGACACAGTGGTGCCCATGACCGACATCGCAGCGGACTCCGCCAACCTGCCCGACACCGGCCAGTTCTTCCAGCGGGGGAACTACGCTCCTGTTCCCGACGAGCTGACCGAGTACGACCTGCCGGTGCACGGGGCGATCCCACCCGAACTTGACGGCTGGTATCTGCGTAACGGCCCCAACCCGCGCCAGCCCACCGGGCACTGGTTCTTCGGCGACGGAATGCTGCACGGTGTGCGCATCGAGGGCGGTGCCGCGAAGTGGTATCGCAATCGCTGGGTGCGCACCGAGAGTTTTGAAACTCCGTTTCCGATCTACAACGGTGACGGCAGTCGCAACCTGCGCTCGGCGGTGTCCAACACCCACATCGTCAATCACGCGGGGAAGACGCTGGCATTGGTCGAGTCCTCACTGCCCTACGAGGTCACCAAGGATCTGGAGACCGTCGGCTGTTACGACTTCGACGGCAAGCTCAACGATGCGATGACTGCTCACCCGAAGATCTGCCCGACCACCGGCGAACTGCATTTCTTCGGCTACGGCAACCTGTTCAGCCCTCACGTCACCTATCACCGCGTGGACGCCAAGGGTGAACTGACGGTCAACCGGCCCGTAGAGGTCGAGGCGTTGACGATGATGCACGACTTCGCGATGACCGCCGATCACATCATCTTCATGGATCTGCCCATCGTGTTCAACATCGACATCGCGGTCAGCGGTAGTGGAGACATGCCTTACCGCTGGGAGGATGACTACGGTGCCCGGCTCGGGGTCCTACGCCGCGACGACCCGTTCGGGACGGTCCGGTGGTTTGATATCGATCCCTGCTACGTATTCCATGTGGCCAATGCCTATGACGATGGCAAGTCCATCGTGTTGCAAGTGGTCCGTTACCCCGAGCTGTGGCGCAACGACGGTGGCTTCGCCGACAGGGCGATGTTGTACAGCTGGACGATCAACCTCGAGACCGGCACCGTTGCCGAACGTCAACTCGATGACCGTGCGGTGGAATTCCCTCGGATCGACGATCGCCTCGCCGGACTTCCCGCGCGTTATGCGGTGTCGGTGGGCGATGCCAGCCTGGTGCGTTACGACCTGCAGACCGGTAATGCGGTGCAGCACGACTTCGGCACACCCGATTCGCCGGGTGGTCCGGGAGAAGCCGTCTTCGTGCCGTCGCCGTCCGGTCCGGCCGACGAAAGCAACGGCTGGTATCTGGTCTACGTCTACGACCCGGCCCGTAACGGAAGTGAACTGGTGATCCTGGACGCATCCGACTTCGCCGGCGACCCGGTAGCGCGCATCCAGCTGCCACGCCGGGTTCCCTACGGCTTCCACGGAAACTGGATCAGCGCCTGACGAATTTCATCGCGATGCGGTGAATCTTTGGGAGATATACAAAGCGTGACTTACGTTCCGGTGAAGGGCCAACCGTTCACGGTTTCAATGGGCCTGAGAAGCATGGACCTGGACACCTGGGTCGAAATCGACGAGCACTACGAAACTGAACTGGCGCAGAAGCGCGACTTGCTCGCAAACAGGAGATCTGAAGTTTTTGCCGTACTCCCCGAAGGCCTCAAAGGATCTGGGGAAGTTCTGGCACAGCTGATCGATTACCTCCCGGCACACTTTCCGGACAGGTTCCCCACAAGAATCGAAATCGACGGGTCCCTGCATCCACTGGAGGCCGCGAGTCTCTTGGTCCAGGAGGACCTGGCAGTCATGAGTCCGCAAGATGGACAATGGGTTCTGACCGCAGCATCGGTGTGTTTTCCCAGTCGATGGGACTTGGCTTCGAAAATCGGCGCAGATATGCACGGCATCCATGAGCCGGTTCCGCACTACGAGGACCGGATCGGATACGCCACTGATGCCATGTTCACAAAGATGAGTTCGGATCGACCCGTGTGGCGGCTCAACTGGACGGTTCTGGATAGTCCGGAGCTATTCCAGCCTTCGGCCACCGGACGTAAAGCCCGCGTCCGACCGGAATTGAGCGTGGCGGAGTTCGGTGACGTGATGTATTTCCGAACCGAGCGTCAGACGCTATGGAAACTTCCCGAGTCCGGTGACATTCTCTTCACGATCCGCACCTACCGCGATTCCCTCAGCAGTTTGGATCGGCGCTATCCGGAATTTCGTAGGCATCTGGGTGAAACGTTGCAGACGACAAGTGAGGAAACACGCCGATACAAAGGTTGGACGCCAATGTGGGAGGGTCTTATGGCCTGGTCCGGTCAACCGATTTGAATCGGCATCCACCGCCACGTTGCGGCTCACCATTACAGACAATCATCGTCGCGTAGGGTTGGTTTTTATGTCTGAATTGAAAGCACGGCTGCGTTCCGACCTAACGGATGCGATGAAGAGCCAGGACAAACTCCGTACCGCCACATTGCGGATGATGTTGGCGGCCGTCCAGACCGAAGAGGTGTCCGGAAAGCAGGCCCGAGAGCTCACCGACGACGAGGTTCTGAAGGTGTTGGCCCGAGAGGCCAGGAAGCGCACCGAGGCCGCCGAGATCTACACCCAGAACGGCCGCGGCGAACTGGCCGCCGAGGAGCACGCCGAGGGCCGGATCATCGACGAATACCTGCCTACGCCGCTGACCGACGCCGAGGTGGCTGATGTCGTCGATACGGCACTCGCGCAAGTCGCAGAGCAACTTGGTGCGCGGCCCTCGGTCAAGGACATGGGGCTGGTCATGAAGGCGGCCACCGCGATCGCGGAAGGCAAGGCCGACGGCGCCAGGCTCTCGGCCGCAGTTAGAGATCGTCTCTAGGTCGACTGGTACGAGCACGTCATGAGCGTGAGCAGCAACCGCGGACCGGTGAAGGCGTTGGTTGTGCTGACCTACCTGGCCATGGTCACGATGAACGTTCTCGCTAATGCGTTGCCGTTGAACGGCCGGCGCACCGGCGAGGTGTCCGACGCCTACCCCAGCCTGTTCACCCCGGCCGGTCTCACGTTCTCCGTCTGGGGAGTGATCTACCTGCTGCTTGGCGCGCACGTCCTCTACCAACTTGGACTATTCCGCGACTCCCCGGACACCGCCGAGCAGAGCGCGCTGCTGAACCGGGTGGGTGTCCTCTTCGCGATCTCTTCGATAGCCAATACCGCATGGGTGTTCGCCTGGCACTACGACAACATCCCGCTGTCGGTGGTGCTGATCGTGGTGATCCTGGTGTGCCTCGCACTCATCGCCAGCGCGGTGCGGCGAGCACATCTCACCGGACGCCGGCGTTGGTTCATCGGTGTCCCGTTCAGTGTCTACTTCGGCTGGACGACAGTCGCCGTTGTCGCGAACATCACCGTGCTGCTGGTCAGCGTGAAGTGGGACGGAATTGGCCTGTCGGACGCCGCGTGGGCGGTGATTATCGTGCTCGTTGCGATGGCGATCGGCACCGCCACCATGGTGCGCAACCGCGACGTGGCCTACGGTCTGGTGCTCATCTGGGCGTATGTCGGAATCCTGATCCGGCAGACCGCGGCCGGCGGTCTGGATGGCCGTTATCCGATGATCATCGGTGCGGTGATCGCCTCGCTGGTGATCTTCTTGGTCGGCGAGGCGCTGATTCTGCGACGCCGACAGAGGGTGGCGTCTCCCAAGGTTCAATCCCGGTAAATCGGTAGTCCACCCAACTGCTTGAACCGGGTACCCCAGCGCGATAGCCTCAGCCCCGGATGACCAGGGAATCCCCCAATGACTGCAGGAGATCGTGATGGCTGATTGCAATCCGTCTGTAGGCGACGCGAACTACCGGCCGCAGCGGACTCCGTTGCCGGTTGTTCGCTGGCTGCAGGCAGGTGCGGTCGTCGCTGGTATGGCGATCGCAGTGGTCGCCACGCCCGCGATCGCGTCGGCCGACAACGGCGGAACATCCTCGGAGTCGGACGTTGCGAAACCGGCCGCCGCCCACCGCTCGCCCGCAGTCGGTCGGCACACTGCAGCGGACACCGCAACCGTGTCGAGTCGCAACGCCGGGGCCCGCCCGGCCGCCTCTGTGGCGCGTAAATCGATCGACCCGGCCCACTCCGCGAGTGCGGTGCGACGGGTGGTCCGGGTGCCGATGAGCACCTCCATGTCTCCCACCGCAAAGACCACGGCCTCGGCGGTCTCGACCGATCCGCTGGGCAACCTGTCGGCATTCCTGGGGCTTCCCGGCGCGCCGGCCACCTCCGCCCCCAGCCTCAGCGCCTTCCCGCTGTTATTGCGCTTGACCCTGGAAGACGTGTTTAGCGGAACCGGTCCTACGACGGTAACCAACCCGACCGCGGTGGTGACCGGACTGTTCAACCAGGTGCTCCGCGAGACCCCGTCGACGGACGAACTCCAGAACTACCTCGGAATCTTCGGTCTGACTGGCGTTAATGGCGTCGTCTCCGGTCTGTACAGCTCCAGCCAGTTCCGCCAGCAGGAAGTCGCCAACTACTACCTCGAACTACTCAGCCGCCCCGCCACCCAGCAGGAGATCAGCTGGGGCGCAAGTGAACTCATGTGGGGAACTCCTGAGCCGCTGTTTGCCGCCTCGATCGCGAGCACGAGAGAGTTCTATGCGGCTAGCAGTTCAGGCGGTGGACAGTTTGGTCCGAAGCCGTCGGCCACCACCTATGTGAACCTGCTCTACCGCTCAATGCTCGGTCAGCCTGCTGATGCGAACGCCGCGTCGATCTACGTGCAGAAGCTCCAGGCGGGTCAGGGCACCTGGTTGACCGCCGTGCAATTCGTCACAGCCGATCCGTTCCGCACAGTGAAGGTCGGCGAGATCTACCAGGTGCTGGGACAGACCGCCAGCACCGCCGACATAGCGGGATACCTCGATGACTGGTTCCGCGATGGTGGCCTGGCCGGCATTGCCACCACCCTGCTGGCCGGTGCGACCAACGTCAGCCGCATCGAGGCAGGACAGGTGACACTGCCAGCCAATTTAGCCTCCGCCGGCAAATTGCAGACCCTGCTGCTGTCGCCGTACACCGAGACCGCCGACGGCTTCTACGCCCAGTTCGGCACCTTGCTCAGCCTCGATCCGGCGAATCCGATCAGCAAGACCAACAAGTGCACGACCGCCAACACCAGCTGCGACCAATCGCTTTTCCAGTTATTGACTGCGGGCGGAACAGATCGTGGCCTCCCGAACAACGGCATGTACCTGACGTCGATCTACGCCAACGTGGCCACCCTGATACCGACTCAGAAAGAGATCGACATCAGCAAGTCGCTGAAGTACCCCCTGCAGAATCCCGATCAGTTGACGACACTCTTCACCGGCGGCGCCATCCAGACCTCCCCGGCCATTGTGACTGCGGACAACGGCACCTACATCATCGACGGCCACCACAGGTGGTCCAGCATTGTTTTGATCAATCCGTACACCCAGGTGACGGCGTTGGATCTCGGTTATGTGCCCACGCCGCAGGACGGACTTAAACAAGCCCAGATCGGTGTGGCAGTCGTCAATGACTATCTGCCGCAGTCGACTGTCACTCCTGGAACAAACCTGTACGACATGTCCGAGGATGTGTTCAACGCGACGGTGAACGACTTCATACTCAATGCCGCCGATGCCCACCCCGAGGATCCAAATCCAACGGTTTCGTGGACGGATCAAGTGTTGCAGGTCTTCGCAGATGCTCTCAATTTCAAGACCTCGAAGACGCCCATCGACGAGCAGTACACCATCGTCGACAACTACCTGTGGGCCAACGTCCTGCGGATGCGGGAGCTGAACCCGTTCGTCCCGGGCGCAACCAGTCGGTCGATCATGCCGCAGACCGATCCGCTGCCGTTGACCCAGACCTACTTCGCCGGCGGCGCGCTGAGCTATAGCTTTCCGACCGTCTCCTACCTCGGCTGACGACAACCCCTGGAGGACAGCAAGTCATGACCACCGCCACATGGGTTAAGCGACTGACCATCGTCTCGCTGGCGCTGGCCATGTTCATCGCCTCACCTATCACCTCCTGGGCGGCGACGTCGATCACCCTCACCTGGGTTCGGCATGGCCAGTCGGTCGAGAACGTGTACCACGTCCTCGGTAGTGTTTCGCCCGGGCCGAATCTCAGCAGTTGCGCGGTCAGTGCAACCCCGTGTGTGGATCAGCCCGATGCCGTTCCCGGACCCGATATCCTGCCCGGCTTCACCCAGACGGCTCCCGGCGGTGTACAGCAGGCGCAGGGCCTTGTACAGCGGCTGATCGACACCGGGGTGGCCTATGACGCGATCTACGCGTCGACCCTGGTCCGTACTCAGCAGACATCTCAGCCGTATTCCGATTTCAGCGGATTGCCGATCACCATCCTGGACGGACTGCGTGAGGTCCGGGCTGGCGCCGACGAGAACGCGATCACCACGTTCCAAAACGGAGCCTTCGTTGATCCCAAAATGGCGAATTACGTTGGTGTACAGGATTCGTGGCGGTCTGGTTGGGCACTGACGCCCATGCCGCAGGATCCCGACCCGGTGGATCCCAACCCCGCAACCAACGCCAACGGTGACGTCAACGGCCTGGTCTTCAATGACCGGACCAACACCGCCGTCGAGAAGATCTACTGGGATGAGATGAACAGGTATCCGACCTTTACCGCCGACGCGCTGAACCCGGACGCGAACCCGCTGGCGTTCTCGCACAGCGGGACCGTCGCTAGTTGGGTCGAGATGAATGTGAAAAACCCGCCCAGTCTCGCCTACATCACCGCAAATCAACTGGGGAACGCTCAGACAGCTGTTGTCGTCGGCAACCCGATAGACGGGTGGACCCTGTTGAGTTGGAACGGTGTCGCGGTCAGCCCCACTCCGACCCTGGGCATGGCGTTCTCCGTCACGTTCCGCGACTACGGGTTCGTACTGCAGCGCTCCGCGTGGAATGTCGTGGTGGCCCAGACGACCGGAGACTTAGGCAAGGTTCTCCAGGCAGTCGGGACGGGCCTGGTCCAGGATGCGGTCGCCACAGTGGTTCTGCCCGGCCAGTTGGTCGGAGACGTCGTCGATGCGGTCGTCCATGCGGTCAACCCGAACCCAGCCGGGGCTGTGTCGGCGGCGCAATCTGCGCAATCGGCGGCCTCCACTCGGACCGGTGCGACGGTTACGCACATCGCCTCCCGGCGAGCGTCGGCGGCGACGGCAGCGGGGGCGCAGGCGGTGACCGCGAAGCATGGTCCGGCATCGGTCAAGCCGGCTTCGGCGACCGCCAAGCGATCCCGCCAGGCAGCCTGAGAACGCGCGGACCCCTTGGTCGCGACCGCCCCTCCGGTCGCACCGGCCAGACGTGACTAGTCTGCCGCGTCTCCCGATGACTGAAACGAGAAAGGCCCCGACCAATGGGTCGGAGCCGGTTTCACACAGTCGGGGTGGCGGGATTCGAACCCACGACCTCTTCGTCCCGAACGAAGCACGCTACCAAGCTGCGCCACACCCCGCGTGAAGCCACGACAGCGTATCGCACCTGCGCGCCACGGGGCCAAACGCCCTTAGGTCTCCCTTGCCTACGTCGCGGCATCCCATGAGCAGGACCGTTCGAATTCCAGCAGCGCCTCGGCGTGCTCGTTGGGGTGCAGATCGTGCGCTGCCAACCAGGCATCGTCGTAATAGGTGTCGCTGTAGCGGTCGCCGCTATCGCAGATGAGAGTGACCACCGATCCACTGGTGCCGTTCGCCACCATCTCGGCGAGGAGGCTGAAGGCTCCCCAAATGTTGGTTCCGGTGGATGGGCCGACTCGGCGTCCCAGTACCTGCGACACGCGGTGCGCAGCAGCCACAGATGCGCTATCCGGCACGCGCATCATCCGGTCGATAACGCCCGGTATGAACGACGGTTCGACGCGGGGCCGACCGATGCCTTCTATGCGGGAGGAGTGGCCGGTGACGGTATCGAACCGGTCTTCGGCATATGCGGGGAAAAACGCGGAGTTCTCCGGGTCGACCACACACAGTTCGGTCTGATGGTGCCGGTAGCGAATGAAACGGCCGATCGTCGCACTGGTGCCGCCGGTGCCTGCGCCGACCACGATCCACGTGGGTACGGGGTGACGCTCCGCCTCCATCTGCGCATAGATCGACTCGGCGATATTGTTGTTTCCTCGCCAATCGGTCGCACGCTCGGAGTTGGTGAACTGGTCGAGGAAATGCCCACCGGTCTCGTCGGCGATGCGTTGAGCCTCGGCGTAGACTTCGCCGTTGGTCTCAACGAAATGACAACGCCCACCTACCTTTTCGATCAGTGCGACTTTCGTGCGGCTGGTGGATGCGGGCATCACCGCGATGAACGGTAGCCCGAGTAGTGCGGCAAAGTATGCCTCGGACACCGCTGTCGATCCTGAAGACGCCTCCACGACGGCGGTGTTCTCGGTGATCCAGCCGTTGCACAGCCCGTAGAGAAACAGCGACCGAGCTAGGCGGTGTTTGAGGCTTCCGGTGATGTGGGTGGACTCGTCTTTGAGATACAGCGCCACATCTGCCTCATCGCACCACGTAGCCGGCAGTGGATACCGCAGCAGGTGGGTGTCGGCACTGCGCCGGGTGTCGGCCTCGACCAGGCGGACGGCCTCATCCACCCACTCCCGGGACGTGTGGCTGGTGGCGGTCATTGGCCGGCTAGCGGACCAACACGGCCGGCGTCGAGCGAACCACGTTGTGGGTCCGGTCGTGGCCGCCGGTCGGCGCGGCGACCAGGGTGAGCAGGGTGGCCTCGGGCCGACAGCAGAACCGGAAGGGCGCGAACGGTGACGTACCGATACCGGCCGAGACGTGCAGGGCGGTCCTGGCGCCCCAGTGTGAGGCGCCTTTCGCCCGCGAGCGGTCGAGGTCGCAGTTGGTCACCAGCGCACCGGAGAACGGCAGGCATAGCTGTCCGCCGTGGGTGTGCCCGGCCAGGATGAGCTGGTATCCATCAGCGGCGAACCGATCCAGCACCCGGGTATAGGGCGCATGGGTGACAGCCAGGCTCAGGTTCGCAGCGGGGTTGGCCGGCCCGGCGATTGTCTCGTAGTGATCCCGGCCGAGGTGTGGATCGTCGACTCCGGCGGCGGCTATGGTCTTCCCGGCAACCTCGAACTCGCGCCGATGGTGGGTCAGGTCGAGCCAGCCTCGCTCGTTGAATGCAGCGCGAAGGTCCTGCCACGGCAGCGGATTGCCATGAACTCGGTGATCACTGTCGGTCAGGTACTTCGCCGGATTCTTCAACGTCGGCGCGAAGTAGTCATTGCTGCCGAACACGAAAACTCCCGGCACCGACAGCAGATCACCGAGTGCCTGCACTACCGCCGGCACCGCTTTGGGGTGGGACAGATTGTCGCCGGTGTTGACCACCAGGTCGGGCTCCCACTGAGCCAGCTCCCGCAGCCACGCCTGCTTGCGCCGCTGCGAGGGACGCATGTGGATATCGCTGAGGTGCAGCACCCGAAGCGGGGTCGAACCCGGTGTCAGGACCGGCATCGTCACCTCGCGCACGACGAAGGCGTTTCGCTCGATCGCCGTCGCGTATCCGACGGCGAGTGCCGCAGCACCGGCTGCGGCTACGGCGGAAGTTTTCCAGGCGGGATCAGCCATGTAGGCAGACTACTGCCACGGTTACGGAGGGGATGATCCCTCCGGTGGCTGGGGTGCCGCCGGGGCAAGTACCGGAATGGTGATGGGCGGAAGGCCGGGGATCTCCACGACCGTCGAACCGAATTCGGGCATGCCCGGGATAGGCGGCAGCGCACCCGGCGGGGGTGGGGGAGGAGGCGGTGGCGGGGGTGCTACGCCGTTGCTTACCAACAGGGTGACGATGATGCCGGGGATTGTCTGACCGCTGGGTGAAGTGCCGATCACGGTGCCCGCGGAGGCTGTGCTATTGACTGAGTTCACCTGGTCGGCGACCTGAAAACCGTACGCGCGCAGGTCCTCTCGCGCTCTATCCTGACTCATCCCGTTCACGGTGGGCACCCGCGATCCGGCGGCCCCGTCGACATAGCGCGGATCAGTCGGAGGCAGGCTCACTTCACCGAAGTCCTCGGCGATCGGACTCATCGCTGTGAACCACGTCGAAGCGGGTTCCTTGCCGCCGAAGAGGTCACCATCGCCGCACTGGCGCAACGGGTAGGAACACAGATCCGTTGGGTTAGGGGAGTCGTCGTAGATGTAGTTGACCGCCGCGTATTGATTGGTGTAGCCCAGGAAACCCGATGACCGGTGGGCCTCGGTGGTGCCGGTCTTGCCCGACATGGGAAGTGACCACCCGACCGAATTCGCGGCCGGGGCGGCGGTTCCGTTGATGACGTCCTTGGCTAGCGCGTTGGACAGGGTGTTGGCCAATCCTTCGGGTACGACCTGTTCGCAGGGTTCGGCGTTAAATGCGACCTCGTCACCACGGCGGTCGTAGATCTTGTCGATCGGGTTTGGTGGGCACCACATTCCACCTGATGCCAGGGTCGCCGCCACGTTGGCAAGTTCCAGTGGGTTGACCTCGAAAGGGCCCAGGGTGAACGAGCCGATGTTCTGTCGTTTGATGAAGTCGGCGAGACTCTCATTGTTGTCCGGGTCGTAGCCTCGAGCGGTGCCAGGCTCGGCATAGGACCGGAGGCCCAGTCGGACGGCCATGTCCACGGTGCGTTGAACCCCAACCTGGGAGATCAATTTCGCGAACGCGGTGTTGGGAGATTTCGCCAAGGCTTCTGTGACCGTCATGGTCAGGTTGCGCGGATCACGGTAGTTTTCGACGCACCAGGTCTCTTTGGGGCAGCCCTTGGCGCCGCCCTCGCCGAGCCCCTTGGCCTCGAATCGACCTGGTACGTCGAGGGTGGCGTTGGTACCAAGACCCAGATCCAGTGCGGCGGCGGTGGTGAAGATTTTGAAGATCGACCCGGCGCCATCACCGACCAGTGAGAACGGTTGCGGCTGAACGGTTTCCCCGGCTTCCGTGTCAAGCCCGTATGTTCGATTACTGACCATCGCGATCAGTGGATGGCTCGTCTTACCCGGCAGCAGTACATTCATCACGCTGGCGATGCCATCAAGGTCCGTCGGTGCGATCGAGTCAACCGACTTCTTGACGTCGGCCTGCACATCGGGATCCAACGTGGTCTTGATGAGGTAGCCGCCCTTGGCGATCTGTTCCTTACTCAAGCCCGCCCGGGCCAAAAACTCTTGCGCATAGTCGCAAAAAAAAGCGCGGTTTCCGGCTGCGATACAGCCGCGCGGCAACTCGTTGGGCTGCGCCAAGATACCCAGCGGCTGCTGTTTGGCGGCCAGCAGTTGATCTGCCTTGTCGGGCAGGTTCTCGATCATCGTGTCCAAAACCAGGTTGCGCCGCACCAGAGCCCCGTCGGGGTTGGTGTAGGGATTCAGCGTGGTGGTCGACTGCACGATTCCGGCAAGCAGCGCCGATTGCTGCCAGTTCAAGTCGGTCGCGTCGATACCGAAGTAGGTCTGGGCGGCATCCTGGATCCCGAAGGCGCCATTACCGAACGACACCAGATTGAGGTACCGGGTGAGAATCTCCGGTTTGGTGAACGTCTTATCCAATGTCAGTGCCATGCGGATCTCGCGCAGCTTGCGTGCGGGTGTCGCGGCCACCGCCGCGCGCTTCTCCGCGTCGGTCTGTGCCACCACCAGTAACTGATAGTTCTTGACGTACTGCTGTTCGATGGTCGAGCCGCCGCGGGTACCGAAATCCCCCGACGCATAGCCGGCCAGGCCGGTCAGGGTGCCCTTCCAGTCCACTCCGTTGTGTTCGGCGAACCGCTTGTCCTCGATAGAGACGATCGCCAGTTTCATGGTGTCGGCGATCCTGTCGCTGGGTACCTCGAAGCGACGCTGGGAATACAGCCACGCGATCGTGTTGCCCTTGGCGTCGACCATCGTCGAGACCGCCGGAATATCGCCCTCGAGGAGCTGCGCCGATCCGTTGGCCACGATGTCGGAGGCCCGGTTGGACATCAGCCCGATGCCCCCGGCGATCGGGAACAGCAGTGCCGCCAGGATCACACTGGTCAGCAGGCAGCACCAGGCCAGCTTGAGGACCGAGGAACTGGCCGGTGGGCGTTCCGACATGCGGTACAGCGTACTGAGGCCCCCCGGGGGCTTGCGGAGCCCCGCGCGGGGCGCCAAGATAACGGAGATCTGGGTAGGTACCGGCGAAAAAACCGCAGTTCATGGTGGGATTGGACGCTTGTCCCAAAAAACCTGTGACCGGACTGTTGCGCAAACGACACCTGACCACCTAACTTAAGCAGGCAGTGCGATTCAGGTAACAATGATGTCGCAATGTGGCGTAGATCGCACCGCGGCTACATCGGAGGGATTCGCCGCCTTAACGGGCGGCTCAGACGAAGGGAGTCTTCTGTGTCCGGGACTCGACCCGCTGCCCGTAGGACTAGCGCAGCAGTATCCATACACGGCTCACTCCAGGTACCGAACGGGGAAGCCCGGATCGCGTGGGTATCCCAGGGACTGTGTCGTACGACCGATCCGGACCAGTTGTTCGTTCGTGGGGCTGCCCAGCGCAAGGCCGCGGTCATCTGCAGGCACTGCCCGGTGATCGCCGAGTGCGGAGCCGATGCCCTGGATAACCGGGTGGAGTTCGGAGTATGGGGCGGCATGACCGAGCGCCAGCGCCGAGCCTTGCTCAAGCAGCACCCAGAGGTGTCCTCCTGGGCGGAATTCTTCTCCACCCAGCGCAGGCAGCGCATCGTCAGCTGAATCCGCCAACGGCTCGGATCGAGATCGCGGTTCTTAAGTTTCGCCGGTGATTTGGTCGGCGATCGCCTCTAGCGCTTCGCGGCTCGACACATCGAATGGCAGGGACGGCACACCCACCACTCGAACGTGTGGGTTGGCTCCGGTAAACCGAGACAGCAGCCGGATCTCGCGTTTGGCAGCCTGTCCGCGGTCGGCATGGATTCGGAGCACCGCTGCCGCGAGTGCGTCCTCCCCGGCATCGGCGCCCAGTTCGTCAGCCCCGTCGAGGGCACGTTCGACCGTCAGCGCGCACAGCATCGGATGGGTCCTGTTGAGGATCAGCCCGGCCAGTGGCATGCCCTCTTCGGAGAGTCGATCGACAAAGAAGGTGGCCTCTCGCAGAGCGTCGGGTTCGGCAGCCGAAACCACTACGAACTGTGTACCGCGCCGCTTGAGCAGTTCGTAGGTCCGGTCGGCCTTCTCCCGGAACCCGCCGAATGTCGAGTCGAGCGACTGTACGAATGCTGAGGCATCGGAGAGCATTTGCGAACCCAGGACGGTGGATATCGCCTTCATGGCCAGCCCCATCGCACCCGCCACCAGTCGACCGATGCCGCGGCCGGGCCCCAACAGCAGGCGCCAAAGCCGACTGTCCATGAAGCTGCCCAACCTCTTCGGTGCGTCGAGGAAGTCAAGTGCATTGCGGGACGGTGGGGTGTCGACGACGACGAGGTCCCAGCGGTCCTCACCGAGCAACTGGCCAAGTTTTTCCATCGCCATGTATTCCTGCGTGCCCGCAAGCGAGGTTGCGACAGTCTGATAGAACTGATTATCCAGAATCGACTGTGCCCGTTCGCTTCCCGCATGTTCGATGACCATCTCGTCGAATGTTCGGCGCATGTCCAGCATCATTGCGTGCAGCTCCCCGGATACCTCAGGTGCTAGCGGTACCCGCTGAGGGAAGTTGCCCAACTCTTTGATGCCGAGGGCTTGGGCGAGCCGCTTTGCGGGGTCGATGGTGAGCACCACGACGGTGCGACCGTACTCGGCCGCCCGTAGCGCCATCGCGGCCGCGGTCGTCGTCTTTCCGACTCCGCCGGCCCCGCAGCACACCACTACGCGGTTAGACCGGTCCGAGAGGATGGACTTCATATCCAGGGTCGGCGGTGTCCCGCTCACGACAACGTCCCCTTCGCTTCGCCATTCGATTCGCTCATCGACACGGTCATCGGACGCCTTGCTGGGCGAGGATTTCGGCTAGCTCGTAGAGGCCTCCCAGATCCATGCCATCGGCGATGGTGGGCAGCTCCAGCCGCGGCACATTGAGTTTATCCAGCTCGCGGGAACTCTCGGAGCGCGCGCTGATCCGGCTGGCATGTTCGATGGTCTCGGTGAGCAGTCCCGCGAAGTCTGCGTCTGACAGCGTGATGCCTGCTCGGGACAGACCGGCCCGCACCGCATCTGCGTCGACTTCGCCCTTGGCGGCCTTGGCCAGATTTCGGGCCGGCAGAAACGGCGGAATATTGCGGTTGACGATCACGGCGCCGATCGGTAACTCGAGCCTCTCGAGTTCCTCGATCGCCTCGATGGTCTCCTGGATCGGTAACGCCTCCAGGAGTGTGACCAAGTGAATCGCCGTCGACTCGGAGTGCAGCACGCGGACCACACTTTCAGCCTGGTTATGCACCGGGCCGCCGGTGGCCAGGTCCGAGACCGCCTTGGTCACATCAAGGAATCGGGCGATGCGACCGGTGGGCGGTGAATCCACCACGATGGCGTCGTAGACGGGTCGATTGTCGCGGTCCGACCGGATCACCGTCTCCTTGATCTTTCCGGTCAGCAACACGTCTCGGAGGCCGGGTGCGATCGTCGTGGCGAACTCGACGGCCCCGATTCGGCGCATGGCACGTCCGGCGATACCCAGGTTGTAGAACATCTCGAGGTATTCCAGGAAGGCCGCCTCGATTTCGATGGCGAGGGCCTTGACGTGACCGCCACCGTCGGCGGTCGCGACTTTGACCTCCTCGTAGGGCAGAGGTGGAACGTCGAACAACTGCGCAATCCCTTGGCGTCCTTCGACTTCCACCAGGAGGACGTTGCGGCCTCCTGCAGCCAGCGTTAATGCCAGGGCGGCCGCGATAGTGGTCTTGCCGGTACCTCCCTTGCCGGTGACGATATGCAGGCGCGCCTCGGTCAGCCGGGCAGGCCAGCCAACTGCGCTACGGTCGCTCCGTTTGGTGGCCACCACTGCATGCTATCTAAGTCCGTAGCGGCATCGGCCCGGGTCATACCCGGAGTTAGGCTTCCGTCATGAGCCAAGCAACCATCTGGGAGTACGCGACCATTCCACTGCTGACCCATGCGACCAAGCAGATCCTCGATCAATGGGGTGCCGACGGCTGGGAGCTGGTCGCGGTGCTCAACGGACCGACGGGCGAGCAGCACGTCGCCTACCTCAAGAGGCCGAAGTGACGGTATCGGCTCGGCTCGCCGAGCTCGGCATCACCCTTCCGGCGGTGGCCAAGCCACTGGCCGCCTACGTCCCGGCGGTGCGTACCGGCAATTTGGTCTACACCTCCGGCCAACTTCCACTGCAGTCCGGCGACCTGACTCATGTTGGCAAGGTCGGCGCCGGCGTGCCGCCGGAACAGGGGAGGGCCGCCGCTCGCACCTGTGCGCTCAATGCGCTGGCGGCTATCGATGCGCTGGTGGGAATCGATTCGGTGGTACGGGTCGTCAAGCTGGTTGGCTTCGTGGCGTCCGCGCCCGGCTTTAACGGCCAGCCCGGCGTGATTAATGGCGCCTCGGAATTTCTCGGCGAGGTGTTCGGCGAGACCGGCGCCCATGCCCGCTCGGCGGTAGGGGTTTCGGAGCTGCCGTTGGACGCACCGGTGGAGGTCGAGCTTATCGTCGAGGTGCGGTGACCCAGCCGGCCTACGGGGTGCTGCGGCCGGTCACCGAGACCGCCTCTGTCCTGCTGTGCGAGAACCCCGGCACGATGACGCTGGAGGGCACCAACACCTGGGTGCTGCGGGGTCCGGGCAGCGACGACATCGTTCTTGTTGACCCGGGGCCCGACCAGGACGACCACATCGAACGACTGGCGGCCTTGGGCCGGATCCCGCTGGTGCTGATCAGCCACCGCCATGGCGACCACACCGACGGCATCGACAAGATCGTCGCGGCCACCGGCGCCACCGTGCGTTCGGTCGGCAGTGGATTCCTGCGCGGCATGGGCGGGCACCTGACCGACGGAGAGGTGATCGACGCCGCTGGCCTGAGCATCACCGTGCTGGCGACCCCGGGCCACACCTCGGACTCGGTGAGCTTCGTGCTCGATGACGCGGTGCTGACCGCCGACACCGTCCTGGGCCGCGGCACCACCGTCATCGACGACGAGGACGGCAGTCTGATCCAGTACCTGGAGTCGTTACGCCGGTTGCAGGGACTGGGCCGACGGGCAGTGCTGCCCGGTCACGGACCCGAACTCGAGGATCTGAGCGCGGTGGCCCAGATGTATCTGGCCCACCGTCATGAGCGGCTCGAGCAGGTGCGTCAGGCGGTGCGTGTGCTCGGTGACGATGCCACCGCAAGGCAGGTGGTCGAGTACGTCTACACCGATGTTGACGAAAAACTTTGGGACGCCGCCGAGAAATCGGTGCGCGCTCAGTTGGACTACCTGCGGAGCTGAGCTACCTCGCTCGCTGCTTGAGGCTCGCGAGCTACCTCGCTCGCTGCTTGAGGCTCGCGAGCTACCTCGCTCGCTGCTCGAGGCTCGCGAGCTACCTCGCTCGGCGCGCCAGCCGCTCGGAGTCGCAGATCAGTACGCTCTTGCCCTCGAGCTTGATCCAGCCTCGATGAGCGAAGTCCGCCAGGGCTTTGTTAACAGTCTCCCTGGATGCGCCGACGAGCTGTGCGATCTCCTCCTGGGTGAGGTCATGGGTCACCCGCATGGCACCACCCTCCTGCGTGCCGAAGCGCTGGGCCAGCTGTAGCAGCTGCTTGGCTACCCGGCCTGGCACATCGGTGAAGATCAGGTCGGCCAAGTTGTTGTTGGTCCGACGTAATCGACGAGCGAGCACCCGCAACAGCTGTTCGGCGATCTCCGGGCGATCGGCGATCCACGCCCGCAGCGCGTCGCGGTCCATCGCCACCGCGCGCACCTCGGTGATGGTGGTGGCGCTGGAGGTGCGCGGCCCCGGGTCGAAGATCGACAGCTCGCCGAACATGTCCGACGGACCCATGATCGTCAGCAGGTTCTCGCGGCCGTCCGACGAGCGGCGGCCAATTTTCACCTTGCCGGAGATGATGATGTAGAGCCGATCGCCCGGCTCGCCTTCAGCGAAAACAGTGTGGCCTCGCGGAAAGTCCACTGGCTGAAGTTGCTTGGTCAGCGCCGTCACGGCGCTGGGATCGACCCCCTGGAAGATTCCGGCCCTCGCCAGGATCTCGTCCACGTTGCCTTCCTTAGCTCATCGGTGTCTTGGAGCGCACTTAACCAGCCCGGCCGGTCGCCAGCTTAGAGTTGGTTGTCTCGGCGAGATCCTCACGCTACACACGATTGGCGAGTCCCGTTGGCTGAAACAGTCGATTAGGCCGGGTCGGCAAACCCGGTTCGTCGGCCAGCAGGCGGAGGCCCGGTTCGATCAGGGTGGCGAAATCGGACAGGCGCGGTACCGAAAGCGGTATTGCGCCCTCCCCGGCGGCCGGGGTGGCGTGCTCGATCCGCCCGACGGTGTCGCCCGCCCCCAGGGGCTCGTCATGCATGCCGCTCTCGAGCCGCTGCAGCCCGTACGCCGAAAGCATCAAGAGTCCGGGGAAACACACGGCTACGAACCAGGACATAGCGGGGAAGTTAACCGTGGGGAGGTCTCATCAGGATCACGAATTGCCACCGGTCTGTCGGCGGTCGGTCAGAACCCGTCAGTACCCTGGCTTGCGTGACGGCGGGCGCAGTGAAAAAGACGGGGACTAAGCGCCCAGCGACGGCTGGCGCGAAATGGGATGGCGAAACTCATTTGGGCCTGGTTCGCCGTGCACGCCGAATGAACCGATCGCTGGCGACCGCTTTTCCCGACGTTTATTGCGAACTGGATTTCACCAATCCGCTCGAGCTGGCGGTCGCGACGATCTTGTCGGCTCAGTGCACCGATAAACGGGTCAATCTGACCACTCCCGCCCTATTCGCGCGGTATCGCACAGCGCGGGACTTTGCAGAGTCGAACCGTTCCGAACTCGAGGAGCTCATCAGGCCGACTGGCTTCTACCGAAACAAGGCCAACTCACTGATCGGCCTCGGCGCCCGACTCGTCGAAAAGTTCGATGGCGAAGTACCCGCCACCCTGGAAGAGTTGGTGACACTGCCCGGCGTGGGACGCAAGACCGCCAACGTGATCCTGGGCAACGCATTCGGTATCCCGGGCATCACTGTCGATACGCACTTCGGTCGGCTGGTTCGCCGATGGCGGTGGACTGAGGAGACCGATCCGGTCAAGGTTGAACATGCGGTCGGCGATCTGATCGAGCGCGGCGAGTGGACGCTACTGAGCCATCGCGTCATCTTCCACGGCCGACGGGTCTGCCACGCACGCAAACCA
This sequence comes from Mycobacteriaceae bacterium, assembly GCA_037138615.1. GTDB lineage: Bacteria > Actinomycetota > Actinomycetes > Mycobacteriales > Mycobacteriaceae > Mycobacterium. Next base: position 46,748 of record JBAXIA010000004.1, on the reverse strand, counting down.
GCCTGCGGGGTCTGCGTATTGGCCAGGGACTGCCCGTCGTTTGGGGAGGGGCCCACCGAGCCACTGCTGGCCGCCAAACTTGTCAACGGCCCCGAGACTGAACATCTTCTCGCTCTGGCCGGGCTGTAACGCTGATGAGCACCTCGACCCGCTGGACGGTGGCGGTGCTCGCCGTCATTGCGGCACTCGTGGTAGCCCTTACCTTTCAGCTCACTGATGACCCGGCACAGCCGACCGGCGGGTCCGCGACGCAGGCCGAACGCAACCACCGTGACGCAGATACCCCCGAGGCTCTCGCGGGGCCGCGGCAGCGGGCCGAGTTGCCGCCATGCCCGGCCGATGGGGTCGGCGCAGGTCCGGCGAAATTGCGCGGCATCGTTGTCGAGTGCGCCGCCGATGGCTCCGAAGTCGAGGTGGCCCTTGCGTTGGCCGGCCGAACCGTGGTGCTCAATCTGTGGGCTTACTGGTGTGCGCCCTGTGCCGAGGAATTGCCTGCGCTGGCGCAGTACCAACGCCAGGCGGGTGACGCGGTGACTGTCGTGACGGTGCACCAGGACGAGAATGAGATGGCGGCCCTGCTGCGGATGGCGGAACTGGGTGTCCACTTGCCCGTGCTGCAGGACGGCCGGCACAGCATCGCAGCGGCCCTGGGAGTCCCCAACGTGATGCCCGCAACGGTGGTACTGCGGCGAGACGGTAGCGTTGCCGAGATCCTTCCGCGGGCTTTCAGCGACGCCGACGAGATCGCCGCTGCGGTTGACTCCGCGCTTCGATGAGATCTGGACCGCGCAAGGCCTGACGACGTGACACCGAATGACGGGAGGGGCGGGTGAACGCCGGTGCCCCACTCCGTCCGGCGGCCGGACCGCCCTGGCTGGCTCCTCTGCTCGACAACATCGATCAGGTACCGGAGGCCTACCGTCGTCGGGTGCCGCCCGAAGTGCTCACCGCACTGACCGACGCGCGCGGGTTGGCACAGGCAGCACGCTCTGATCGGGACGCCGCGGTGCTGGTGCTGTTCTCCGGCCCGCACCTTGAGCACCCGCCCGGGCAGGTACCTGCCGATGCCGACCTGTTGCTGACCGTGCGCGCCAGCACCCTGCGCCACCATGCCGGGCAGGCCGCCTTCCCCGGTGGGGCGGCCGACCCGGAGGATGCTGGTCCGGTGGCGACCGCGTTGCGCGAGGCGCGCGAGGAGACTGGTATCGACCCCGAGCGACTGCATCCGCTGGCGACACTTGAGCGAATGTTCATCCCGCCATCGGGTTTCCACGTCGTGCCGGTAGTGGCCTATTCCGCGGATCCCGGGCCTGTCGGGGTCGTTGATGAGGCGGAGACCGCTATCGTTGCGCGGGTTCCCCTTCGTGCCTTCATCAACCCCCGGAACCGGCTGATGGTGTGCCGCTCCGGCGGTGAACACCGCTACGCCGGCCCGGCCTTCATGCTCAATGAGATGCTGGTCTGGGGATTCACCGGTCACGTAATCTCGGCAATGCTTGATGTGGCCGGATGGGCACAACCGTGGAACACCGAGGACGTTCGAGAGTTGGACGAGGCGATGGCACTCGTGGGAGACGATCGCGACGACGCTGCGGCGTTCATCGCCGATTACAGTGAGGAACCGCTGTGACGAGTTCACAATGGCTGGATATCGCCGTGATTGTCGTGGCGCTCATCGCGGCGATCTCGGGTTGGCGGTCCGGAGCACTGGGATCGCTGATGTCGTTCGTAGGCGTGGTCCTCGGCGCGATCGCCGGAGTGATGCTGGCACCGCACGTCATCAGCCACGTTCACTCGCCGCGTGGGAAACTCTTCACCGCGCTGCTCTTGATCCTGGCCCTGGTGGTGATCGGCGAGGTGGCTGGCGTGGTCTTGGGCCGCGCAGTGCGCGGTTCGATCCGAAGTGGTCCGGTTCGGGTGGTCGATTCGATCATTGGCGTAGCACTACAGCTGGTCGTCGTTGTCGTGGCCGCATGGTTACTCGGCAGCCCACTGACATCATCTGGTCAGGCCGGTCTGGCATCCGCCGTCCAGGGTTCCAAGGTGATCTCGGAGGTCGACAAGTACGCACCGGAGTGGTTGCGGACGGTCCCGAAGCGGATGTCGGCACTGTTGAGTACCTCCGGGTTGCCGAACGCGCTGGAGCCCTTGGGTCCGGCCCAGGCCCAAAATGTCGAACCGCCGGACGCCTCGCTGGCCGACAGCCTGGTGGTGGCCCGCACCCGGCCCAGTGTGGTCAAGATCCGCGGTGTCGCGCAGTCCTGCCAAAAAGTACTTGAGGGAACAGGTTTCGTGATTGCGCCCAACCGGGTTATGTCCAATGCGCATGTGGTCGCCGGCTCGGACAGCGTCACCGTCGAGGCCGAAGGTAAGAAATACGACGCGACGGTCGTCTCCTATGACCCCGACGCCGATATTTCCATTCTCGACGTTCCGAACCTGCCCCAGCAGCCGCTGGTTTTCGCCGATCAGCCCGCCAAATCCGGTACCGACGCGGTGGTGCTTGGCTATCCCGGCGGCGGCGACTTTGTGGCCACCCCGGCTCGGGTCCGCGAGATCATCGAACTGAACGGGCCCGACATCTACAAGAGCACCACGGTCAACCGCGAGGTTTACACCATCAGAGGGATTGTTCGCCAGGGGAATTCGGGCGGACCAATGATCAATCGAGCCGGTCAGGTGATCGGCGTCGTGTTCGGTGCGGCGGTCGACGACAATGACACGGGTTTTGTCATGACCACCAACGAAGTATCGCGCCAACTGGCCAAGATCGGTAACACCGCAAAGGTTCCCACCGGGGCCTGCGTCAACGCCTGAGTTGAATCACTGGGACGCCAGGAAACGCTGCAACTCTTCATTGACCTCGATGGGCGCCTCCTCGTGGGCGTAGTGGCCGGCGCCGGGCACACTCACGAACCTTCCGCGCGATGCGTAATGTCGACTACGTTCAACGGGATCGGCCAGCACGTAGGGGTCGATGGTGCCGCGCAGGTGCAACAGTGGGATGTCGAGTGGACGGTTCATCAGTTTCATGAACCGTCTTCCTTCGCCGCGGAACTGGCTGCGAATCGCCCAGCGTTGATATTCCAGCGCCGAGTGCGCTGCTGATGGAATTTGAATGGCCTCACGCAGATGCGCAATGGCCTCGGGAAAGTCTTCTGACACAACCCATTTTCGTGATGAGCGGCTACGTATCAGAGCCTCTAGCGCGTCACCGTTGCGGCGGGTGAGCACATGCTCCGGCCACAGCGGAACCTGATAGCGCAACAGGCTGGGCAATAGTGCACGGCCCTCACCACTGCGGCTGAATACCGACGCCCGCAGTGCTGCGGGGTGCGGTGAACTGACCAGGGCGATGGCCCGCACCATCCGAGAGTGCAGCACCGCGGTGGCCCAGCAGACCAGCCCTCCGTCCGCATGGCCTATCAGGGTCGCCGATGTGTGGCCCAGCGCGCGTACCAGGCCTGCGGTATCACCGGCCAGTGTCCAACCGTCATAGCCGCGGGGAGGTTTGTCACTGCCGCCGTACCCCCGAAGATCGACCGCCACCACTCGGGCTCCGGTCAGTCCGCGTAACTGATGTCGCCACGACCACCAGAACGAACCGAAACCGTGCAGCAGTATCACCAGTGGCCGGGTGGTCACCGGAGTTTCATCGTCGGGGTCGGGCAGGGCTTCGACGCACTGGAAACGGATTCCGTTGGCGTGGACGTCGTGGTGGCGCCAGGGCCCCGCGATGCGGGTTACCGATGGATCGGGCTGGGCCATCACCAACCCGACGGATCGGCGGGGGCCGGCTCCGTCGTGATGATGGCCGCGGGGGAAGCCGAGGTGGACTTGAATTTCCCGGGTGCCAGCGCGGCGGTCGTCTGCTTGACCGACTCGATGGTTTGTTGCGGGCCACGAATGCGGCGCACCTTGAGGTAGCCCAGTAGGGCGAATACTCCGGTAGCGACCAGCATCAGAATGAAGACAATCAGGAACGCCGCCCAACGCCACAGCCAGGTGTCCAGCAGTTCGGCCAGGAAGAAGAACATGAAGAAGGTCGAATACAGCAGCACCACCAGGGCGATGATGAAGAAGACACTGCCGGTGAGCCCCTTCTTCACATCGCGGGTGATTTCGGCCCGGGCCAGCTCGACCTCGGCCCGCACCAGGGTCGAAACCTGAGCGGTCGCATCCTTGACCAGCTCGCCGATGGAGGCATTTTCAGGCACCGCATGCGGGTCTGCCAGAGGAATCGAGGTCACCGTGTCGGGTACCCCGTCCTTACGATCCCGATTAGTCACGGCTGTCCTCCATGGTCGGTGTGGTCGCGATTCATGTTGCCACGTCCGGCTCCGGCCCGGATACGTGTCGCGCTGTTACGCAAGTTACGCATGGTGTCAAGTTAGACTGGGTTTCCGGGTGGGACGGCGATGGAGGTTTCAGTGATCACCGCACTTGATGTGCGGCATCTGGTGGGGGCCTCGGTCCTGGCCCTTGCCGTTTTGTTGCCGACTCCGCAGGCACTGGCCGGCCCCGATGACATGGTGCCGATCGGCGGCGGCGCGGGCATCATCATCGACACGAACACCTACTGCACGCTGACAGCGATCGGCAACGACAACACCGGTGCGCTGATCGGCTTCACGTCGGCGCACTGCGGGGGACCTGGTGCCGAAGTGACATCTGAGGCCGCACCCGACCGGGGCCCGATTGGCACCATGGTCACCGGCAACGACGGCCTGGACTACGCGGTGATCCGATTCGATCCGGCCAAGGTGACCCCGGTGTCGAACTGGAACGGGTTTGCTATCAACGGCATCGGCCCCGACCCGGCGTTCGGTCAGGTGGCCTGCAAGTTGGGCCGCACTACCGGCTACTCGTGCGGCGTGACATGGGGACCGGGGGAGCAACCGGGCACCATCGTCAACCAGGTCTGCGGAAGACCGGGCGACTCCGGCGCGCCGGTGACGGTCAACAACAAACTCGTCGGCATGATCCATGGCGCCTTCACCGACGCAATACCGACCTGCATCATCAAGTACATCCCACTGCACACCCCGGCGGTGACGATGTCGATCAACGCGATTCTGGCGGATCTTGCCACCAAGAATCGTCCGGGTACCGGTTTCGTCCCGACCTCAAGCCCGGCCCCCGGTCCGGCCTAGGTTCTGATCGGCCTAGGTTCTGATCGGCCGCGCTACTTCTCGGACTTACTCGAACGGATGGCCTCGAACACGGTCGGATCTACCAGGGTGGAGGTGTCGCCGAGTTCGCGTCCCTCGGCGACGTCACGCAGTAGCCGCCTCATGATCTTGCCGCTGCGGGTTTTTGGAAGCTCTGGTACGACGTGGATTTCGCGTGGTTTGGCGATCGGCGAGATCTCCCGGGCGACCTGCGCCTGCAATTCCTCGACCATCTGGTGCGGTGCCATCTCGGTGTGATGCTGCTTGAGAATCACAAAGGCACAGATGGCCTGTCCGGTGTGGGCATCGGTGGCACCGACGACTGCCGCCTCCGCCACGCCGGCATGGCCGACCAATGCCGACTCCACCTCGGCCGTCGAGATCCGGTGACCGGAAATGTTCATCACATCATCGATGCGTCCCAGCACCCAGACCTCGCCATCGCTTCCGTATCGCGCACCGTCACCGGCGAAGTACCAACCCTGTTCGGCGAACCGCGACCAGTAAGTCTCGACGAAGCGCTCAGGGTCACCCCAGATACCGCGCAGCATCGACGGCCAGGGCTTGTCCAGCACTAGGTAACCGGTGACCTGCTCGCCGTGTTCAGAGGCCGGTTGCAATTCATTGCCGTCATCGTCGACGATCTTGGCCGAGATTCCCGGCAGTGGGCGCATCGCCGAGCCGGGCTTACATGTAGTCACCCCCGGCAGTGGCGAGATCATCACCGCGCCGGTCTCGGTCTGCCACCAGGTATCGACGATTGGTGTCTTATCGGCGCCAAACACCAGTCGATACCAACGCCAGGCCTCAGGGTTGATCGGCTCGCCGACCGAGCCCAACAGCCGCAGGCTCGAAAGGTCGTGGGCGAACGGGATCTCGCGACCCCACTTCATAAACGTCCGGACGAGCGTGGGAGCCGTGTAATAGATTGTGACACCGTATTTTTCGATGATCTGGAAGTGTCGGTGCTCATCGGGTGATGCCGGCGTTCCCTCGTAGATAACCTGGGTCGCTCCGTTGGATAGCGGACCGTAGGTGATGTAGCTGTGGCCGGTCACCCAACCGATATCGGCGGTGCACCAATACACGTCAGTCTCCGGTTTGATGTCGAACACGTAATGGTGGGTGTAGGACACCTGAGTCAGGTAGCCACCGGAGGTATGCATGATGCCCTTCGGCTTGCCGGTGGTACCCGATGTGTAGAGCAGGAATAGCGGGTGCTCGGAGTCGAAGGCCTCCGGGGTGTGTTCGGTGGAGGCGCCGTCCACCGTGTCGTGCCACCACAGGTCACGGCCCGGCGTCCACTGCACATCGATACCGGTGCGGCGCACCACCAGAACGTTGTGCACACACTCCTGACCAGCCACCGCTTCGTCGACAGCATCCTTCAGTGATACCGCACTGCCGCGCCGGTACTGGCCGTCAGTGGTGATGACCATCTTGGCCTGGGCGTCGTCGACCCTGGCGCGAAGTGCCGATGCCGAGAAGCCCGCGAAGACAACGGAATGCATGATGCCCAGTCGCGCGCACGCCAGCATCGCCACGATCGCCTCGGGCACCATCGGCATGTAGATGGCCACCCGGTCTCCGGCGACCAGACCGAGATCAGTGAGGGCATTGGCGGCCTTGCACACTTCGTCCTTGAGTTGGGCGTAGGTGATAGAGCGGGCATCGCCAATGGGTTCACCCTCCCAAAGGATGGCGACCCGATCCCCGTTGCCGGCTTCGACGTGCCGGTCGACACAGTTGTAGGCGACATTGAGTTTCCCCCCGACGAACCACGTCGCGACCGGTGCGGCCGACCAGTCCAGAACCTCAGTGAATGGCCTATCCCATGACAGCCGCCTGGCTTGCTCAGCCCAGAACGCCAGTCGGTCGGCTTCGGCATCACGGTAGAGATCCGCTGTGGCATTCGCATTGGCCGCGAACTCAGCGGGCGGTGGATACGACGACGGAACATCTGTGTGCGTCTCGCTCATGTCGGAAAGCGTAAGTCCTGACCCGGCGGTCGACCACCCCGGTGCCAGCCCGACCGGCTAGCGTGACGGCCCGTGACGAATGCCGGAAAACGTGACCTGTTGGCGCCTCTGCTCGGGCTGCCTGGCGTGGCCGACGCAGCCGAGGCCGCGCGCGCAGCGTTGGGCAAGGCGCACCGGCACCGGACCAATCTGCGCAGCTGGCCCCTCACCGCGGCCGAGTCGGCGATCCGTGGCGCGCGATCATCCTCGGCGCTCGATGGCGGGGGCACCCGAGTCGACACCACCTCGGTAACTGACGACCCAGTGCTTGCCGGAGCCTTACGGCTCGGCCAGGCGCTCGAAGGTGGCACCACCGCTCTTGTTGGGGTGTGGCAGCGGGCGCCGCTGCAGGCGCTGGCACGTCTGCACTCGCTGGCGGCGGCAGATCTCGTTGATGAACAACAACTCGGTCGCCCGCGCCCAGTGCCTGAGGTCGCCGCTCGGTTGGATCTGCTGACCAGTCTGGTCACCGGTGGAAGCTCCGTGGGTGCTCCGGTGCTGGCTGCTGTCGCGCACGGTGAGCTGCTGACCCTCGCGCCGTTCGGTAGCGCCGATGGCGTTGTCGCACGGGCGGTTTCGCGGCTAGTCACTATCGCAACCGGCCTTGATCCGCACGGACTCGGTGTCCCTGAGGTCTTCTGGCTGCGACGAGCCGACGAGTATCAGACAACCGCGGCCGGCTTCGCAACAGGAACCGCTCAGGCCGTTGGAGAATGGCTGCTGTTCTGCTGCCGCGCGCTGGAAGATGGTGCGCGAGAGGGTTTGTCGATCGCCGAGGCCGCAGCCAAATAGCAGCAGGCATGAAGCGGGCGGCGATCCGAAACGTGTTCGGCTCGCCGCCCGCCAGCACGGTTACACGGGTTACCAGGCGTGCTTTGTGGGTTGCATTGATGGCCTCGGCGTTTCTTACACTCCATGTGCAATTCCGCAGGCCTGCAACACTTCTGCCATATCGCGGCGTGCTCCGCGTGGGTGCCCGTCAACCATGCTGGATCACCTGGATCGGGAGAAAGAACCTTCTCTTTCGGGACTCCCTTGGCCTCACCAAGCATCCGTAGTTCCTTTGTACTCCGTGACGACGGTCACATCAAGAGTCAAATCGGCAACAATTCAGATCACGTCAAGCGGCGACTGACTTCTTCGGGCATCGACAGGGTGGTACGTGAGCTCCGGCCACCGCCGGAGTGCTCTACCGGGTGGCCCTGCGGGCGGCCGATGAGCCCATCGATGAAGTCTGGGTGACGGCGTCGGTGACGGCTGCTGTGATCTGTTGCGTAGCGGATGCGGCGCGCTCAAACCGAGTTCGCCCGACCCGTCACCGGCCGCATCGGTGCGATGGGGAATACCGCGATGCGGGGTGGCATCTCCGGTCGCCGACCCCGGTGAAAGTGGCAGCTTTGGTCACCTGACTGCGACTGCAAATTCACAGGAAAAACAAGGTTTTTGAGTCTGTGAGAAGGTTGCGCCGCGATACGTTGCCGTGTGTATAGTTAGCCTCACTCGGCTTCGGCCGGGAGTGCATCAGCCCGACCCCCCGGGGCTGATACACGACGACCCTCGCCTCCTCCCCCCCTGGCGAGGGTCGTCCTTTTTCTGGGGCCGTATCCAGGCCCGTATTCAGGGCCGGATGTATGGCCGAGTTCATTTGCGCCGTATGAAAAGCCGGTTGCGAGCCTCGATTGCAGGCGGCCATCCCCAGACCCGACGTTATCCACAGTCGCCGTGCGGCGGACTGGTGTGCACAGAGCTGGAGCGTCACCGTAAGTCGCGTGACTGCCAATGTGCCTGTCGTGCTGACTGTATTGGCCGACGACGACTTATCCGACAGCACCGACCGCGTCGCGGCCGCGGTCGGACTGCGAGCGGTCCGGGCCCAGACCCCGAGCCGGAAGAACTGGGCGATGCCCGCTGCGGTTGTCGTCGACGAGGAGGGTGCCCGCCGCTGCATTCGTGCCGGGATGCCGCGCCGCGATGGAGTTCTCGTGGTGGGAACGGACGAGCCATCGCCCTCGATCTGGCTGGCGGCGCTTGAGGTCGGCGCGCAGCACCTGTGCGTATTGCCCGCGCAGGAGGCAGACCTGGTCCGCTACCTGTCCGAGGCCGCCGAGTCGGGGCGCGCTGCACCCCGCCGCGGCCGAGTGATCGCCGTGACGGCCGGCCGCGGTGGCGGTGGCGCATCAGTGTTCGCCGCCGCCCTGGCACAGTGCGCCGGTGAGGCCCTGCTGGTTGACCTGGACCCGTGTGGCGGCGGCGTCGACCTACTGCTGGGTGCGGAATCCGAGCCGGGCCTGCGCTGGCCAGAGCTGGCTGCTGCGAGCGGTCGGCTGAGTTGGAGCGCGGTACGAGAGGTTCTCCCGCAGCAGCGCGAGGTAAGCCTGTTGTCGTGCTCGCGGGCGTACCACGAGATCAATGCCGGCGCAGCGACGACGGTCGTCGATGCCGGCCGCCGTGGCGGTGTCACCGTCGTCTGCGACGTGCCCCGCTCGCTCACCGCCCCGGTCCTCGACGTTCTGGAATCCGCGGACCTCGTGGTGATTGTGACCAGTTGTGACGTACGGGCTGCGGCATCGTGCGCGGCACTGGTCGGCGTGATCCGAACCGTTAATCCCAATATCGGACTCGTGGTGCGTGGACCGGCTCCGGGTGGCCTGCGGGCCGGGGAAGTGGTTGACGTCGCAGCGGTGCCGTTGCTGGCGGCGATGCGGCCGGAGCCACTGCTCGATCAGCAACTGGAGAAGCACGGACTGCGGCTGCAACGCCGCTCCCCGTTGACCGTGGCTGCGCGGAAGGTACTCGGGGTGTTGCAGTACGGCGCCGAGAATCCGGCCGCATGACCGGGTCGCTCATTGATCGTGTTCGCGAACGGCTCGCATCTGAGTCGGTTCCCCTTCGACCCACCGTCGTCGCGGCCGCGATCCGGGCTGAGTCCGGGGGAGTGCTGGGTGACACTGACGTGCTGAGCAATCTTCGCCTTCTGGAGACCGAACTGACCGGCGTCGGTATCCTCGAGCCCCTGTTGCGGACCGAGGGCGTAACCGACGTTCTGGTATCCGCACCGGATCAGGTGTGGGTTGATAGTGGAAATGGACTGTGCCGCAGTGAGATACGTTTTCCCAACGAGGCGTCGGTGCGTCGGCTTGCACAACGCCTTGCCGCGGCCGCTGGTCGGCGGCTCGACGACGCCCAGCCATGGGTGGATGCGCAGCTTGCCGAGGCAGGGAGCGGACAGTTCACCGTACGACTCCACGCTGTGCTGCCCCCTGTTGCGATGGCCGGCACCTGCATATCTCTGCGCATCCTTCGGCCGGCCACACAGGATCTCACAGCGTTGGCCGCGGCCGGGGCAGTCGCTCCTGATGCCCTAAGTCTTCTGGAAGACATCGTCTCGGCGAGGCTGGCATTCCTGGTGTCAGGTGGTACCGGAGCGGGAAAGACGACCCTGCTGGCCGCGGCACTGGGCGCCGTTTCGAGCCGCGAACGGATCGTGTGTGTCGAAGATGCCGCCGAGTTGGCGCCGAACCACCCGCATTTTGTCCGCCTGGTTGCCCGCAGCGCCAATGTCGAAGGCGCAGGCGAGATTACTCTTCGCCAGTTGGTCCGACAGGCGCTGCGGATGCGGCCCGACCGCATCGTCGTCGGGGAGGTCAGGGGCGCCGAGGTTGTCGATCTGCTGAGCGCCCTGAATACCGGTCATGATGGCGGTTCCGGAACCGTGCACGCCAACAGTCCGGCCGAGGTGCCGGCTCGACTGGAGGCGCTCGCCGCCCTCGGGGGGCTTGACCGTGCAGCCCTACACAGTCAACTTGCGGCAGCCGTCCACGTGGTCATCCACGTCAGCCGCGGACCCAATGGGCGACATCTCAGCGAGATCGCACTGCTGCAACGCGACACCTCGGGCTGTGTTTACGCCGTACCCGTCTGGCACGTCGAGCATGGACTACAGCGCGGAACTGAACTGTTGCGCCGGTTGATCAACGACCGGTGTGGTCGATGAGTCCGACCGTGACCGCCGCAGCCCTGCTGGCGGCTGCGCTGTTGATGACTCCTCCGCGGCGCCGCCGGTTCGCGACCTCGAAATCGCTCCGGTGGATCGCGCGGATCGCGGTGTGGCCAGCGATCTGCCTGGGCGCTATTGCAACGTTGATGGCCTCGCCGACCGTCGCAGTCGCCGCTGGGCTGGTTGCCGGTGTGGTTGGCCGCCGGCGCCGACGACGGATGCGGGGTCGGCGGCAGTACAGCGAGGGTCAGGCGATGGCAGCGGCACTTGAGGTTCTGGTCGGTGAGTTACGAGTCGGCGCGCACCCATTGCACGCTTTCACGGTGGCCGCGGTTGAGTCCGCTGGCGATGTGGGCGCGTCGCTGCGAGCGGTGGCCATGCGAGCCCAACTGGGCGCCGACGTGGCGGCTGGTCTGCGGTCCGCGGCCAGGGGCTCGTCAGTGCCTGCGTATTGGGACCGCCTCGCGGTCTGCTGGCAGTTGGCTGCCGAGCACGGACTGCCGATGTCAACCCTCATGCACACCGCGCATCGCGACATCGTCGGTCGGCAACGATTTGCCGACCGGGTGCATGCGGGACTGGCCGGTGCCCGGGCCACGGCTGCCATTCTGGCCGGATTGCCGTTCCTCGGGGTGGCACTGGGTGAGGTCATTGGTGCGCGTCCGGTTCAGTTTTTGCTCGGTGGCGGCTGGTTACTGGTCGCCGGCGTCGGTCTGGTGAGTGTTGGTGCGACATGGTCGGACCACATCATCGATCGGCTGACGATATGACGACTGCGGCGCTGTTACTGGCTGTCGGTCTGCTGCTCGATTCCGTACCGCGTCACAGGCGACTGCGGGCCGATACCGCGCGAGATGGCCGGCCGGCGACAAACGATGCCGGGAGGCAGAGCGATCCACTCGCGATCGCCTCATCCTTCGATGTCCTTTCGGTATGCCTCTCAGCGGGGATGCCGATGTCGGCTGCGGCCGCCGCGACGGCAACCTCCGCACCACCCAGGCTGGGCGCGCTTCTGCGGCGCGCCGCCGATCTACTGGCCCTGGGTGCCGACCCTGACACCGTTTGGCGGACGGGAGGCAGTGACCCCGACGACGCCTATGAGGCACTGACCCGGTTGGCACGACGGTCTGCATCGTCGGGCAGTGCTCTGGCCCAGGGCGTCGCGGACCTCGCTGAGCAGTCGCGCCAAGATGCCGATCATGGTGCCACGGCGGCCGCCGAACGTGCAGGGGTTCTCATTGCCGGTCCGCTCGGCCTGTGCTTCCTGCCGGCATTCGTCTGCCTGGGCGTCGTGCCAGTGGTGGCCGGTCTGGCCGGTGACATTTTCGGCTCGGGGCTGCTGTGACATTTCCGAGAGTTCAGGTGTATTCACTAGAAAGGAAAAACATTGCTGTACAGAATAATTCAGATGATTCACCACCGATTGAACACATTAGTCGTCGACGAGGCGGGAATGTCGACGATCGAGTACGCCATCGGTACGATCGCCGCTGCCGCGTTCGGTGCGATCCTCTACAGCGTCGTCACCGGCGATTCCATCGTTGGCGCGTTGACCAACATCATCAATCGTGCACTGAATACGAAGGTTTAGCGGGCGATGGTGGGTTCAGCACGGTGGAAGCCGCGCTGGCCATCGCAACCTTGGTCACCGTCCTGGTGCTCGGCCTCGCCGGCATCACCGCCGTCTCGATGCAGATGCGATGTATCGACGCCGCACGGGAGGCGGCGCGGTTGGCGGCACGCGGTGATCCTGCGGCGACCGCGGCTGCCGCCGGTCTCGCCCCGCCGGGGGCGTCGACGGATGTGCGCTTTGATGGCGACTTTGTCGTCGCCAGGGTCAGCAGCCGTTCAGTCATACTGCCCGGGGTGCTCATCATCGCGGAAGCCGTCTCGGCTGCTGAGCCTGGTCAGTGACGACGCCGGGGCCGCGACCGTACTCGCCGCTGTGCTGGTCGCCGCTCTGGTGACAACTACCCTCGGCGGGATCTGGCTGGGGGCAGTCGAAGTGGCGCGCCACCGTGCGCAGGCGGTGGCCGACCTGGCCGCACTCGCTGCGGCAGGCCGGCTGACTCTCGGGCCGGATGTCGCCTGCCGGCAAGCAGACCAGCTGGCTGCAAGCATGCAGGCAGCCGTGCGAGGTTGCGCTGTCGAGCAGCTTGACGTCGTGGTGACCGTCGGGGTGCGGACGGGCGGTCGGATCAGTGTTGAGGCCCGGGCTGCGGCGCGCGCCGGGCCGTCAGGTAGTGGTTAGGCCCCCGAGCCCCTGGCTTCCTGCAGATATTCCTGCAGATCTGCTCCCGCGAGTTCGGCTTCGGTGGCACGCCGAAGACTCACCATGCCTGCGTAGATGTTCTCGTCGAGCTCCACCCGGCTGATGGTCACATGCAAGGGAACCCAGTCACCGTCCTCGCCCGGCAGGCGCAGAACCGCGCTTGTGGAACCGTTTTCGAGTTCGGCAGTCATCGTTTCCGCGTAGTGCTTGCGATCGTCTGGGTGCATCTCCCCGTGGGCGCGCCAGTTGAAGTAGGGGCACGGCTCGTCGAGCCACTTCAACAGCGTCCAGTTCTTCAGATCAATCAATAGGCGGTACACGCCCGGTTCCGCCAAGCCGCCGAGGATTCGTTCAGCCAAGTGTTCCGACGGCGGCGCGGACTCCAGGACTTCCTCGACCAGATTCATCGCCCGGGCTATCAGATGCTCGTCGCCGTCTTCGGTCGTCTCGAGTAGCAGGCGCGAGACGAAGCCCACTCGTCGGCATTGTCCTTGCTTGTCGGTGAACTCCCACGTTGCGTAATACGTTTGGCCAGGCTCAGGATCGAGGGCCCTCGCCAGGACCGTCGCCTCATCGCGGTTGAGGCTTCGGCTCGGAATGTCCTCGACGAAGCTGCGTCCGGTGGTCTTCTCGGTTGCCGGATCCATTCCCGCATTGGTCAGATACTCCACAGTTCCGGTGGCCTCACCCAGAGTGAAATCCCATTTCAGCGGCCCGGGGATCGGGCGGACCGGGGGCTCATCGTCAGATGAGCCACACCACAGGTGGACCGCATGAATAGAGCCGTCGGACATGGTGATCGGCTCGGTGCGGATGACGCGATTGGTTTTCGGCGTGATGCTCGCCAAGCCATGACCGTTGGTGATGGTTTCCGCGATTGCGGTCTGGATCGCGGCGAGGTTCGGATTGCGGCGCAGGAATACCGCGATGGGTACGAAATTCTTGATCTGCCGTCCCTGGGCGACAACCACCGGTTGCTCGCCGAGTGTCTCCACCAGCAACCAATCCTGTGTCACACCTTCAGCGTAGCGGTGTGGCCTGACAAACCGCTCAGGTCGGGCCGGGCAGGATGCGGGTGCACGGATCCGAATCGTTGCGGGCCTATGTGTGTCAGCGTAGGTTGAGTCTTGGTCAAGTTGGAACTTGCCGAACGGATCGCGTTGTCCGACCGTTCGCCCCGGGCCGTTGCGGCTCATGCCTCAAAGCTGCAGCAAATCGCGTCCGCTAGAACTTCGCGACCCGTGGCTGCCGATCGCTCGAGGGGTCGGTCAGTGGCCGCGGGTCAGGTCTGGCCGACGATCAGGTGGTCAAGCACGACCCCGAGAACACCCACGGCTCCCGCTTTGTCCAGTGGATCATTTCCGCTGCCGCATTTGGGTGATTGAACGCATGAGGGACAGCCTTGCCGACACTCACATGCCCGGATCGCCTCGAGTGTCGCCCGCAGCCAGGTGTCGGCCAATCGATATCCGCGTTCGGCGAATCCGGCACCGCCGGGGTGACCGTCATAGACGAACACGGTTGGGAGTCCGTCCTCTCCGACCGCGGTGGACAATCCGCCGATATCACTGCGGTCGCAACTCGCCACCAGGGGCAGCAGGCCGATGGCGGCGTGCTCTGCGGCGTGCAGCGCACCAGGGATCCGTGATGCCTCGATACCGCCGTCCGCCAGGGCCTCCGGCATGACGGTGTACACCACCGCGGTGGTTTCAAGAGTCTGCGCGGGCATGTCAAGTTCGACGAAATCGATGACCTCGCCGGACGGTCGGCGGCGGAGGTAGCCGATCACCTGGTGAGTCACCGAAACCGGAACCAGTCCCAGTGTCACCGCTCCGTAATCCACCCGCTCGCCGTCGCCGGTTACGGTGATATCGGTGATTTCTCTGGCATACGTCGCATAACCGGGATCCTCGGCGCGCACGAACGCCACCCGGTCATCAAGCTCCAGGGCGTCCACGACATAGCTCTCCCCCTGGTGCAGATACACGGCGCCGGGGTGCACGGTCGCGGGCGCCTGCCCCGCCTCGGTACTGCCCAGCATCCGACCGGTGCTGATTTCGACGATGGCGACACTCCCGCCGGCTGTCCCGCGGATGTCCACAGCATGGTGTGGGTCGAGTTCGGCGGCTGGAAAATAACGTCCGGCGCGATGACGCAGTAGCCCGTCCTCAACCAAAGAACCCACTACCGGTTCGGCGTCCCATGCGAGGACTTCCTCCTCGGTGAGTGGCAATTCGGTTGCTGCACAGAGTAATTGCGGGCCGATAACGTAGGGATTCGATGGGTCGATCACCACCCGCTCCACCGGTTTGCCGAGTAGGGCTTCGGGGTGGTGGACCAGATAGGTATCCAACGGGTCGTCCCGGGCGATCAGCACCACGAGTGCGCCCTGCCCTCGTCGGCCACACCGGCCCGCCTGCTGCCAGAAGGAGGCCACCGTTCCAGGGAATCCAGCCAGCAGCACAGCGTCCAGCCCGGCGATGTCGATCCCCAACTCCAGGGCGTTGGTCGTGGCCAGCCCTCGCAACTCGCCATCAGACAGGGCACGTTCGATCGCCCGGCGATCCTCGGCGAGATAGCCGGCGCGGTAGGAGGCCACCGTGTCACGAAGCTGTGGGGCGATGTCCTCGAGTCGCGTGCGGGCGGCCAGCGCAGTCAGCTCAGCACCCCGGCGGGACCGGACGAAGGTCAGAGTTCGCGCGCCCTGCACCACCAGATCAGCCATCATCCGGGCAGCTTCCGCGCCGGCGGAACGGCGCACCGGTGCACCGTTCTCACCCTGCATATCCGTGCGCAACTCGGGCTCCCACAGTGCGATCGTCCGGGCGCCCTGCGGTGAGCCGTCGGTCACGACCTCTACGACGGGCCGCCCGATCAGCGCGGCGGCAGTGGCACCGGGTTCGGCAGTGGTCGCGCTGGCAAAGATCACCGTCGGTGATGGTGCGCCGGGGCTGGCATAACGGTCGCACAGTCGCAACAGGCGACGTAGGACCATCGCCACGTTGGAGCCGAAAACTCCTCGGTAGTAATGGCATTCGTCGACGACGATATAGCGAAGCCCACGCAGGAAAACAGCCCATCGGGTGTGATTGCGCAGCATCGATAGGTGAATCATGTCTGGATTGGAGAATAGCCAGCGTGAGCGTTCGCGAGCGAAGCGGCGAACCTCAACTCCGGTGTCGCCGTCGTAGGAACTCGGTGCGACGTCGCCGAGTCGTGGCACCGCGAGGCTCAGTGCATGGGCCGCCCGGAGCTGATCATGGCCGAGGGCCTTTGTCGGCGACAGGTACAGCGCTCTGGCCCGGGGGTCGCGGGCAAGAGCGTCCATGATCGGCAGCTGGAAAGCCATCGATTTTCCCGATGCGGTCCCAGTGCTGATCACCACGTCGCAACCGGAGTGGGCCCGTTCGGCGGCTTCGACCTGATGCGACCACGCGGCGGTTATTCCTTGGTCACGCAGGGCATCGAGCAGATCCGGCTCGACCCAGGACGGCCAGTCCCGCACATCGGCGCGACGGGCACCGATCTCGGCGACGTGGCGCAGCGACGCGGCCGAGCCTGCGCCGGTATCGCCGCATACGGCGGCCAGCAACTCGCTGCCGAAGCCTGTCATCTCACCCCCATACTCCGACCTGCCTACAGGTTCACGATCGAATTGTTGCTGAGACTGTCCTAACTGCGCCGGACGTGATTGGATATGAGCGGTCGCAGCTTCTGTGTTCGTGTTTGGCGCTTCGCAGGATCGATGTTGCGGTCGCGGTTCCTGCGAGGGTCTGTAGGTCGGATTAGTTCCGACGAAGCCACGAAGGATGGCGGTCGAAACCGACCCGGTCTAAGCCGAACATGGTTAGGTCGCTCCCGAAAAAGAAGGAAAGTACGAAAAATGCCACAGGGAACTGTGAAGTGGTTCAACGCGGAGAAGGGCTTCGGCTTTATTGCTCCCGAGGACGGCTCCGCCGATGTTTTCGTCCACTACACGGAGATCCAGGGTTCGGGCTTCCGCACCTTGGAAGAGAACCAGAAAGTTGAGTTCGAGGTAGGTCAAAGCCCCAAGGGCCCGCAGGCCACCGGCGTTCGCGCCGTCTGACCGACACCAACCCTCGAGAACACCCCCGGGTGCCCGGACAACGGGCGCCCGGGGGTTCTTTCGCCTTCGGGCCGTCTGGCCGTGTCCACATATCTGGCGTGACCGGTTATGGATTGGCGGCCGCAGGAATTGCCTCAGCTTGCCCTACTGTCGAACTGTGAGCCAGCTGTCCTTCTTCTCGGCCGAGTCGGTGCCCCCTGCGGTCGCCGACCTGACCGGGGTGCTTGCGGCGGCCGGCCAGGTGGTGATGGTCGGTGGTGGTGCTCGGCTGTCCGTGGTCGTCGATACCGCCTGGCGGGCGGTGGCACTGGCCGAGATGATCTCCGCCAGCGGCCTGCAAGCCGAGATCACCCGCACCGATGAGGACAACCCACTGGTACGCACGGCCGTCGATACCCGGCTCCTGGGTATCGCCGGCGAATGGACGCGCGGCGCGGTAAAGACGGTTCCGCCGCAGTGGATGCCCGGTCCCCGTGAATTGCGGGCCTGGGTGCTCGCGGCCGGCAACACCGACGCGGAGCGCTACCTGCTGGGCCTGGACCCGCATGCCCCCGATACCCATTCGCCGCTGGCCTCGGCCCTGATGCGGGTAGGTATCGCTCCAACTTTGATCGGCACCCGCGGTGCGCATCCGGCCCTGCGAATCAGCGGTCGCAGGCGGCTTTCGCGCCTGGTAGAGAATGTGGGAGAACCGCCTGAAGACCCTGAGGCGTTGGCGGCCTGGCCGCAAATCTGAGAGGGTTCCCGACGGGGGGTCGGTTTGCTTATGCCGGTCCAAGGGTGCGAAATTGTCCCCAGCCCTTATGTATGGGGGCACGACAGAAGTGGAGCGTAAGCGCTGTTGGCTGACGACGACCGCGGAAGCGGACACCGCGACAACGTCCGTCGGCTCGTTATCGTCGAGTCACCCACCAAGGCACGGAAGATAGCGGGCTACCTCGGGGCGAACTACATCGTCGAGTCTTCTCGCGGTCATATCCGCGACCTGCCCAAGGGTGCCGCCGATGTGCCGGCCAAGTACAAGACCGAGAAGTGGGCGCGATTGGGCGTGAACGTCGATGCCGACTTCGAGCCGCTCTATGTCATCAGCCCAGACAAGAAGTCCACCGTCGCCGAACTCAAGAGCCTTCTCAAGGGTGTCGACGAGCTATATCTGGCCACCGATGGCGACCGCGAGGGCGAGGCTATCGCCTGGCATCTGCTGGAAACACTGAAGCCCACGGTCCCGGTGCGCCGGATGGTGTTCCACGAGATCACCGAGTCAGCAATTCGGGCAGCCGCTGAGGACCCCCGTGACCTCGACATCGACTTGGTCGACGCTCAGGAGACCCGGCGCATCCTGGACCGGCTGTACGGCTATGAGGTCAGCCCGGTGCTGTGGAAAAAAGTTGCCCCCCGGCTGTCGGCCGGTCGGGTGCAGTCGGTTGCGACGCGAATCATTGTGCAACGCGAGCGGGAGCGGATGGCCTTCCGCAGTGCCTCGTACTGGGACATCCTGGCCGAACTCGATGCCAGCGTGTCCGACCCGACCGCCGCCCCGCCCCGATTCAATGCCCGCTTGGTTGCCGTCGACGGTATGCGCGTCGCGACCGGCCGTGATTTCGACTCCCTGGGCGTGGTTCGCAAGCCCACCGAGGTGTTGGTGCTCGATGAGGCGGCAGCCGACTCCTTGGCCACCGGCCTGCAGGGTGCTGCGCTGACCGTCGCGTCGGTGGAGGAGAAGCCCTACACCCGGCGTCCCTACCCGCCCTTCATGACGTCGACGCTTCAGCAGGAGGCTGGCCGCAAGCTGCGGTTCAGCTCCGAGCGGACCATGAGCGTTGCCCAGCGGCTCTACGAGAACGGCCACATTACCTATATGCGGACCGACTCGACCACGCTGTCGCAGTCGGCGATCGACGCCGCGCGCAATCAGGCACGACAGCTCTACGGCGAGGAGTATGTCTACCCCACACCGCGGCAGTACACCCGGAAGGTCAAGAACGCCCAGGAGGCGCATGAGGCCATCCGTCCCTCCGGTGAGACCTTCGCGACCCCGGGGGCGTTGCACGCCGAACTCGACGCCGACGGATTCCGTCTGTACGAGCTCATCTGGCAGCGCACGGTCGCTTCGCAGATGGCTGATGCCCGTGGCACCACGCTGAGCCTGAGGATCACCGGTAACGCGGCTGACGGTCGTGAGGCGGCCTTCACCGCAAGCGGGCGCACCATCACGTTTCCAGGCTTCCTGAAGGCTTATGTCGAGACAGTTGACGAATTGTCCGGCGGCGAAGCCGACGATGCCGAGAGCCGGCTGCCGCAGTTGCGTCAGGGCCAGCGGGTGGATGCCACCCGGCTGACTGCCGACGGTCACAGCACCAACCCGCCGGCGCGCTACTCCGAGGCTTCGTTGATCAAGGCGCTCGAGGATCTCGGAATCGGTCGTCCCTCAACGTATTCCTCGATTATCAAGACCGTTCAGGACCGCGGCTACGTGTATAAAAAGGGCACCGCTCTGGTCCCGTCATGGGTTGCCTTCGCGGTCACCGGCTTGCTCGAGCAGCACTTCGCCCGCCTCGTCGACTATGACTTCACGGCCGCCATGGAGGACGAACTCGATGAGATTGCCTCGGGTCACGAGCGGCGTACCAACTGGCTGCACAACTTCTACTTCGGCGGCGAGCACGGTGTGCCGCATTCGATCGCCCGTGCCGGCGGTCTGAAGAAACTTGTCGGCGTGAACATCGAGGGCATTGACGCCCGCGAGGTCAACTCCATCGCGCTCTTCGATGACGAACACGGCCGCCCGATCTATGTCCGGGTGGGAAAGAACGGCCCCTATCTGGAACGGATGATCACGGGGGACGACGGGGAACCCACTCCGCAGCGGGCCAACCTCAGCGACGAGATCACGCCCGACGAGCTCACCCTGGAGCTAGCTGAAACTCTTTTTGCTACACCCCAGGAGGGCCGGGTTCTCGGCATCGATCCGGCGACCGGTCACGAGATCATCGCGCGCGAAGGTCGCTATGGCCCGTACGTCACCGAGGTGCTGCCGCCGCCACCCGATGATGAAGGCACAGCGCCAGCAAAGAAGGGTAAGAAACCCATCGGACCCAAACCTCGCACCGGGTCGCTGTTCAGTTCAATGGATGTGCAGACAGTGACGCTCGAGGACGCGCTGATGCTGCTGTCACTGCCGCGACTCGTCGGGGTGGATCCGGCCAACGGTGAGGAGATCACCGCGCAGAACGGCCGATACGGCCCATATTTGAAGCGCGGCACGGATTCCCGATCGCTTGCCGGCGAGGATCAGATCTTTGGTATCACGCTGGACGAGGCTTTGAAGATCTACGCCGAACCCAAGCGACGCGGCCGTCAGGGTGCAGCCACGCCGCCGCTTCGCGAACTCGGCACCGATGCTGCCTCAGGCAAGCCGATGGTGATCAAAGACGGTCGCTTCGGTCCCTACGTCACCGACGGCGAGACCAACGCGAGCCTGCGCAAGGGCGATGATGTGCTGACCATCAGCGATGATCGAGCCTCGGAGTTGCTCGCCGATCGCCGCGCCCGCGGACCGGTGAAGCGCACCACCACGAAGGTGGTCCGTAAGAAATCGCCGGCGAAGAAGTCCGCTGCCAAAAAGGCTGCCGCTAAGAAGGGCTGAGCTTCATCAGGCGGGTTTCGGCTGGTTCACAACCGCAGGGCGACGCCCACCAGGGCGACCGCACCCAACCCGGCGATGAACGCCGCCATAACTGCGGCGATCGAATAGGGCATCGGCCCGAACTCGGCCCGCAGAGCCCTCATCGCGTGGCGGTGCTGGATCGAGGCCATGGTCAGCGCTATCAATGCGACGACGATCAGCAGCGCCGCAAAGAGTTGTGGAGTGATGATCGGTTGGCGGAGTTGGGTGTTGGTCGACAGATATTCCATGAACTGATAGATCCCGAAACCGAAGGCGATCATCGACGTGCAGGTTCGGACCCAGGCCATCAGTGTCCTCTCGAGCGCCAGTCGGGTTCGATCCGCGGCAAGCCGAGTGGATTCATCGAGTGGTTCCGGCATGATTTCAGCGCGCCATCTGTGTGAGGTCACTGGGAGCCGCCAGGTTCACCGGTCTTGCCAGCTGGGTGGGTGCGGTTCGCCCGCGAAGTTCGACGATCTCACCGACCTTCCAGCACAGGGCTTCGGCGTCCAGTGCTCCACTGACTGCGATAGCCGAGGCCAGCACGTGGTCCTGCTCGACTTTGGCGAGTTCGGTCAGTCGGGCGGCCTCATTCACCGGATCGCCGATCACGGTGTACTCGAACCGGGCCTGGGCGCCGATATGCCCGGCGATCGCGCGTCCCGCTGATACCCCGATTCCGAATTCGGTCTGGCCCAATACCGCGACAAGTTCATCGTGCAACTCCCGGGACGCGGCCAGCGCCGCACCCGCGGCATCCGGGTGTTCGAGCGGTGCACCGAAGATGCACAGCGCGGCATCGCCGAGGAATTTATTGACGAATCCACCGTGTTTCTGGACGGTTTCGACGACGACGTTGAAGAACTCGTTGAGTAGACCGACGACTTCTCCCGGTGGGTGAGTAGCGGCCAACTGGGTCGAGCCCACCAGGTCGATGAACAACACCGCGACGTCACGTTCCTGACCGCCCAATTCAGTACCGCGCTCCAACGCCCGACGCGCGACGTCCTCGCCGACGTAGCGGCCGAACAGGTCACGCATCCGCTGGCGTTCGCTGAGTTCGCGAACCATGTCGTTGAAGCCAGCCTGCAGCAGCCCCAACTCGCTGGCGTCGTAGATCTGCATGTGGGCGTTGTAGTTCCCGCGCTGCACCTCCCCGAGAGCCCAGCGCAGTTGCCGGAGCGGGTCAGCAATTGCCATCGCCGATAACACATTTCCCGCCAGGCCGATTACCAGAGCGGCGATGGCCATCAGCAGGATCGGGATGAGCATGCTGTCGGCCGAGGTCTGGAGTAACGAAAATCTGGTGGCGACGACGGATAGGACAATCAGCAGCAGCGGTACACCGGTGGACAGCACCCAGGCGAGCACCAGCCGGAAGACCACCCCTGGACGACTGAAGTTCTCCGGCACGCCGGCCCGTAACGCCGCCACGGCGACTGGGCGCAATACCCGCTCGGCTTGCAGGTAGCCGATGATGGCCGTAGCGGTCGCACCGAGCAGTGTCGCGACGGCCATGACCGGTGCCGCGTGACTGGCGACCGGCCAACTGGCCGCGATGAATACCGCCGAGCCCAGTAACCAACTGGTGATGCTGATCATCGACCGGTAGCCGGGCATCCGAAGGGCCAGGAGCCGGGCCCTTTCGGCATCCGCGGAATCGTCCTCGCCGAGCAGTGCGTCGCGCCGCTGCCAGCGGAACACCGGGGCCATGAGTTTGAGGCTGATGTAGGCGCCGACAGAGAACGAGACGAAGAGGTATCCGAGGAAGATCGCCAGGTTCGCCGCCGGCAGGTCCTGCAGTCTGAGGCGGTCTGAGGGAGGCAGCCCGAACCGCAGGAAGCCCAGCACCAGCAGCGCCCCGATGATGTCGGCCTGCAGCATGCCCAAGGCAAAGACCGGCCACGGCGTGCGCGCCACCCAGCGGACGAATTCATTCATTCGTCCGCGCGTGACCGGCGCGCTGTTCACCAATCCACCGTAGCGGGCCAAAGCCAGCGACCTGCCACCCTGGTCGGTGGCGCCGACCGACAGTCTGGGCTCCTCGGCCGCGGAGTGGCATCGGTGATTCGATTAGTGTTGGACAGCAATGTCCGGGGTATTCGCGCGATTGGTTGGCCAGAGCCCAGTCGAGGCTGAGCTGGTGGCTGCTGCCGTGGCAGCGCGGGGTGATTCCGTTCACGGTGCGGTCAACTCCGGTGCGATGACACACGCCTGGCTGTTCACCGGTCCGCCCGGGTCGGGTCGTTCG
The DNA here is from genome assembly GCA_037138615.1 of Mycobacteriaceae bacterium. GTDB lineage: Bacteria > Actinomycetota > Actinomycetes > Mycobacteriales > Mycobacteriaceae > Mycobacterium. The sequence goes on along the minus strand of JBAXIA010000004.1, from coordinate 23,285 downwards.
GTAGCGGCACTGTGCTTCGCCGCAGCCCTGCAGTGCACGTCCGACGGCGTTCCCGGATGTGGGCAATGTCGGGCCTGCACCACCACGATGGCAGGAACCCACGCTGACGTCCGCCGCATCGTTCCGGAGGGCCTGTCGATCGGGGTCGACGAGATGCGCGCGATCGTCGCGACTGCGTCTCGGCGACCGAGTACCGGCCGGTGGCAGATCGTTGTCATCGAAGATGCCGACCGGTTGGGGGAGCGAGCGGCCAACACGCTACTGAAGGTGGTGGAGGAGCCTCCGCCGTCGACGGTGTTCCTACTGTGCGCACCGTCGGTCGATCCCGAGGACATCTCGATCACACTGCGGTCGCGATGTCGGCACGTGGCGCTGGTGACGCCCACGGTGGGGGCGATCGCGCGCGTTCTGATGGATACCGATGGTCTCACCGAGGACGATGCGCACTGGGCGGCGGCGGTCAGTGGCGGACACGTCGGCAGAGCGCGCCGGTTGGCGACGGACCCCGAGGCGCGGGACCGGCGTTCACGGGCACTGTCCTTGGCCCGTGATGCTGCGACGCCGTCGCGGGCCTACGCAGCCGTCGAGGAACTGGTCGCATCCGCCGAGGGGGAGTCGCGCGCTCTCAACGTGGGTCGCAACGAAGCCGAGACAGAAGAACTGAGCACCGCATTGGGAGCCGGCGGGACAGGAAAGGGCACCGCCGGTGCGCTGCGTGGCGCGGCTGGAGCTCTCAAAGAACTGGAGAAACGACAGAAGTCCCGACAGACACGTTCGTCGCGTGATGCCCTCGACCGTGCCCTGATCGATCTCGCCACGTATTTCCGTGATGCGCTGATGGTGGCCGGAGGAGCCGGTGCGGTGACGGCCAGTCACCCGGATATGGCCGAAAGGGTGGCGGCGTTGGCCGCGTACGCCTCCCAGGATCGACTGCTGCGGTGTATCGAAGCGGTGCTGGCCTGCCGTGAAGCGTTAGCGATGAATGTCAAGCCCAAGTTCGCCGTCGGTGCCATGGTCGCCACCGTGGGTCAGGCGCTGAAATCCGGCGGGTAGACTTAGCGATCGGCCCAGACGACTGGCTCTTCGCGTAAGCGTCCATCGTCGGCCACGCCGCCTTAGCTCAGTCGGTAGAGCGATTCACTCGTAATGAATAGGTCAGGAGTTCGATTCTCCTAGGCGGCTCCAGTCGTGTTCCAACCGCTGGTCCTAGAGTCAGGTCTCATGCCGGACCGAGCGCGCGTCAAAAACGGACATCCGCCGAAGCTCTGTGCGAGTTGCGGTCTGCCGTTCGAGTGGCGCAAGAAGTGGGAGCGCGACTGGGATGAGGTCCGGTATTGCTCGCAGCGATGTCGCCGAGCATCGCGCCCGGCGTGACGTCGATATCGGCCGTGCTCAGACGGTGAACGCCTCAGCGGGAATCTCACGCTCGCCGGCAGTGATGGCGGCGACGATGCGGCGGGCGACGGCCTCGGGTTGTAGGCCTTCGGACAGCCGGGGAGCGGTACCGGCGATCGGGCGGTCAGCCAGGCCGGTCTCGGTGTGGGGTGGGCGCGCGTCGGTCACGCTGATACCGGCGGCGCGTAACTCGCGGGCCAACGCCCGGTCGGCTGCGGTCAGTGCGGCCTTGGATGCGGCGTAGGCGGCCATGCCGGCAAGGGGTTGCTCGGCGACCACCGCGCTGATGTTGGCAATGAATCCGCGGGACTCGGCGAGCGCGGGCAGGGCGGCCCGCATTAGCCACAGCGGACCCAGGACATTGGTCAGGAAAAGGTCCTCGATCACGTCATCATCGGTGTCGGCAAGAGAACCGAACGCGACGACGCCGGCGGCGTTCACCAGTCCGTCGAGTCGGCCGTGGGAAGCCACCGCAGCCGCCACGATTGCCGCGCCTGATTCCGCGTCGCGCAGGTCCGCCGACACCAGGGTGGCGTCGATCCCCAAGGCCTCCAGGGCGCTGTGGTTGCGGGCGGCCAATGTGAGCCGTGCGCCGACGTCGGCGAGTTGTCGGGCGATGTGGCGACCGATGCCGCCGCTGGCACCGGTCACCACGATCGACGCGCCAGCGAGAGAACGCTCAGCCATGCTCAGCCCTCTCTGGTCATGACGATGTCGACCTTGATTCCACAGATTTTATCGTTGGTGGTGGCCGAATTCCTACCCTGAGCTGGGAACATGGGTCACCGTCCGAGTTTGGTGTCTTTTCTGGCGACCGGAAAAGTTGGTCCGTAACGCAACTGAAACTCGACATTTGACGAATATTGGGCTGATACTCCATTATCGTACCGCTCAGTACCGAACCACGACTCCGCGTCGCTACTTGAAGGTGAGAGATGATCCCTGATCTGTTAACAAAAGGCCAATTCGATACGGTATACAACTTCCTATCGCTAGCGATTGCGGCCCAGCTGTTCACAACGATTTTCTTGTTGGCATCGCAGCGACGGGTGCTGCCCCGTTACCGGCAGGCCCTAGTGATTTCGGCGACCGTGACCGGTATCGCCGCCTACCACTACTTCCGCATCTTCAACTCGTTCAACGAGGCGTTCACGACTGACGCTGTGGGTGGCAAGGGTATGTACTCGCAGGCCGTGGGATATTCATTCAACGAGGGCTACCGCTATGTGGACTGGCTACTCACGGTGCCGCTGCTGCTGACCGAGCTCGTGGTCGTTCTGGCACTGGCCAAGAAGCTGCAGGCTTCGCTGCTGGCTCGTCTGATTCCCGCCTCGGCACTCATGATCGCCCTCGGCTATCCCGGCGAGATCAGCGGCGACAACATGACCCGCAACGTCTGGGGCCTGCTGTCGACCATTCCTTTCCTCTACATCCTCTACGTGCTGTTCGTCGAGCTGACCAAGTCGCTCGATCGCCAGCCGGAGGCAGTGCGGAGCACCGTCAGCAACCTGCGCATTCTGCTGTTCGCGACCTGGGGCGTGTACCCGATCGCCTACCTCCTGCCCATCTACTTCGGTGGCGGAGCAGACACGTGGGTGGGCAAGCAGATCGGCTACTCACTGGCCGACATCCTGGCCAAGTGCCTCTACGGCCTGCTGATCTACAAGATCGCGCGCCTGAAGTCCTACGCCGATGACCCCGAGTTCGAGGCCGTCGAAGGACACGTCGAGCACAACCGCGTCGCTGCCTAAGCTGCGGCCGGCCTAGCCGGAACAACACACTGATGCCCTCCGGGAACTCTCGGGGGGCATCAGTGCGTCCGGAATTATTTCCCGGACTTATTTGTCATACCCCGCTGGGATCATGACTCTCATGTTCGAGACAACCCCGCCGCAGCCTAAACCCGACACCATCGAACTGGCCGATATGGCCGATACGGCCGACTTGGCTGATCCGATCGCAGGTGTGGTCGCCGTCGAACTGTCGCGCCGCATCGTCGCGCGTGGGATGAGCTGGGCCGAGCCCATGGTCGCCGAACTCGCGGCCCAAGAGACGATGCTGCGTCAGACGGGCGGAATCGACGTGCAGAAGAGGATCTTCGCGCAGCGTTTCTATCGCCGGGTCGACGCCGAGGTATTCCACTTGCTCCGGTGGTCCATACCGCTGGCCCACGCCGAGTTTGTGCTGGCCCGCGTTGAGGACATGCTACGAAGGCACTTCGCCGACATCGTGGAAGCGGCGGCCGTTCATCTGCTCAGTCACGATCGCGATGTGGCGATTCAGATGACAGCTGTCGCGGCGACGGTGGCGGGGCGCGCCGTGCACGGCGAGGTGATGGAGATCATCGGGCAGATGCGTCTACTTGATGACGCGGCATGAGCCATCCCGGTGAGTTTGGGGTCAGCGCGGGGCCAGAAAGCCCACCGGGCCTGAGGCCAGACACACCGTAAGAGCGGCGGTGTTGGCCCGGACCGTGATCGTGTCGCCGGCACCGGGAAGCCGGACGTACACACGATTCAGGCCGGGCCTCACCACGACCCTGGTTTCCGGGCCGGCCGGAAGCGAAAATTGCAGGCTGCCGTCGGTGTTGGCCAGGTAGTTGATCTCCGCGGTCCAGTCGGCCGGCAGCAGGGGGCCGTCCAGTGGCATCCGTACCGCAGCGTCCGTGGAAACGAAATACCCGCACCGCGGCTGGGGCCCCGGCACGATGCGACGGACCCACGTCACGTTCGCATCGACCAGGTGGCCAGCGGGCGTGAACATACGCACTCGGTCGGTGTAGGCGGCGAATTCCGGCCGGTCGGCGATGAGAGCGAACATATGGCTGGTCAGGTTCTCCGGACCGACGACCCGGGTCAGTATCAGCGGGTCGACCTCCTGATCGAGTAGTGGTGCACCCGACGCCGCCTTCGCGTCGGCAAGTCCCCAAATTGCGTTCTGCAGGTATGACTTTGTCGGATTGTCCTGCCAACTGGTGAGGAACGCCCTCGTGGACAACAGGCTGCTGGCGACGAACGCCGCAGACAGGCCCAGCACCGCAGCGGTGCGCAGTGGCGAGGTGTTCAGCCATTGCGCATCCGGCCGGTTCGATGCGCAGAAGCCGACCGCGGCAAGGATGGCCAGCATCACCACCAGATCGGGTAGATAGCGCAACGTTTGGGCCAATTCCAGTGCCGTGAACGCAGAGGATCGCATCAGGTAGATCGGAACCTGACAGGCTATGACGTAGCCGACAGCAGCCAGCCAAACGACCCCGAGTCGCCGCTTGCGAAACATCGACACCGTCACCGCCGCTGCCAGTATCAGCCAGCCGAGCACCATCGCCGCAACCGGTGGCACCGCCCACGGGGACGCAGGTGCCCATCGCTGCCACACCCATGGGCCCCCGATCAGACCGGGCACGATCCCGTGAGTTACTGAGCGGCGCAACAGATCCCACGTCATCGATGGGTCCCAGCTCCAGCGCTGCTGGTCGACTACGACCAGATACAGCACCACCCAGGCCGCCGTCAGAACCAGGGTTGCCGTCCACAACGCCAGCCCTCGACGCCACACCGTCCGCAGGGCAGCACCCTCACCTTCCACGTGATGTAGCAGCACCACCACAATGAAAGCCGCGAATGGAATCACCGCCGACTTTTCGAAGAACACCAGCCCGACCAGATACGCCAGCGTGCCCGTGACCGCGTAACGCCGTCGGCCGGTGCGCACCAACAGGATCGCGTCGCCACACACCCACGCCAGCGCGGCCATCATCGGCAGATAGTTCAGCGCCGCCGCCCACCAGGCGAATGCCGGCACACCCAGCGGGGTGAACAGCGCGAAGCACAGTGGGATCAGCAGTACCGGGCGCCATCCGAGTATTACGTGCAAGGTTCGCAGGAGTGCGAGTGAGGCGATCAGGTCCAACACGATCAGACTCACCGCCGGCCAGGCCCATACCAGCGGTGCCAACCGGGTGATGGCGCCGCCGAGTAGGAACGCCGCCGGCATCACGTGCCCGTCGTGATCGGTGAATAGATACGAGGCCGACAGCAGGGGCTGGGTTCCGGCCCGGCCGATCAGAATCAGATCGTCCCAGTAGAAGTAGCCGCTAAATGCCAGCGTCGCCCGGACGATGAGCTGGAGCACGATCAGCGCCGCAGCCGCCCCGGCGACCGTTGGCGCACGCACGGTCAGCCGAACAGACATCGCTTCGACTGTACGGGTGAGCGGGCCCGCAGCGCCGGTATGGTGGGCCAATGCGGGCACTGGTCACCGGCGCTGCCGGTTTCATCGGCTCGAACCTGGTGGACCGCCTCCTGACTGACGGGCACACCGTCGTCGGCGTCGATGACCTCAGTTCCGGCCGACAGTTCAACCTCGATGGCGCCCGCACCCACGGCGGGTTCGAGTTCATCGAGGCCGATATCGTCAGCGCCGACCTGATCGGGTTGCTCTCCGATGCCAAGCCAGAGGTGGTCTACCACCTGGCCGCGCAGATCGATGTGCGGCGTTCGGTGGCGGATCCTCAGTTCGACGCGACGGTCAACGTCATAGGCGCGGTGCGACTGGCCGAGGCCGCACGGCGGGCCGCGGTCCGCAAGGTGGTCAACACCTCCTCGGGCGGCGCAATCTACGGCGTGCCGGAAAACTATCCGACAAACGAAGTGGCGCCTGCCGATCCGGCCTCCCCATACGGTGCAGCCAAGATGGCTGCCGAGATCTACCTCAACACCTTCCGGCACCTTTACGGCCTGGACTGCACACACATCGCGCCCGCCAATGTCTACGGCCCGCGTCAGGAACCGCAGGGTGAGGCCGGTGTGGTCGCCGTCTTCACCAAAGCGCTGCTGGCCGGTGAGCCCACGACGGTATTCGGTGATGGCTCCAACACCCGCGACTACGTCTTCGTCGACGATGTCGTCGACGCCTTCGTGCGCGCATCCGGCAGTGCCGGCTCGGGACAGCGGTTCAATGTCGGCACCGGTGTGGAAACCAGTGACCGTGCCTTGCACACCGTGGTTGCCGCGGTGGTTGGCGCGCCTGATGAACCGCACACCGCACCGGCCAGGTTGGGCGATGTGAGGCGGTCATGTCTAGATGCCCGCAAGGCAGAGTTAGTGCTCGGTTGGCGCACGCGGGTTCCCCTCGAGGACGGCGTCCGCCGGACTGTCGAGTACTTCCGCGGGCTCTAACTCTCGGGCGTTCGAGCTCCCTCAAGTGCGACCGCTCGCGCCAGGCGGGCATAGCGCAGTTCGAGTTCCTTGAATCGCAGATAGGTACTCAGCGTGGTGAACACGAAAGCGATGACCAACGCGTAGAACAAAAGATCAGTACCGCGGTCAACGCCGAGCCAGTTAGCCACCACAGTGGTGTCATCGGGCCGCAGGATCGCATACACCGCCGCGAAGACGAACAACACATAACCGACCTTCACCCAGGCCTTCGCCTTCGCGTTAGTACGTGAGCGCAGCAGGTACACCAGCAGTGTCATCACCGCGGCGATCAGCAGCACCTGAATCCAGTTCATCGGCGCATCCTCCCTCTCAGGAATCCGTCGAAGACGATGTTCACACCATTGAGCAGGGGCTGTCCTTTGGACAGCGAGTATTCGGTGTAGAGGACCTCGACGGGCTCTTCGGCTACCCGCCACCGATTTTCGTCGATTAGGGCGACGAACTCGCTCGCATGGCTCATGCCGTTCATCGTCAGATTGAGCTGATCTGCGACCGTCCTGTCGAAGACCCGCAATCCGTTATGGGCATCGGTGAGGCCCAGGCGCCGGCTGCTCGGGCTCAACCAGGCGGCCGACCGCAGGATGAGCCGTTTCAGCGGCGGGGTGTGAGTCACCGTCGAACCCGCGAACCGGGTGCCGATCACGATGTCGACGTCACCTCGTGACAGCCGCTCGAGCATCGACACCACGTCCTTGAGCCGGTGCTGTCCATCAGCATCAAACGTCGCGAACACAGCGGCGCCGGGTTGTCGGCGCGCGTATGACACGCCGGTCTGGATCGCCGCGCCCTGACCCAGGTTCACCGGATGTGACACCACGTGAGCACCGGCGCGCAGGGCGACCCCGGCGGTGTCGTCACGGCTACCGTCATCCACACAGACCACATGGGCGAACACCGACCGCAGGTCTGCGACGACATCGCCGATGACCTGCGCTTCGTTGAATGCTGGAACGATGATCCAGACGCTGGACGTGTCGATGCCCACAACGTACACGCAGTTCGAGGACGTTTCAGCGGTCGGCGCGGGCCAGTGCCGCCAGATGTGCGGTGATCCCGACCAGGGGACCGCACAGCAGAGCCACCACGGTCCGCGTTTCCAGGTCCAGTGGCAGGGTCAGCAACAGGGCCGCGGCCACCGTCGCTGCCACCCAACCCACCGAGTATGCCCGGTGCAATGCCGCGGCGACCGTTGCCGATCCGGTGAGCGTCAGGATGGCGATCGACACTGCGCCAGCCGTCAACCAGGCCAGCAGGGCACCGGAGGTCTGATACTCCGGGCCGAACGCGACCCGCAAGAGCCACGGACCCGCCAGTCCTGCGGCGAAGACCCCGAGTGCCCCGACTGCGAGCACCATCGCGGCAGGCCTCACCAGTGCACGCAGACGGGCGCCGCGCCGGTCGACCCGGTAATCGACAAAATAGGCGATGAGATTGCCCTGCATGGCGGTCATCGGCACCAGCAGTGGTGCCCGCGTGAGGGTCACCGCGAGGATCACCACCCCGCCGGCCGCGCCCAGCTGCCCTGAGGTGGCTTTGAGCAGAACCGGGAAGCCCATCACGAGGATCGCGCTCGCACCCGATGCCGCGATCGAGTGCGATGCGCCACGCAGAAACTTCGAAACTCCACCGGGCGTGGACAATTGGGCAGCCATGCGTGCACCGGAGGACACCGACAACACCAGGATCCACGCCACCGCTCCACCGACTGTCGCCCAGAGGAATCCGACCAGACCCCAGCCGAGTAGGAATGTCGCGGTGGCGATCGCCACCCGGATGACGGCGTCGGTGACCATCAGCGAGCCGTACCGCGTCCATTGGCCGGTCCCGGCGAGCATCCCCAGCAGAGTTGCGTGCAGACAGAACCCGCCAAGGCCGATTGACAGCAGCATCACCGAAAGCCCGCCGGCTTCGACGAAGACGTGCGGAGCCCACAGCGGTGAGGTGCCGGCGATGACGGCGGCCGTGGCGAGGCCGACCCCTGCGGCAACCCGCATCGGATGGGTCTGCGGGCCGTCGGATCCACCCGGGCGGCCAACCGCTGCCCGAACCTCCCGGGTTGACTCCTGTAGCAGTCCGTTAGCGGCGCCGGTAACCAGACCGAACGCTCCCCAGAAGACGCCGAACACTGAAAATCCGGCCGGGTCGAGATCGCGGGCCGCCAGATACAGAACCGCGTAGCCGCACGCCGCGGTGATCGCCGTGGCGAACCCAACTCGTGCGACGCTGCCGCGAGCAACCGGTCCGGCCCCGGCGCTCAGTGCATCGAACCCGGCGCCGACATCGGTCACAGCGGCGGAACCTCGGTGGAATACAGCCAGGCTTCCCACAGTGGGCGCAGAGAAACCTCGGCGTAGTTCGCAGCCAATCCGGTGAAGTCATCGGTCACGACGGTGCCGTGCCGGTGGCGGCCGGTCCAGTCTCGCAGCAGCGCGAAGAAATTGTCGTCACCAATGAGGCCGCGCAGCGCATGGAGCGTGCAGGCGCCACGCTTGTAGACGCGATCATCGAACATGTCCGCCGGCCCTGGATCGAAGAGCAGCAGGTCCTGCGGCTCAGCGGTCAACTTTCGGTGATACTGCCGGGCGAGCTCGTCGGCACTGCGGCCACCGGAGTTCTCCGACCACAGCCACTCGGCGTAGCAGGCGAACCCCTCGTGCAGCCAGATGTCACGCCAGCGCCGCGCGGTGACGCTGTTACCGAACCACTGGTGGGCAAGTTCGTGGGCGATCAACCGTTCGGAGTCGCGGGTACCGTCGCAATGGTTGGAGCCGAAGATCGAAACACCCTGTGCTTCAAGAGGAATCTCCAGCTCGTCATCCGTCACCACCACGGTGTAGCCGTTGGCCAGCGGGTAAGGACCGAATAATTTGATGAAGAGTTTCATCATCTCGGTCTGACGGGCAAAGTCGTGGTCGTAGTTGGCGCGCAGGCGATCCGGCAGGATCGCCTGCATCGGGACCGGCGTCTTGGACAGTCGGTGTACGGCATACATGCCGATTTGCAGCGTGACCAGGTAGGTCGAGGTGGGTTCCGGTTGCTCGTAGGTCCAGACAGTTTGACCTGCCCGTACCCGCCGCGAGACCAGCTCTCCGGCAGCCACCGCGTAGTACGGGCTGTCGGTGCTGATCGCTATCCGGTAGCTGGCTTTTGAGCTGGGATGGTCATCGCAGGGAAACCACGTCGGTGAGCCGTTGGGCTGACCGGCGACCAGTACGCCGTTGGACAGCTCCTCGAAACCGACTTCACCCCAGTGGCTTCGGATCAATCTCGGCGCGCCGCCGTAGCGGATCATGATCGACATCGCCGAGCCGGCCGGGAGTGGATCGGAGAGACGGATCCGCAGCTTGCCCTCAGAAGTGCCGAAGTGAGCCGGCCGGCGCCCGTTCACCGTGACCTTGGTGGCGTTCATGGAGTCGGACAAATCCAGCGTGAAGTTCCGCAGCGACGCCAGGGTGGCGGCGGTGATGGTCGCCGTACCATTGAGCCGGTTACTGGCTACCTTGTATTCCAACTCAAGTTCGTAGCGCGACACCCGATAGCCGAAGTTGCCGTTATGCGGCAGGTACGGGTCGATCACCGGTACCTTCCGGACCTTCTTGGCCTGTTGCTTCACGTGGTGGCGTCCGCCGCTTCGGGCAGGTGTTCCGGGTTCCTGGCCTTTTTGCGTGAAACACGCCATGGGGCAATGGGATTGCCCTGCCAACGAGTCGAAGCGGGAACCTCATCACCGCGCATCACCAGGGATGCCGGGCCGATCGTTGCACCCGCACCGATACGCGAAGCAGGCAGTGCAACGCAGTGCGTGCCCAGTGTCGCGCCGTTCTCAAGAACGACGGTATCCATCCGCATGATCCGGTCGTGGAACAGATGTGTTTGCACCACGCAACCACGGTTCACCGTGCTGCCGTCGCCGAGCGTTACCAGATCGGCCTCAGGAAGCCAGTAGGTCTCGCACCAGACGCCGCGGCCGATCTTCGCACCGAGGGCTCGCAGCCACACGTTCATCACCGGCGTTCCACTCGCTGCTCGCGCGAACCACGGAGCGGCAACTGTTTCCACGAAGGTGTCTGACACTTCATTACGCCAGATGAACGATGACCACAATGTGTGCTCGCCTACCCGGATACGTCCCACCACAAGCCATTTCGCGATCACTGCTGAACTGCCCGCCACCGCTCCGGCGACCAGCAGCACCACCCCGCCGCCGAGAGCGGCCAAGCCGTAACCACCGTGCAGAACCAGCATTTGCAAGCCGATCAGCGTCGCCACCCCGATCGCGAACGTGACCATCACCGGGAGCAGCCGGCAGGTTTCGACGGCGCCGCGCATCACCTTCAGCCGCATCGGCGGGTTATAGGTCAGTGCCAGATCGGCGCGGTCGGCATTGCGGCGCAGGCGAATCGGTGGGCTGCCCAGCCAGGAGGAACCTGTTTTGGCCTTGGAGGGCGTCGCCGACAGCACCGCCACCAGACCGTCATCGGGAACCCGTCGGCCGGGCTGGGTGATACCGGAGTTACCCAGGAACGCCCGCTTACCGACAGTCGCGATGGCGACATGGATCCATCCGCCGCCCAGTTCGTAGGACGCAACCATGGTGTCGTCAGCCAGGAAGGCACCGTCCTCGACCACGGTGAATTTAGGGGTCAGCAGCGCGGTCGAGATCTCGGTGTTGCGGCCGATCTTCGCACCCAGAATCCGCAGCCACACCGGCGTAAGCAGGCTTGCGTAAAGCGGGAACAGGTAGTTGCGGGCAGCATCCATCAGCCGTTCGGTGGCCCACAGCTGCCAGCCCACCCGGCTGCGGACGGGGTGGTAGCCCTCGCGCAGGCCCAGTGCGAGCGTGCGCACCCCGACCACCGTGAGCAATGCGTAGACGGCCAGGGCGACCAGGGTGGCCACCGGAATCCACGGTGCCACCGCCCGGATTGCATCGCTCAGGGTGGCCGTCTCCCGGGCGGCCCAGGCCAGTAACGCCAGTCCCGCGGCCAGTGATACCAGCGGTAGCGCGCCGAGAAACAGCGAGGACACCCCGTAGACGACGACCCAGTGCGCGGCCCGTGGCGGGCGGTGGTCCGGCCAGGGGTGCCGAGCCTTGCCGGACTTGGCCGCGGGTGAGCCCTTCCAATACTGGTTGTTCTTGACCTTGCCGATGACTGCCGAGCCCGGCGCGACATCGGCGTTCTTGCCGATCACGGCGCCGGGTAGTAGGGCGGTCCGCGCGCCGATGGTGGCGTCATTGCCGATGGTGATCGACCCGACGTGGAACTGGTCGCCGTCGATCCAATGCCCGGTCAGGTCGACCTCCGGTTCGACCGAACTGCGATGCCCCAGGCGCAGCATGCCGGTGACCGGCGGTGCCGAGTGCAGATCCACGCCTTTACCGACCGAATTGCCAAGTGCCCGAGCGTAATACACCAGCCATGGTGCACCGGCTTGATTTTCCGCACCGCTGGCATCAGCGAGCCGTTCGGCCAGCCACACCCGGAGGTGCTCGGATCCGCCGCGACGGTAGGTGCCCGGCTTCAGGCCGGCGCACAGAACCCTGGCCCCCAATACGGCAATGCCCATCCGGCCCAGCGGGGTGATGAATGCGACGAAGGCCGCCGCAATCAGCCACCAGTTGACCGGCATCAGCCACGGCAGCGGGTGCAATTGCGCCGCAACGTTGTTGACCAGCGCAAGCCAGGTCACCCACTGAAGGCCGGTCAGGGTGGCCAGCGGCACGGTCAGCAGCACCTGGGCCACTCGGGTGAACAACGGTGTCGGCGCGACAACCCGGGGCGTGACGGCGACCGGTGCCGGGTTCTGCTTGTCGATATCGTCGAGGAAACCTGCCAGCGATCCCAACCGAGGGTGGTCGTACAGATGTGCGACCGTCATCTCGGGATAGCGGTTGCGCAGAGCGACCACCAATTGCGCCGCCGACAGCGACCCGCCGCCGAGGGCGAAGAAGTCTGCCTCCGGACCGTCGATGCTCGCGCCCAGAGCATCTCGCCACATTGCGGCGAGCCAGCCCATGGTGCCGCCGAGTTCCGGGCCGTCGCTTTCGACGTAGCCAGGTGGCGGCCATGGCAGAGCGTCGCGATCCACCTTGCCCGACGTGCGGGTGGGAAGTTCATCGAGCAGCACCAGTCGGGGCACCAGCGCTGCGGGCAGTGATTCACTGAGGTGGGTGCGGGCGGCCTCCAGATCGAACGCCGGGTCGGCCGAGGCGATGTAACCCACCAGTACCGGGGTACCGCTCGCGGTCTTGCGCACCGCGGCCGCCCCACCGCTGACGCCGGGCAGATGCACCAGCGCCGAGTCGACTTCGCCGAGTTCGATGCGGCGCCCACCGACTTTCACCTGATCGTCAGCCCGGCCCTGGAAGTACAGGCCCTCGGGTTCCAATCGCACCAGATCGCCGCTTCGGTAAGCGCGACCCCAGCCCAGCGACGGCATCGGAGCGTATTTCTCAGCGTCTTTTTGCGGATCGAGGTAGCGGGCCAGACCCACACCTCCGATCACCAGTTCACCGATCCCGCCGAGTTCCACTGGCATCCCGGTCTTATCGACGACGACCAGATCCCAACCCGCAAGCGGCAATCCGATACTGACCGGGCTGACTCCGTCGAGTCGGGCCCCACAGGCCACCACGGTGGCTTCCGTCGGCCCGTAGGTGTTCCACACCTCACGACCGTCCACCGCGAGGCGCTCCGCCAACTCGGGCGGGCAGGCCTCCCCGCCGAAGATCAGCAGCCGCACCGCTTCCAGCGCCTCGGCCGGCCACAGCGCGGCAAGTGTCGGCACCGTCGACACCACGCTGATATCGCGTGCGACCAGCCAGGGTCCCAGATCCATACCACTGCGCACGAGGGATCGGGGTGCCGGCACCAGGCAGGCACCATGACGCCAGGCCAGCCAGATCTCCTCGCATGACGCGTCGAAGGCAACCGACAATCCAGCCAGCACCCGATCACCCGGCCCGATCGGATTGTCCTGCAGGAACATTCGTGCCTCGGCGTCGATGAACGCCGCCGCATTGCGATGGGTGACCGCCACGCCCTTCGGGACACCGGTGGAGCCGGAGGTGAAAATGATCCAGGCATCGTCTTCGACCGTCGGCGGTGCGGCAGTCCGCCCGCACGACGAACCCGGGCCAAGGGTGAGCCCTGCTTCAGTGATGACGCCGGCCACAGCGGCCTCGCCGAACACCAACTCGGCCCGCTCCTCGGGATCATCGGCATCCACCGGGACGTAGGCCGCGCCGCACGCCAGAACCGACAGGATGGCCATGTACAGCGAGTAACTGCCAGAGGGCATGCGGATGCCGATACGGTCCCCGCTACCGATCCCGCGTGCGGCCAGCCAGCGCGCACCCTCCTCGAGATCGGCGACCATCTCGGAGTAGGTCAGCTGGACCTCGCCGTCGTCTATGCCCGGGGCGTCCGGGTATCGGGCCGCGGTGTCGTAGAGGATGTCGAGCAACGTTCGAGGCGGCGGGGCCTGCCCCGATCGCAGGTATTGAGGGGGAATCCCGGGCGTCGCCACGCCTTCGAATCCTAGGGGCTAACAGCCGCCTGTGCCCCGCTGTCGCGTGCAGCGCTCACACCTGAGACACTTGAGCCGCAGAGGGGAGTATTCCTTCGCCGCGGTGTCGTCACCACGTCGGCCCTGTACGGGTCGTCCGGTGCCGCGGGCCGATTTTGCGGCGGAAGAGACCTCGGGCGTTGTTCGACGGCCGGAGGTCTGCGCAGTGGATGTTTCCCCGATCGAATGGATCATCACGCTGGCGGTGACATTGGCCGTCTTGGTGGTCGATGTTGCCGTGTTTGCTCGCCGGCCGCACGAACCCAGCAAGCGGGAGTGCGTGACCGCGCTGGTCTTCTACGTCAGCCTGGCGATCATGTTCGGGCTCTGGGTCTGGAAATTCCATGGGAGCCAGTTCGGTCTCGAGTTCTACGCGGGGTGGCTCACCGAATACAGCCTGTCAATCGACAACCTATTCATCTTCATCATCATCATGGCCAGTTTTAACGTGCCGAAGGTCCACCAGCAGCAGGCGCTGTTAGTCGGGATTGTGTTGGCCTTGATTTTCCGCGGCATCTTTATTGCACTGGGAGCTGTTGCGATCCAGCAGTTTTCGTGGATCTTCTACATCTTCGGGGCGTTCCTGGTGTTCACCGCGATCCGGTTGGCTCTCGACACGGACCACAGCGATGATGCCGACAATGCGGTCGTGCGTTTTGCCAAGACCTACTTGAATACCACCGATAGGTGGGACGGTCTCAAGCTTTACATCAAACATGACGGCAAGCGGTTGATGACGCCGATGTTCCTCGTCATCGTGGCGCTGGCCACCACGGATCTGTTGTTCGCGGTGGATTCCATTCCGGCAATCTATGGGCTGACCAGTGAGCCCTACCTGGTGTTCACCGCCAACGTGTTCGCGCTCATGGGGCTGAGGCAGTTGTACTTCCTGCTGGGAGATCTCCTCCAACGGCTGGTTTACCTATCGCAGGGTCTGGCCTTCATCCTGCTATTCATCGGTGTGAAGCTTCTGCTGCACGCGTTACACGAGAACGAGTTGCCCTTCATCAACGGTGGCGGCCCGGTTGGCGTACCGGAGATCCCAACCCTGCTGAGCCTGGCGGTGATCGTGCTCACGCTACTGATCACCATGGTGGCCAGTCTCGTCAAGACCAGGATCATCGACTCCCGTTAGGTCCAGTTGTCGTAGCCCCGTTCCGGGCCGAGCATTCGCTCGAGCCTGCTGCGGTTGAGTTTGGCAATCTCATTTCGCACGACTTTGCGTTCGGTGTCCGCGTCATTGTGCATCCGGTCGCCGATTGCGGCGATCACCGCGGTGGCTGAACAATCGGCGTCGGCCCGGCCGATATGCATCACAAACTCGAAACCGAACCTCTCGGCGTAGCGCCGTGCAGCGCCCTCCAGCAGGTGCATCACACCGGGGCGGGCATCGAACAGCGCGCACTGCTCGGCGTGCGAATAGGCGCTTCCAGGCCGGCTCCCCACCCTGGGATGGGCCGCCATCATGTGATCGATCAAGTCCTCCGAGAGCGAGAACAGCAGTGCGTCGGCCCTGCGGAAAAGCCCGGCATGATCGGTGTAGGGGCGCCCCTTGGCGAGGTCGGCTGCCATCGTCACACTATTGACGCACTCATAGAGCGCATGCACGGCCCTACGAGTCGGCAGGCGATTGAAGCCGTCAAGTCCGAAGCCCTGGTGCATCAACACATCCCGCATCATCGAAAACGGATGACACGACCGCGTTACCGCACGTTACGGCCAGGAAAACTCTCAGTCCGGGATAGTGCGGGTGGGGTCGAAACCTCAGTGCCCCGCGGCGGCGAACCGCACCCGGGAACGCTCCACCTCGGCTTCAGCCTCGGCGCGGCCGACGAAGTCTGCCGCCTTCACGTATTTACCCGGCTCGAGATCCTTGTAGTGGACGAAGAAGTGCTTGATCGCCTCGAGTTCGAACGCAGGTACGTCGCCCAGATCGTTGATGTGGTCCCAGCGCGGATCGCCGGCCGGCACGCACAGCACCTTGTCGTCGCCACCTGCCTCATCGACCATCTGGAACATCGCGACCGGCCTGACCTCGATGACCACACCGGGAAACACCGACTGGGGCAGCAGCACCATCGCGTCCAACGGGTCGCCGTCCTCGCCCAGGGTGTCCTCAATGAATCCGTAGTCGGCCGGATACCCCATCGGGGTGTACAGGTAGCGGTCCAGCCGAACCCGGCCAGTCTCATGGTCGATCTCGTACTTGTTGCGCTGGCCTTTCGGGATCTCGATCGTGACGTCGAACTGCACCACGCGACTCCTTCTCACCGGTCCGGTCGCCCGATGGCGACGGAAAATACCCTATCGGAGCGATACCCTTTGGTACCGGCCCGTTGCGCACAATGGGACCCGAGGGAGTCAGGAGGGTCATGGTTCGCACATCGGCGCGCCGCACGAATGTGGTGCTCGCAGCCGCGGTGATCGCAGTTGTCGCCGTAGTCGTCGCGGCGGCGGCCCTGTTGACTGCGGGGGGCAAGAGTGACGCCCAGACCCCGCCGCCGCGGGAGCCGGCCAGTGCCAACCCGGCGGTCGTTCCGCTGTCCGACTCGGCGGCCGTTCCGACCACCGCCGCGATGACTGCGGTGCTGGCACCGGTGGTCGCCGACCCCAACCTGGGCAACCTCAGCGGCCGCATCACCGATGCCAAGACCGGACAGCAGATCTGGGAACAGCGCGCCGACGCACCGATGCATCCGGCATCGACCAACAAGGTCCTGACCACGGGTGCTGCCTTGCTCACGTTGGATCGCAACGCCAGGGTGACCACGACGGTTCAGGCCGCCGACCAGACCCGGATGCCAGGTGTGGTGGTGCTCGTCGGTGGGGGCGACCCGACGCTGTCGGCAGCACCGCGGGGTGAGGACACCTGGTATCGCGGCGCCGCCCGGATCTCCGACCTGGCCGATCAAGTTCGCAGGAGCGGTATCACGGCCACCGCGGTGCAGGTCGACACCTCGTTGTTCACCGGCCCCGACATGGCCCCTGGTTGGGACCCGGCCGATATCGGCGGCGGCGACATCTCGCCGATCCAATCGGTGATGCTTGATGCCGGGCGGATTCAGCCCACCACGGTGGAGTCCCGGCGGTCGCCGACCCCCGCGCTCGATGCCGGCCGGGCACTCGCGACTGCCCTCGGTATTGACCCGGCCAGGGTCACCTTTGCTCCCGGTCCGGCCGGCGGCCGCCAGTTGGCCTCGGTGCAGTCCGCCCCGCTGATGGATCGGCTGCTACAGATGATGAGTACCTCCGACAATGTGATGGCCGAGACCATCGCGCGTGAGGTGGCTAAAGCGACCGGCCGACCGATGAGCTTCGCCGGCGGTGTCGACGCGGTGCTCAGCAAGCTCGCATCCGCCAATATCGACGTGACAGGAGCATCGCTATTCGATTCCAGTGGGCTGTCAGTGGCTGATCTGCTGACGGCGAAGACCCTCGACGAGGTGGTGAACGCCGCTGCCGGACCTGACCAGCCTTCGCTGCGGCCAATGGTGGATCTGCTACCCATAGCTGGTGGCAGTGGCACTCTGTCCAACCGGTTTGTCGACGGTGATCAGTTGAAATCCCCGGCCGGTTGGCTGCGTGCCAAGACCGGGTCGCTGACCAAGACCAATTCTCTGGCCGGGATCGTTACCGACGCCAGTGGCCGGGTGTTGACATTCGCATTCATCTCCAACAATGCCGGGATTGAGGGACGAACCGCCATTGATGCGCTAGCCGCGACGCTGCGCACCTGTGGCTGTAGCTCGTGATGAAGACTTCCGTGCAACCACCGTCCGTCGGCAAAGCGGTCGACTGGCATTTCGCCGGAACGGTGGGGGCACGGCTACTCCGGCCGGGCCCGCCCGCCACCGAGTACACCCGTCGGCAGGCGATCGAACAGCTCGCCGAATCTGCCCGCTTCGCAGAGGGGCCCGTCCGCGACGTCACCGGACTCTTCAGTGACCGCCCGGTACCCGAGGCCCGAATCGTCAACCGGGAGCAATGGATTCGAGCCGCATCCGATTCCATGCGGGTGATGACCGGCGGCACCGACACCCCTAATCACGCCATCTCCGGCCGTATTGCCGGCGCTCAAACTGGAGCGGTACTCGCGTTCGTCTCTTCCGGCATCCTCGGCCAGTACGACCCATTCGCCGGTGATGACGGCGGCTGTCTACTTCTGGTCTATCCCAACGTGATCTCCGTCGAACGACAGCTGCGGTTGGTGCCGAAGGATTTCCGGATGTGGGTATGCCTGCACGAGGTCACCCACCGCATTCAGTTCACCGCTAATCCGTGGCTGGTCGACCACATGTCAAGTTCGTTGGAAGTGCTGACCGCGGATCGCGGAGATGACATCGGCAAGGTGGTCGGGCGCCTTACGGAGTTTCTCAAACAACGCCGCATGGTGCCGGTGGGTGAATCGGACCCTGGCAGCGCCGGTGTACTGGGACTGGTGCGCGCGGTGCAGTCCGAGCCGCAGCGAGAGGCGCTCGATCGGCTCCTCGTTCTCGGCACCCTGCTCGAAGGCCACGCAGACCACGTGATGGATGCCGTTGGTCCCGCGGTAGTGCCCTCAGTCCATCTCATCCGGAGACGCTTCGATGAACGCAGGCAACGTAGGCAGCCGCCCCTGCAGCGGCTGCTGCGCGCTCTGCTCGGGGTGGACGCGAAGTTGAGTCAGTACACCCGCGGTAAAGCATTCGTCGACCATGTGGTGGACCGGGTCGGGATGCTGCGCTTCAATGCGGTGTGGACTAGTGCCGACACCCTGCCGTTGCCCGACGAGATCGAAAACCCCCAGCGGTGGATCGACAGAGTTCTGTAGCCGGGCTGCGCACTGCACTGGCTGACTTCGCCGCGAGCTGGCTCGCCGACGCGCAGTCGTGGTGCGTGGCGCTATCCGGCGGGCCCGACTCACTTGCGTTGACCGCCGCCGCCGCCGCGACCCGTCCCACGACCGCACTGATCGTCGATCACGGACTGCAGGCGGACTCAGATGTGGTTGCCCTGACCGCTCGACAACAGGCCATGGACCTCGGGTGCGTAGCGGCCCGGGTCCTGCGCGTGCAGGTCGGAGACACCGGCGGGCCGGAGGCGGCCGCGCGAACTGCCCGGTACGCCGCTCTGGATGCGGCTCGGCAAGGCGCGCCGGTGCTGCTCGGCCACACCCTCGACGACCAGGCCGAAACCGTGCTGTTGGGCCTCGGGCGCGGCTCGGGTGCCCGGTCGATCGCCGGGATGCGGTCCTGCGATCCGCCGTGGTACCGGCCGTTGCTCGGTATGAGGCGCAGCCGCACCCATGCCGCCTGCGCGGAACTCGGACTGGCGGTCTGGAACGATCCGCACAACAGCGACGCCCGCTTCACCCGGGTGCGATTGCGCACCGAGGTACTGCCACTGCTGGAGCAGGTGCTGGGCGGTGGGGTCGCTGAGGCGCTGGCCCGCACCGCCTCGGGGCTGCGGGAAGACACCGATGCACTCGATTCACTCGCCGGTCACGATCTCGCTGGGGCGGTGTCCGGTGACGGTCTGGATACCGCCGCGATCAAGGATCTGCCCGCCGCGCTGCGGCGTCGGGTGATCCGGGCCTGGCTGCTTGCCGGTGGCGCCAGTGGGCTGACCGATACCCAGATTCGGGCGGTCGATGCGTTGGTGAGTGCCTGGCGGGGACAGGGCGGGGTGGCGGTTGGCTCCGAGGTTCCGTACACGAGGCTGTTCGCCGAACGTCGTGGCGCGGAGCTGACGTTGAGCCGTAAACCGGTCTGATTGTTCGTATTCGTGTGCGGCATGGCACGCTGGGGTCGTGACAGCGCATGAGCTGTATGCCGGCGACATCAAGTCCGTCTTGGTGTCTGAAGCGCAGATTCAGGCCCGTACCGTCGAACTCGGCACCGAATTGGGTCGCGACTATGCCGATGCGCTGGCTGGTCAGGATCTACTGCTGGTGACCGTCCTCAAGGGGGCGGTCATGTTCGTCACCGACCTGGCTCGCGCCATTCCGCTGCCCACCCAGTTGGAGTTCATGGCTGTCAGCTCCTACGGCTCGTCGACATCGTCCTCGGGGGTGGTGCGCATCCTCAAGGACCTGGATCGCGATATCGCTGAGCGCGATGTGCTGATCGTGGAGGACATCGTCGACTCCGGCCTGACGCTGTCCTGGCTGCTCCGAAATCTGGCGACCCGCCATCCGCGATCGTTACGGGTGTGCACACTGCTGCGCAAACCCGATGCCGTGCGTTGCGAACTAGATATTGCCTATGTCGGTTTCGACATCCCCAACGAGTTCGTCGTCGGCTACGGCTTGGACTATGCCGAGCGTTATCGCGACCTGCCCTACATCGGGACGCTGGACCCCAGGGTCTATCAGCACTGAGGGTCTATCAGCACTGAGGGTCTATCAGCACTGAGGGTTTATCAGCGCTAAAGGTCCACCCGCACTAGCGAATTGGCTTGCTGGGGTAGGGAATTAGGTCAACTCCCACACTGCAGTGACCGAGAAGCTGACGGTCTGCTCGCCGGGTGCAAGTGGTACCGCGGCGGCCATCGCGTCACTACGTGGCATCGGGACTGGTTGGGGTGAGATACCGCCGGGTGCTTCCGAGATCGAGATGACCTTGCCCAGTGATAGGCCCGACAATTCGGCGTACTGCTGCGCCCGGTTCTTGGCGTCGTCAAAGGCCCGCGCGCGGGCATCACGCACCAGCTTCGAGTCATCGTCGATGGAGAAGTTGACCGAGTTGATCCGGGTGGTGTTGCCGCCGGTGCTGATGATGGTGGCCAGCGCGCCCGAGGCGGCCTCGAGTTTGCGGATCTTCACCTGAATCGAGTTGCCCGCCCGGTATCCGGTGATCACGGAATTCTCGCCGTACTGAGGTTGCAGGCTCACCGTCGTGGTGCTGATGTCTTTGGCGTCGATGCCGCCGGCGGTCAGCGCACCGATGACGGCCTGCTGGCGGTCGCTGGTCTGATTCATCGCCGATGTTGCATCCGGGGCAACCGCTTCGATCCCCACATCGGCGGTCACCGTGTCGGGTGGTCCCTGTACCTGTCCGGAGCCGACGACGGTCACCTGGCGTGGACTCGCCGCGACCGGCCCTGCTGTCGAATCACACCCTGCCAGGGCGGCGACGGTCAGTGCCGCCGCAGTACCGGCCACGATGGCTGTCACGATGCGGCGTGGAGTTGTGGCAGCGGTCATGATTCACCGTAGCGCGCCTGGGAGGTCGTTTCGCGGTCGGCGAATTCACGTCCACGGCACTTCGGACAGGAACGTCAGGAGTTCAGCGGTGATCTCATTTGGTCGCTCCTGTTGAATCCAGTGGCCGGCGCCGTCCAGCATGACCTGCCGATAGGGACCGATGGCGACCTCGCGGGCACGGGTGGTTTTGGTGAAGGCGAGCACCGGGTCATCGGTTCCGCCCACGAAAAGCGAAGGAACGCCGATGGTCTCGGCGGCTGGATGGGCCGTGATGTGCCAGTTGCGTTCGTAATTGCGATACCAGTTCAGCGCCCCGGTGAAGCCGGTGCGGCTGAACTCGGTGACGTAGTGGTCGAGTTCAGCGGCGGCCAGCCAGTCCGGCAGTCGGTCCGGCTCAGGCAGCCGGTCGATGAATCCCTCGGGTCCCTGTGCCAGCATCCGCAGCGCGGCTGTTTCATCCTGGGGTGCCCGCATCCCACCCAGCATCCGCCGCAAACTGCGACGTGGATCTGCGTCCATCTCGGCATCGGCCACGCCCGGTTGCTGGAAATACAGCATGTAAAAAAAGTTGTCACCGAAGATCCTGCGCAACGCCTCGGTCACCGGTGTCAGGGGCCGCGGCACCGGTGGCACGCTCAGACCGGCCACGGCGGCGACCCGGTCGGGGTGCAGCAGTGGGGTGCTCCACGCCACTACCGCGCCCCAGTCGTGTCCGACCAGCGCGCCGCGTTCGGCCCCGGCGTAGTCGAGCAGGCCGACCACATCGCCGGTCAGCTCAGCGATGTCATACGCCTCGATGGCCTCGGGGCGCGTTGAGCCCCCATAGCCGCGTTGATCGGGGGCGATCACCCGGTAGCCGGCCGTGGCCAGGGCGGGAATCTGATGACGCCAGGAGTAGGCCAACTCGGGGAATCCGTGGGTCAGGATCACCACCGGCCCGTCCGGGGGGCCGGCCTCGAGAATCCGCAACCGGACCCCGTTGACGTCGACTAACCGTTCGCTTGGCGTGACCACCGACCCAGCCAAGCACAGCGGCGTCCGAGGCCGGCGTGGGCCTGTCAGGGGTCTGGAATTGGGAACCATTCGATGACGGAAACCCTCGGGGCACTGTCCGACGTTGGGGTAGCGGTAACCTGAGACATTCCCCCGCAGAGCACATCGGAAGGACGAGGCCCCCGGGGCCGACGCTTGATGAACCGGAAAAACGTTATCCGCACGCTGACCGTGATCGCCGCGGTGCTGCTGCTGGGCTGGTTGTTCTTCTACTTCAGTGACGACACCCGCGGCTTCAAGCCCGTCGACACTTCCGTCGCGGTGTCGCAAATCAACGCCGACAACGTCAAGACGGCCCAGATTGACGACAAGGAACAGCAGATCCGGCTGGAACTGAAGAACGCCGGCAAGGAAACGGACAACTCCACCAAGGTGATCGCGAAGTACCCGACCGGGTACGCGGTGCCGCTGTTCGAGGCGCTGACCAACAAGGGCATCAAGACCAACACCGCGGTCAATCAGCCCAGCCTGTTGGGATCGCTGCTGGTGTACATGCTGCCCCTACTCATGCTGGTCGGGCTGTTCGTGCTGTTCTCCCGCATGCAGACCGGTGGCCGGATGGGCTTCGGGTTCGGCAAGTCCAAGGCCAAGCTGCTGACCAAAGATATGCCGACGACCACCTTCGCCGACGTCGCCGGGGCCGACGAGGCCGTCGAGGAGCTTTACGAGATAAAGGACTTCCTGCAGAACCCGGCCCGCTACCAGGCTGTCGGAGCAAAGATCCCCAAGGGTGTGCTGCTCTACGGCCCGCCGGGCACCGGCAAGACGTTGTTGGCGCGGGCCGTTGCCGGCGAGGCCGGGGTGCCGTTCTTCACGATCTCCGGCTCGGACTTCGTCGAGATGTTCGTCGGTGTCGGCGCTTCCCG